>CANQSI010000036.1 GCA_947626465.1 uncultured Atopobiaceae bacterium
GGATCCACGACCATCAGGTGGCAGTCCACCGGGAGCTCGCTCGCGCGCCGCGAAGCCGCCACCATGTCGGGCCCGAAGGTGAGGTGGGGCACCCACACCCCATCCATCACGTCGACGTGGATGAGGTCGGCGGTGGCGATGCTCTCGAGCTCCTGCCCGAGGCGAAGGAGATCCGCGCTGAGGATCGAGGGAGCGATGAGCGTGCGGAGGTGCTGCGTGGCGTCAAAGGTGGCGGACATGGCGCTCCTTAGCCTTCCGTCTCACGACGAGCGTCGTCGTCAATGCCATAGAACTCGGTGCGGGGTTCTCTTGAGAGGAGGTCTGCGACCTCCTTGTCGAGCGGCGAATCCTCGTAGAGCACACGGTACACGCCATCCACGAGCGGTGCTTCGACGCCAAGGCGGTTCGCGAGGTCGTGCGCGCTCGCGGCGGCGGGATACCCCTCGACCACCATGGACGTGCGCGCTTGGTAGTCGGCGAGCGTCTCGCCCGCCACGAACGCTTGCCCGAAGGTGCGGTTCCTCGAGTGGGGCGAGTTGCAGGTGGCTACGAGATCGCCCATCCCGGCGAGCCCCATGCAGGTGAGCGGTTCGGCGCCGAGCGCATAGGCGATGCGCGTCATCTCCGCGAGTCCGCGGGTCATGAGTACGGCGATCGTGTTATCGCCAAGCCCCATGCCGCTCGCGATGCCGCAGGCGATGGCCACGACGTTCTTGAGCGCGCCGCACGCAGCCACCCCGATGCGGTCCCTCGAGCCGTAGATGCGAAACCGCTCCGAGCCGAGGATGGAGCGAAATACTCGCACGAGCTCGTCGCTCGCCGCGCCGCACACGGTGGCCGCCGGAAGCCCGAGCACCACCTCCTCGGAGTGGTTCGGGCCGGAGATGAGCGCCACCCGTTCTTCCCCACCGAGCTCGTCAGCTGCCACTTGGTGCACGAGGAGCCCCGTCTCGCGCTCGATGCCCTTCGCGAGCACGAGCACGGGCACGCACGGGTCGAGAAACGGCGCGAACCTCGCGCAGGTGGAGCGCAGGTACGTCGAAGGCGTGGCGACGAGCACCGCCTCGGCATCACGCACCGCCTCGGCGAGGTCGCACGTGGCGTGCACGTTGTCGGGAAGCACGCAACCGGTGGCGTAGGAGGGGTTTTTGTGCTGGAGGTTGACGCCTTCCACGACATCTTCGAGGTAATCCCAGCCGCAGAGCTCGCCCACGTGCGGCGCCGCAAGGCTCGCGATGGCCGTGCCCCATGAGCCGAGTCCGATCACCGCCACCTTCGAAGGCGGCGCCATGAAGCCGCGTCCAGCGCCCACCTACTCGTCCTCATCCTCGTCGTCGAGGGCATCGAGCGCCTCCATCGGATCCCGTCCGTCCTCGAGGGCCTTAGAGAATGCGTCCACTTCCTCGTTCACCACGTCGATGTCGTCCACCGCATCGCCGATCTTCGTCTTGAGCTGCGCCTCGTCTCCGAACGAGAGCCCCACGCCCGCTTTGGGAGGACGCGCCGCGTCGGCCTCGGCCGCCTCCATGGTGGCCTCCTCCACTGCGCGCACGGAGTCATCGGAATGGTCCATGGGGTCGTCCTTTCCGTCCTTCACCTTAAAGGCACGCTCCTCGCCCGAGATGAGCTTCTTGGCATTTTGGCGATGCGCCCACACCGCTGCGGCGGCCGCGAAGATGAGCGGCACCTCGAAGCCCCAGTTGATGGGCCAGTAGAAGATCGCCGCGAAGATGGGAAGCGAGATCGAGGCGGCGAGGGAGCCCAGCGATACGTAGCGCGTGGGGATCGAGAACACGAGGAAGACGATGAGGATCG
The DNA here is from genome assembly GCA_947626465.1 of uncultured Atopobiaceae bacterium. Lineage (GTDB taxonomy): Bacteria > Actinomycetota > Coriobacteriia > Coriobacteriales > Atopobiaceae > CANRLS01. Next base: position 1,816 of record CANQSI010000036.1, read on the forward strand.
CGATGGCGAGCGGCCAGCAAAGCGCAAGGCATGCGCCAAAGCCGCAGGCAATGCCCTTGCCGCCCTTGAAATGCAGATAGGGCGAGAAGATGTGGCCGATGACCGCGGCCATGAAGACCATCGCGATGGTCCAGCCGAATTCGCCTGTGGGCTCGAAGGGTGCGAGCTCGCCCCTGGTGAGCGCGAGGGCAAGCAGGAGCTTTGCGAGGTAGACGCACACGAATCCCTTTGCCGCGTCGAGGAAGAGCGTGAGCGCGCCCGCTTTCAGGCCCACGGTGCGCGCCACGTTGGTGGATCCGATGTTTCCCGAGCCCACCTTGGTAACGTCCACGCCAGCTGACTTCTTCGAGACGAGGTAGCCGAAGGGCACGCCGCAGACGGCGTAGGCGGACGCCATGAGCGCCAAAAGGACGATGACGAGAGTGGTGATCACGCTACCTCCTCTTGAAGGTGAGCCGAAGCGGAGTCCCCGTGAGGTCCACGGCCTCGCGGAAACGGCGCTCGAGGTATCGACGGTAATTGTCGGTCACGAGATCCGGATGGTTGCAGAAGAGCATGAGCGCAGGGGGGCAGGTGGCGCTCTGCGCCCCATAGAAGATGCGAAGGCGCCGCTTCCCCTCGCCCACGCTATGCCCGCTTTCGCGCACCGACGAGAGCACGTCGTTTACGAGCGGGGTGGGGATGCGCCTGCGATAGTTCTCCAGCGCGAGCTCGGCTGCGCCCCAGAGCTTCTCGATGCCACGTCCCGAGCGCGCGCTCACCGCCACTTGCGGGGCCCATTTGCAGAACTCGAGGCGTCGCGCGATCGATTGGCGGAGGTCTTCCCGCGCCTCGTCGTCGCGTACGAGATCCCATTTGTTGAGGACGGTGACGAGGGCGCATCCTCGCTCCAGGGCGAAACCGGCGATCTTCTGGTCTTGCTCGGTGACGCCCGTGGAGCCGTCGATCACGAGGAACGCAAGATCGGCCTCGTCAAGCGCCTGGAGGCCGCGCAACGTGGAGTAGTACTCGACGTTCTCCGTGACGTTCGCACGCTTGCGAAGCCCGGCGGTATCCACGAGGCGATAGAGCGTGCCGTCGTGCTCGACGACGATGTCGACGGCATCGCGCGTCGTGCCCGCCACGTCGGAGACGATCGAGCGCTCGCTCCCGGAGATACGATTGACGAGCGACGACTTCCCCACGTTCGGGCGGCCCACGATCGCCACGTTCACGCAGCCCTCGGGATAGCGATCCTCCTCGGCGGCCGGCTCCTCGGGAAGCGCCTCCACGAGCGCGTCGAGGAGATCCCCCGTGCCCCTCCCATGCACTGCGGAAACGGGATGGGGTTCGCCCGCGCCTAGGCTCAGGAGCTCCCAGAGGCCCTCCTCCTGGGCGTCTCCATCGACCTTGTTCGCCACCAAGAGGACGGGCACGTGCGCTCGGCGAAGGCGCCGCGCCACCTCCTCGTCCTCAGCGGTCGCGCCAGACGTGGCATCCACCACGAAGAGCACCGCGTCCGACTCGGCAAGCGCCTGGAGTGCCTGCTCTCGAATGGCCGCGGAGAAGCGATCGTCGGTATTTTGCGGCTCGATGCCCCCGGTGTCGACGAGCACGAACTCGCGCCCGTTCCAATCCGCCTCGTGGTAGGAGCGATCGCGCGTGACGCCGCGCTCGGCATCCACGATTGCCGCGCGCTTCTCGGCGAGGCGATTGACGAGCGTGGACTTCCCCACGTTCGGACGGCCCACGACGCTCACGATGGGCTTTGCCACGGGCCCTCGCCTCCTTCGCCGAGCAGATCGAGCACGGCGGCGCACACGTCCTCGATCTGCGCCTTCGGGGTCGATGCGCCCGCGCTCACTCCGATGTTCATACCCGCTTTGAACCAACGCGGATCGAGCTCATCCGCACCCTCCACGTGATAGGTGGTGCAATGCTCGGCGGAGAGCTCCGCGAGCCGCGAGGTGTTTGCGGAATTGCGACCGCCGATGATGACCATCGCGTCCACACGCTTGGCGAGATCGACCGCTGCCTCCTGGCGCTGCTTCGTCGCCGCGCAGATGGTGTGCGAAACCACCACCTCGTGACCCTGCGCACGAAGCGCCTCCGCGATGCGCTCGAGGCGCTCGGGCGTTTGCGTGGTCTGCGCCACGAGGCCCACCGGCACGCCCGGCTCGACCGCGTCGAGATCCCCTGGCTCGACAACCGCACGCGCGCCCGGAGCATTCGCGAGGATGCCCTCCACCTCGGGATGTCCCGCCTCCCCCACCACGACGACCTGCCGTCCGGCCAGAAGGTGGTCGCGCGCAGCCCTCTGCGCTTGCTTCACGTAGGGGCACGTGGCATCCACCACGAGGTTTCCGCGCTCGAGCGCACGATCCAAGACCTCGGGAGCCACGCCATGGGAGCGGATGATGAGGGTGGTACCCGGCGCCTCGGGTGGCACATCCACCGCATGCACGCCGCGCTTTGCGAGCCGAGCCACGACCTCGGGATTGTGGATGAGCGGCCCGAGCGTCGCCACCGGCCCCGTCGCCGAATCGATCGTGCGCTCCACCATGGCGAGCGCACGCTCCACGCCGAAGCAGGCCCCTGCCTTATCAGCGACCTCGAGCGACACTAATCCTCACCCGGATGTTCCCTGCGAAGCGCATCGCGAAGCTCCCACACGCGCTCCATCGCCTTCGCCTCCATGGCCTCGAGCTGGGCCTTGCGGCCCTTCACGCCGAGCGAGCCGAAGGCGAGCGGCCTTCCGATCCCTATGAAGCTATGGCGCCTCTTCAGCGTGGGGCCGCGATGGTCCTTCCGCGCTCCCACCACGGCCATGGGCGTGACGCCCGTCTTCGCCATCTGCGCGATGAGCGCGAATCCGCCCATCGTCTCCACCTCGTCGCCCTCGTGCTTCACGCGGGTGCCCTCAGGGTAGATGAGGATGTTCTCCCCGCGCTCGAGCGCGTGCTGCGCGCGCCTGAGGGCCTTCAGGTCGGACGTGCCGCGCGAGACCGGGATGCAGCCGATGCGCGTGAACACCCAGTGCATGAAGGTGAAACGGTTGAACTCCTCCTTGTAGATGGCGCGGAGGCGAAGGCCCTTTCGCCAGAAGTGCGTGACGGTGACCACGGGCTCGATCATCGACACATGGTTCATGATCACCACGGTGCCCTTGTCCTGGGCCCTCAGCCACTCGAAGTACTCGTCGTCGTCCTCGAACTTCCACGGCCACACGAGCTTGGTGACGCAGAACACGCCCCAGCCGATGAGGTCGTAGAGAAGGCGCGTGAGCAGCGGGTAATCCGCCATCGCATGGTCGTAGTAGTCATCGAAGGTGTTGTGGAAGTGGCGCATCGGCTCGAGCGTCTCGTCGTAGGGCGTCTTGTCGCGAAGCTCCGGCGACAGGGCACGCGCCACCCTCCCCATCTTCTCCTTCCGTGCTTCCACCTGCTTCTTGTGCTTCTCGAGTTTGGGGTTCTTCGTGAGCACGTTGATGCCCGCGAGCGCGCAGATCACCTCCACCGTCTCGTCGAGCGAGAGGTTGGTGGTGTCCACGAGAGTGGCGTCCTCGGCCATCGTGAGCGGCGCCACCTCGCGCGTGCTGTCGCGCTCGTCGCGATCCTTCAAGGCCGCAAGCGCCTCTGCCTCGTCCTCTTCATCGACTCCCGCGTCGTTTCCCTTCGCCGCGTCTCCCCCAGCGGCTTGCACCGCGCGCCTGTGGGCACGCACTTCGGGATCGGCATCGAGGTAGACCTTCACGTCGGCATGGGGAAAGACCACCGTGCCCACGTCCCTGCCCTCGGCCACCACATCATGGCCGCGCGCAAAGGCGCGCTGCTGTTCCACGAGGATCTCGCGGATCTCGGGGATGGCCGCCACCGTCGACACGGACGCGTCCACCTCGGGGGTGCGGATCTTGCGCGCGACGTCGCGACCATCGAGCGTGGCGTGGAGCTCGCCGTAGTCGGTGCGCTCGAAGCCCACCCTATGCTTGCGCGCCTCGGCGACGACGGCCTCGGCGCGATCGACGTCGACGTCATTCTCGAGGCACGCGAGCGTGAGCGTGCGATACATGGCTCCGGTGTCGAGGAATGCGTAGCCCTTGCGCGCCGCCACAAGCTTGGCAACCGTGGATTTGCCCGATCCGGCGGGCCCGTCTATGGCGACGATCATGCGTTCCTCCCTCGAGCGTTCGCTTCTCACACGTCCATTCTAGAGGGCGCGAAGCGAGGCGACTTCGTCTGGGGTGAGCTCGCGCCACTTCCCCTCAGGGAGGTTGGAGAGTTCGAGCGGTCCGAGAGCCTCGCGATGGAGCGCGAGCACCTCTCGCCCCACCGCCTTGAACATGCGCTTTACCTGGTGTTTCCTTCCCTCGTGGATCGTGAGCTCCACCGCTTCGGCGCCCTTGGGCGCTTCATGCACGGCAAAGGGAATCCCACGAGCCTCTGCCGCCCCCAACACTCGCACGCGCGCCGGCGCGGCGGGTCCGTCATCAAGCTCGACGCCCCCTTCGAGCGCGCGCTTCGCTTGCCTTGAAAGCACGCCGTCGAGAAGCGCGACGTAGCGCTTCTCCTTCTCGTAGGAGGGATGCAACAGGCGTTGGGCCGTGGTGCCGTCGGTGGTGAAGAGGAGGAGCCCGGTCGTATCCTTGTCGAGGCGCCCCACGCAAAAGAGCCCGGGGTACTCATCGAGCGGCACGAGCTCCGCGACGGTCCTTCGGCCCCGTGGATCGCGCATCGTGCAGAGATACCCCGCCGGCTTGTGGAGCATGAGGTAGACCGGTTCCTCGCCGAGGGCCACCTCGTGGCCGTCGACGCTCACGACGTCCACCCGAGGATCCACGCGGCTACCCAACTCGCGAACGACCTCGCCATTCACCCTCACGCGCCCCGCCGTCATGAGGTTCTCCGCGCCCCTCCGGCTCGCCACGCCGGCTCGTGCGAGGAAGCGCTGAAGACGCATCGGAACCACGCGCTCTTCTGCGTTAGCGGCCTCCATCACGCTCCCCCGCATGGCCAGCACCCTCGCCAGCCTGAGCGTCATAGGCCTCTACCTGCGCTTCGAGCTCAGCTTCCTCTTCCAAGGCTTCCCCGTCGATGAGGTCGGGGGATGCATCCTCGCCCGCAAGGCCAAGCGACGTGCCCGAGAGGCGCTCCACGATGAACTTCCGCGTGGCCTCATCCGGCGCAAATTCCTCGAGCGGCGGAAGGTCCTTCGTCGTCTTCAACCCAAAGCGCTCGAGGAAGCGCCTCGTCGTGCCATAGAGGATCGGCTGTCCGGGCGAGGTGTCGCGTCCCACCTCGCGCACGAGGCCCTTGTCCACCAGCGAGGAAATGGTGCCATCGGAATTCACGCCGCGAATGGCGCGCACGCCGTCGCGCGTGAGCGGCTGGAGGTAGGCGATCACCGCGAGCGTCTCGAGGGCGGCTTGGGTGAGCTTCCTCGTGTCCCACGAGAGCACGAGCTTCTCCACCGCCTCGTGGTACGCGGGCGGCGTGAAGAGGCGCCAGCCACCCGCCACTTCCCGAAGCGCGATGCCCCGACCCTTGTCCGCGTACTCAGCGGAAAGGTCGGAGAGCGCTTCCACCACCTCGCCCGGCGTCGCATCGAGCACGCGCGCGAAGTCGGTGGCAGGCGTGGGATCGGTGGAGACGAGGAGCATCGCCTCAATCGCGCCCTTGAGCGAACCCCTCTCCAGCTGGTCAAGATCGTCCATGGTCAGATCCCCTCTTCCCAGAGGTGGGAATCGGCTTCGTAGGGCTTGGCGTCGGGCAGGCGCTCAACGTCGATCTCGCCGAAGGCGCGACGCTGGTGGATGTCGATGGAGCCGAGCTTGTAGAGCTCGAGCACGGCGAGAAGCGTGACCACCACGTCTTCCGGATCGTCGTTTCCTTGCAAGAGCTCGGAGAACGTCGTCTTCGGGTTTGCCTGCGTGAAGCGATCGACCGCGCTCGTGGTGATCGACACGGGCAACCTCGGCGGCGCCACGTGGTCTGCCTCGAGAAGGAACGTCTGTCGCCTTCCCATGAGATCCGCCGCGATGACCGCGAGCCCCCGCAGGGTGGTGTCTGCGAGGAAGTCCGGCATGAGGCCGAGATACTCGGCATCCGGACCGGCCGTGCGCACGTGCATTTGCGCCTCGACCTCTCCCCTCGCCTCGAGTGCGGCGGCCGCTTGGCGAAACTGACGATAGGAGAGCAGGCGCGCGATGAGCACGTCGCGGGAGGTTTCGGCATCGAGCGCCTCCTCGATCTCCTCGGGCGAAAGCTCGATGGATGAGCGCTTTCCATTGAAGTTCGCGGGAAGGAGCGATGCCGCCTTGAGGGCGAGGAGCGAGGCGGCCACGTCCATGAAGTCGCTCGCCACTTCGAGGTCGAGCTCCCCCATGGCATCAACCTCGGCGAGGTATTGGTCGGCCAGCTCGGCGATGGAGATCGCGCCCACGTCCACCTTCTGGCGCGACACGAGGGCGAGGAGGAGGTCGAAGGGGCCGTCAAAGACGTCTGTCCTCACGCGCCACGCCATGGTCCTCCCCTCGCGTTTCACGAGCTTGCCCACAGTCTAGCAAGCAAGCAGGCCACGGCTTCCTTGGCCATGGCCTGCCTCATAGTCTGGTGGGCCCAGCAGGATTCGAACCTGCAATCCAGGGATTATGAGTCCCCTGCGTTAACCGTTGCGCCATAGGCCCTC
>CANQSI010000037.1 GCA_947626465.1 uncultured Atopobiaceae bacterium
AGCTCGGTGGGCCTGTGGAGAGGTGTTGCGCGAAGGGTGGCGTGCTCGAAGGCGAGCGTGCAGACCGACTCCTCGCGCCTCGCGGACACTTCGAGATGGCAACGCGCGTTGCCGAGGCGAAGATCGGCCGTGTCCTCCACGTCCACGTCGTGATCCCACTCGTGGCTCACGGCCACCACCTCAGGGTTTCCCGTGGTGAAGGCATCGAGCCAGCTCGCCGCGTAGGTGCCGAGGTCGAGGAGCACCCCACCCTGCACGGGCTCTGCGAAGAAGCCCTCGGGCTCATCGGGATAGACCATCGCCAAGCGCGCATCGACCTCGAGGAGCTCGCCGAGCACGTCGGGATCCACATGCTCGAGAATGCGCTGCCAAAGGGGCTGGAATCGCGGCTTCATGGCCTCCACGAAGAGCACGCCCGCCTGCTGCGCGGCATCGGTGACGGCGATGGCCTGCGCGCACGACACGAACGCGGGCTTCTCCGCGAGCACGGGCTTGCCGGCATCGATGGCCGCAAGCGCCCACGGCGCGTGCTGGAGATGGGGAACTGCGAGGTAGACCACGTCCACGTCGGGGTCTGCGAGGAGCGCCTCGGGGGTGGGCTCGGCCTTGCAGCCATGCTCGGCCGCAAAGGCCATCACATGCTCGGTGGTGCGTCCCGCGCATGCCACGAGCTCGGCATCCGCCACATGCTCGAGCGAGGCGGCAAAGCGTCGCGCGATGCTCCCCACCCCGATGATGCCCCAGCGTATCGTCTCTGCCACGACCACTTCCCTTCTCGATGCTTCGCCCTATGGTAGCGAGCCGAGCACCCAAAGAAGCACTGCGTAGAAGGCGAGCGTTACGAGCGCGCAGCCATCGGCGGCGCCGAAGTGGAGCGGCCGCCAGCGTGTGTGGGGCGCACCGCTTTCCCACGCGCGCGAATCGAGCGCGAGGGAGAGGCGCTCGGCGTGGCGAAGCGCCGCGGCGAGGATGGGCACCATGAGCGCCGCGAGCGAGCGGAGGCGCTGCACGGGCCCTCCGCGCGCAATCGTGCCGCCGCGCGAGGCCTGCGCCTCGCGCACCGCCTGAAACTCGTCTCCGAGCGTGGGCACGAAGCGAAGCGCGAGCGAGAGCACGAAGGCCCACTCCTCCACGGGAGCCCCGAGATGTCGAAACGGCGAGAGGAGGCTCGAAAGGGCGCTCGAGAGCTCGCCTGCCGGCGTCGTGGCGAGGAGGATGGCGCCATAGCACACGATGAGCGCCACGCGAAAACCGTAGGCGAGCGCCGTCTCCACGCCGCCCTGCGTGACGGAGAAGACCCACCAACTCCACACCACGGGCCCGGTGCGCGTGAAGATGAGGTTCAGCGCCGCCACCGCGAGAAGCGGCACGAGGATGGGGAGCACCGAGAGGAAGAAGCGCCCCACGTGGAGCTCCGCGAGCCCCAAGAGCAGGAAGAGGAGCGATGCGGAAAGCGCCGCCTGGGCGGGCGTGCCCACGGCAAAGCCCATGACCATGAGCGCGATGGTGGCGAGGATCTTCAGCCTCGGATCGAGCATGGCGAGCGGGGCGCGCTCCGGAAGCGCGGGCAGGGAACGCGAGGTCATGGACGCCTCGCCTCCTCGAGCTCTTTGAGGAGCGCCTCGAGGGTGAGGGGGTCGCCGATGCGAACCCCGAGGTCGCGAAGCGTGTGGGCGAAGCCGAGCGCCTTCGGAGCGCCGAGCCCCATGTCCGCGAGCTCCTGGGCGTGCGAGAACACCTCGGCCGGGCTGCCCGCGAGCGCCACCCGGCCATTCTCGAGCGCAAGCACACGATCCGCACGCGCCGCCTGATCCATGTCGTGGGTGACGACCACCACGGCGCATCCCCGTGCCCGCTGCTCGTCGATGAGCGCCGCCACCGCACGCCTCGCCTCGGCATCGAGCCCCGCGAGCGGCTCGTCGAGCACCCACGCCTCTGGCTCGAGGGCCGCCACGCCCGCGAGCGCCACGAGGCGCTGCTGGCCGCCCGAGAGCTCGAAAGGAGAACGAGCGGCGAGGTCCGCGATGCCGAGGCGCGAGAGGGCCTGTGCGACTCGCGCCTCCACCTCGGCCTTGGGCACGCCGAGGTTTTCCGGCCCAAACGCCACGTCTTCGGCCACCGTCCGCGCGAAGAGCTGGCGCTCGGGCCGCTGCATCACGAAGCCGATGCGCCCGCTCGCCTCACGCCTGCCCTTGGGAGAGGAAAGGTCGATCTCGCCGAACTTGAGCTGCCCCTGCAAAGGGGCCGCAAGGCCCGCGAGGAGCCGCGCGAGGGTGGTCTTCCCCGAGCCCGTGGCGCCCACGATGGCCACGAGCTCGCCCGAGCGCACGGTGAGGTCGATGCTGTGGAGGACCTCCACGCCGGAATAGGAGAACCCGAGGTTACGTACCTCAAACCCCCGCAAGACAGTGGGGACGGACCTTTCGTCTCGCTGCAAGACAGTAGGGACGGAGCTTTCGTCTTGCAAGACAGTAGGGACGGAGCTTTCGTCTTGCGGCAAGCTGTCTACCAGCACTTTTGCCAAGACAAAAGAACCGTCCCCATTGTCTTGCGACGTTTCCGCAGGTAGGGGCGCTGCGCGCAAGACAAAAGGTCCGTCCCCACTGTCCCCACTGTCTGGGGCGACTTCGCTCGCAATGGCCTTCGCGAGCTCGGCCTCGCTTGCCATAGGCGGGAGCTCCCAGCCCCTCTCGCGAAGCGCACGGGCAACCCGAAGCCAAAACGGCAGCTCGAGGCCGAGCGCGCGCATCCGCTCCTCGTCCGAGAGCAGCGCGGAGGGAGCCCCGTCATAGGCCACCTCGCCGCCCTCGAGCACGATGAGGCGGCTCGCGCTCGCCGCATCCTCGACGTCGTGGCTCACCCACACCTGCGCGCACACGTCCTCAAGGCGTCCGGCGAGCCGCTGCAAGGCCGCATGCGCGCGCACGTCCAAGAACGCGGAGGCCTCGTCGAAGACCATGAGCGCGGGCTGCATCGCCATGGCGCTCGCGATGGCCACACGCTGCGTTTGACCGCCCGAGAGCTCGGACGTGCGATGCCAGGAGAGGCCGAGCGCGCCCACGCGATCGAGCTCCCGCGCCACGCGAGAGGCGATCTCCACGCCGGGAAGCGCGAGGTTCTCAGGGCCAAACGCCACGTCGTCCGCCACGACTCCCGCCACGATCTGGTCCACGGGATCCTGGAAGACGAGTCCCGTCTGACGCCGCGCCGCGGCGTAGGCGCTGCCCTCCGGAACGCCATCGGAAAAGCACGTGCGCCCCATGAGCCGCACCTCTCCCGCATCGGGCGCGCGAAGCCCCGCGAGAAGGAGCGCGAGCGTGGACTTCCCCGATCCGTTGGCGCCCATCACGCACACGCGCTCACGCCCGGAAAGCGCGAGCGACACCTCCGAAAGCGCCCAGATCTCGCCCCCATCGAAGCTATAGCCCACGCTTTTCAGCCGTGCGATCTCGTCGCCTGCGAGGTGCGGCGCGGCGGCGCGATCGAGCGGGACGCGCCCGCCTCCCTTCGCCATCGCCCGCTAGTCCCAGCGCCCCACGATGATCGACACCGGCACGAGTGCCACGGCGGCGAGCACGGCGTTGATGCAGATCTTCAAGAGGTTGAAGGGGATGAGGATGGGCACGATGATCGCGATGACCCCCTCCACCGGCATGCCGGAGTAGAGCGGGGTGATCACGAGGTTTCCGAGGATGGCGGCCACGAGCGCGAGCACGCCGGAGACGACGAGCGCGAGCACGAGCCCGCCTGTGGTGGGCCGTGCGCGATAGATGAGGGCCGCGGGCACCACCGCCACCACCGAGCAGAAGAGAGCCATGATCGCGCCGAAGGGCTCCACGAAGAGGTGGACGATCCACGGCAACACCGCCACCACGGCGCCGATGCCGGGGCCGAACGCGAGCCCCGCGCAAAGGCCCACGATGCCCGAGGGGTCGTATTTCAGGTACGGCGCTGCGGGAAAGATCGGCAGTTCCACGAAGGAAAGCACGAGCGCGAGCGCGCAGAAGAGGGCGCAGATGGCCACGTTCCTCGGCGTCCACGCGCCCGAGGAGGCGCCGGTGGCATGGCTCGATTGCGTGGAGTGGGCAGGCGAGTTGGCCATGGGAATGCTCCGTTTCTCCCATCCGGACTTTGACCGTTGGCTCCGGAGTTCCACCGGATCAACCGCGCATCGCGGCTCGCGGGCTCTACCGCCAGTAGGGAATTGCACCCATCCCTGAAACAGCACTCGCACTCTAGCACGGTGCGCAGGTCTTGTTAATCATGTGCGTTCCTCCTGCGTGCATGCCCAAAGCGCTAGAATGCGGCCTTGCGAAACGCACACGAGCTCGACATCACACGAAGATCGAACGGAGCACCCATGTCGACGCCTTTGCCGAGCAGGGTTCGCGTGCCTGCAGACGAACCTTCCCGGCCCCCTCGAACGCATCGTCTCCTCGCGCTCTTCCTCGCCCTCATCGTGGGCGCGGGCGCGCTTGCGATTCCCGTGCAGCGGGCCTTCGCGGCGTCCGCCTCCAAGGAAACCCTCCAGAAGCTCTCCGACGCCGAGGCGCAGCTCAACGAGGTGCAGGCGCAGCTCGACCAGATTGCCAAGGACTACGAGGCCCTCGCGAAGGAGCAGACGAAGACCCTCGAGCAAATCGAAGATGTGCAGGGAAAGATCGCCGAGGTAGAGGAGCAGATCGAGGCGCGCCAAGCCGAGCTCGAGGAGAAGCAGGACGCCCTTGCCGAGCGCGTGGCCGCCACCTACAAGGCCGGCGGTGACAACCTCCTCGGGCTCATCCTGAGCTCGTCTTCGTTCGAGGAGCTCACCTCCAACATCTACTACGCGAACAAGGTCACCGAGAGCAACGTCGCCCTCATCGACGACGTACGCGAGGTGAAGCGCGCCCTCGAGGAGGACCGCCTCGAGCTGAAAGAACAGGAGGCGGCGCTCGAGGAGCTCAAGAACGAGCAGCAGGCCCGCATGAACGAGATGCAGGCCAAGCAGGAGGAGGCCGAGGCGACGGTCCAAAACCTCTCGCAAGAGGTGCGCGACCTCATGGACAAGCGCGACAAGGAGCTTGCCGCCTCCATCGAGGCCGAGGCGGCGCAGCGCCGCCAGCAGGCCGCGAACTCCGCGAAGAACCCCGCACCGAGCGGGAGCTCCGGACGCCCCGACTACAACTACGGCGGCGGCACCTCCGACACCTACACGTCCAAGGGCCAGGCCATCGTGAACGCGGCCTCCTCCGTGTCCTCCCCCGGCTACGGGCTCTGCGCCATGTGGGTATCCGAGGTCTACCAAGCCGCGCTCGGCTACTACCCCGGCGGCAACGCGAACGACATGTACTCGCAGTGCACCACCTCCAACAAGGCGAACCTCCAGCCCGGCATGATCGTGGCGGTGTCCACGCACCCCCACACGCAGGCAGGCTCCATCTACGGCCACGTGGGCATCTACATCGGAGGCGGCATGGTGATGGACAACGTCGGCTACATCCGCACGATCGCGCTCGACGACTGGATCAGCTTCTACGACGACACCGTGCCGGTGCGCTTTGGCTGGCTCTAGGCGCGCAGGCAGCGAGGGGCGCTAAGCTCTTCGAGACGTGGGACGTTGTTGACGTTTGGAGTTGCCATGAGTGATTCGCCCTCCCCCTCCCTCTCGCGCGTGCTCGTCACCGGCGGGTGCGGCTTCATCGGAAGCCACACCGTAGTCGAGCTCCTCGAGGCGGGCTACGAGGTGGTGTGCGTGGATGACCTCTCGAACGCGAGCCCCAAGGTGCTCGATCGCATTGCGCAGATCGTGGGCGACGAAGCCGCACGCCGCCTGCGCTTCTTCAAGGTGGACATCTCGGACGAGGCGGCGCTTGCCGAGGTCTTCGACGAGACGACGCCTAAGGCCGTGATCCACTTCGCCGGCTTCAAGGCCGTGGGCGAGAGCGTGGCAAAGCCCCTCGCCTACTACTCGAACAACCTCGGCGGGACGCTTTCGCTTTGCCGCGTGATGGACGCCCACGACGTGCGCGCCATCGTCTTCTCCAGCTCCTCCACCGTCTACGGCGATCCCGACGAGGTCCCCCTCACCGAGGCCTCGCCGAAGAAGCCCGCCACCAACCCCTACGGGTGGACGAAGTGGATGATCGAGCAGATCCTCTCCGACCTCTGGGTGGCGGATTCGCGCTGGGACGTGGTGCTGCTTCGCTACTTCAACCCCATCGGCGCCCACCCCTCGGGCCTCATCGGCGAGGACCCCAAGGGCATCCCGAACAACCTCGTTCCCTATGTGGCGCAGACGGCGGTGGGCAGACGCGACGTGGTGCACGTCTACGGCAACGACTACCCCACTCCCGATGGCACGGGCATCCGCGACTACATCCACGTGGTCGACCTCGCGAAGGGCCACGTGGCGGCGCTCGCGTGGATGGCCGGGCGCGAGGGCGTGGAGATCTTCAATCTCGGCACGGGCAAGGGCTCGTCGGTGCTCGAGGTGATCAGCGCCTTCTCCGAGGCGGCGGGAAAGGACATCCCCTTCGTGGTCGATCCTCGTCGCGCGGGCGACATCGCCCAGAACTGGGCGGACGCGAGCAAGGCGGCAGAGCAGCTTGGCTGGAAGGCCGAGCTCGACCTCGCCGACATGTGCCGCGATTCCTGGAACTTCCAATCGCAAAACCCGAACGGCTACGAGGCGTGAGGGCGATGGCAGGCGACGCGCGGGAAGGCGAGGACGCGGGAGCGCGTTTCTCGAGCTACGTGAACCGTTGGCGCGATTCGATCGATGCGGCGCTCCTCGGAGGGCTAGCCCTCGGCGTCTCGAAGGATCTGCGCGGCTTCTACCACCGCCCGCTCATGGAGTTCCTCGCGCGTGGCGGCAAGCGCACCCGTCCCGCGCTCGTGCTCCTTGGCTGCGAGGTGGAGGGCGGAAACCCCACGCGCGCGCTCGGCGCGGCGGCCGCCGTCGAGCACTTCCAGGCAGCCGCCCTCATCCACGACGACATCGCCGACCACGCCGCCACGCGCCGAGGCGAGCCCGCCGTGCACGTGCGCGAGGGCGAGGGGCTCGCCATCACCATCGGCGACGGGGCGCTCGTGGAGAGCTTCCTCGACATACTCGGTTCGCGCGGGCTTTCGCCCGAGCTCCAGCTCGAGCTCATAGGCGAGCTCTCGGAGATGATGATGCGCACGGTGGAGGGACAGGCGCTCGACGTGGGCTGGGCGAGGGACGCGCGCTTCGACCTCTCCCCCGACGACTACCTCGAGATGGCCACGCTGAAGACCGCCCACTACTCGGTGGCCACGCCGCTCGTAATGGGCGCCCTCATCGCAGGCGCCCCCGAAGCGCACGTGGAGGCGCTTCGCGAGGCGGGCCTCTCGCTCGGCCTCGCGTTCCAGATCGCCGATGATCTCCTCGACCTCGAAGGTTCCGTTGAAGTCCTCGGCAAGGAGCCCTTGGGCGACATCGCCGAGGGCAAGCGCACCCTGGCGCTCACCTACGCGCTCGAGGGCCTCGACGAGGAGTTGGGAGCCGAGCTCACCACGATCCTCGATGCCGAGGATGCGAGCAAGGCGCAGATCGAACGGGCCGCCTCCCTCATCCGCGAGGGTGGCGGTGTCGAGCGTGCGCGCGCGAAGGCCGAGGGGCTCGCGAAGGGCGCGTCCGAGGTGCTCGAGGCCCTCGAGCTTGGCGAGGGCGATGCCGCCCTCGCGCTTCGTTCTCTGCCACACTACGTGCTTGAGCGAACGCACTAGGGCCTCTTGGGAAAGGTTGGTGAGCGGGAAGCGATGGAGCCGATCGTCTATGGCATGAACGGGGCCGCCGTGGAGGACGTGCAGGATCGCCTCGCGCGCCTTGGCTACCTCATCAGCAAGGACGAGCGAGCCCACGCCACCTTCGGCGACACCACGCGAACGGCCGTCCTGGGCTTTCGCGAGCGCCATGACCTCGGCAAGGAGCCCGAGGTGGACAGCGCCACCTGGGTGGCGCTCGTCTCCGAGGGCTACGAGCTCGGCGATCGCACGCTCTACCTGCGCCTTCCGAACTTCCATGGAAACGATGTGCGCATCCTCCAGCACGCGCTCAACACGCTCGGCTTCTCCTGCGGCGAGGTGAGCGGCAACTACGACGCCCACACCGAGGCCGCCGTGCGCCAGTTCCAGGAGAACGTGGGGCTCTACCCCGACGGCATGTGCTTCCAGGACACCTTCGAGGCCATCTGGCACCTGAAGCACGTGTGGGCGGACGAGAAGCGGCAGAAGAGCCCCGCCTACGGCGTGATCGGCTTCGCCCGTGCTGCGTCGGTGCTCGAGGAGACGGTGCTCGCGCTCTCCGCCACCGACCCCATCTCCAGAAACGTCGCGGGCCGCATCTGGAACCTCGCGAGCGCCACGAGCGAGCACTCCGGGCTCGTGCTCCTGAACCACCTCGAGGACGCGCCCGCCAACACCACCTGCATCTTCGAGCTTTCCTGCG
>CANQSI010000038.1 GCA_947626465.1 uncultured Atopobiaceae bacterium
ACCTTCTCGTAGGGGTTGTAGAGGCGATACACCGGCAATGCATTCGGAGCCGTCTTATCGGCGTTGTAGAAGACGGGCTTCTCGCCGTTCTCCCACACCCAACCGTGGCTGCCGAGGTACTCGGCGTCGTCCTTGCTCTGGGTGTAGAGGTGCTCTCCGGTGTAGGTGTTGTAGAGGCGGTAGACGCCCTCGGTGCCGGAGCTCGGGGTCACCCAGTTCACGCCCTCGTAGGTCCAGCCCTTGTCCGCGAGGTTCAGCGTCTCGGCCTTCCCGAGCGTGAAGAGGTGGTCGTGGGACCATTTGTTGTAGAGCCTGAAGACGCTGCCCTCGGCGGCGCTCGCGACTTCCTTCTTCGCCCGCGCGCTGTTTGCGAGCTGCTCGTCGTTTTCGCAATAGACCTGGTAGAAGGTGTCGAGGTTCTCGTAGATCGCCTCCGCGTCGGCATAGCCAAGCTTCTTCAGGAAGCTCTCATCCTTAAGGAGCGCGAGGTCGTCCTCGTTACTGATGAAGGCGTGCTCGATGATGACGCCCGTCATACCCTCTTTGCGGGCGTAGCGGATGACGCCGTAGTAATCGCAGGTGTCGCCGTTGGCGTAGGTGCTGCCCTCGAGGCGGCTCGTCTTCGTGCCGCGGTTCCAGAGGCCGAGATCCGCGAGCTTGGGCTTGAGGTCCTGGGCGAACTTCTGGCCTGCGGTGTTCGTGTTCGGGTAGTAGTCGCAGCGCCGCGGCACCCACACCTCGAAGCCGTGAGCGGTTTCGTTGTCGGCGCTGTTGATGTGCTGGCTGATCACCGCGCAGGCGCCGGCGGCGTACGCGCGCTCCACGCGATCGTAGATGGAGGGCGTGGAATCGCCATTGGAGCCGCGCTCCGTGCCGTCGTGGGTGAGGAAGACATTCACGCCCTTCGCCTCGAGCCATTCCTTCGTGTAGCTTGAGATCTTCCAGGTGAAGTCCTTCTCGTAGTAGCGAGTGCCCTCGGCGTCCACACCGGAGGCGCCGTTATCGCCGCCGCCGTGGCCCGGGTCGAGCGCCACGATGATCTTCTTGCTCGCGAGCGTGGAGGCCTCATCCGCCGAGGCCGGCGCCGCAAAGGCGAAGAGTCCCATGCAGAACGCGAGGGCGGCGAAGACCGCCACGAGGCGCAGGGGCTTCTTCAAGGGAAGGCACTTCATGGACGCTCCTCCGAAAGTGGGTTCGAATAAGCTGCGTGCGCGCACGCGACGGTGCGCCGTCGGGGAATCGCGAGCAACCAGTTTAGGCGCTTCAGGGGCAAAACCCTAGTGGTTCCTTGCGCATGCCCCCGCCTTCCTCCACGAAACGGCCACAGCGCTCGCCCGCGCCTTGCCCAAACTCCCCACGTGGGGCCTTACAATATCCGCCATCTATGAACACACCCACCCGGAAACGACGGTCGAGTTGCCCGGGAAACGCAGCATTCGGGAGATTACATGGGCATTCGCAATAGGCGTGCAAGGGAGAAGGCCCATACCCACATCATCGGGTTCGGCATCGCCGGCGTCGCCGGCTTTCTCATCCTCGCCGTGGTGGCGCTCGCCTACTCGCTCAGCCACGTGGTGGATTCGTGGCTCCAAGACCTGCCGGATTTCCAATCCGCCGATGCCTACCTCGTCTCCGAGCCCACGCAGGTGTTCGATTCCGAGGGCACGCTCATGGCGGAGTTCTACACGGAGAACCGGCGCGCCGTCGATTTGAGCGAGGTCTCCCCCTACGTGATCAACGGCACCGTCGACACGGAGGACATCCGCTTCTACCAGCATAACGGCGTGGACCCGCAGGGGATCCTCCGCGCCATCGTCGTGCAGGTGATGGGCGGCTCCGAGGGCGCCTCCACCATCACCCAGCAGCTCGTGCGCAACACCGTGCTCTCCGACGAGCAATTCGACCGGACGCTGCGACGCAAGGTGCGCGAGGCCTACATCGCCATCGAGATGGAGAAGAAGTACACGAAGGAGCAGATCCTCAACATGTACTTGAACACCATCTTCTACGGCCACGGCGCCTATGGCATCGAGGCGGCCTCCATCACGTACTTCAACAAGAGCGCGAAGGACCTCACGCTCGCCGAGGCCGCGCTCCTCGTGGGCCTGCCGAACTCCCCCTCCTACTACGACCCCTTCGAGAACCCCGACGCCGCCGTCCACCGCCGAAACGACGTCGTTTTGCAGCGCATGCTCGACGCGGGCGACATCACGCAAGAGGAATTCGACCAGGCCTACAACACGCCGCTCGAGCTCAACCCCGGAAACTCCGTGATGTCGGCCACGGGCACCTACCCCTACTGGACGAATTACATCCGCGACCTCCTCGCGGCGGACTTCTCGGCCGATACCGTGATGATGGGCGGGCTTCGCGTCTACACGACGCTCGACCCCACGATGCAAAGCCAAGCCGAGGCGGCGGTGGAGGCGCAGCTCGACGCCATCGGCGACGGCGAGCTGAACGCGGCCATGGCATGCGTGGACCCGGATACGGGCTATCTCAAGGCCATGGTGGGCGGCCGCGACTTCGAGCAGAACCAATTCAACAGCGCCACGCAGGCGAGACGCCAGCCGGGCTCCTCGTTCAAGGCCTTCACGCTCACCGCCGCCATCACCGACGGCATGAACCCCGACGTCTACATCGACTGCAACTCGCCCATCCAGATCTCGAGCGCCTGGAAAGTGCAGAACATGGCGAATGCCCAGTACGGCACGATCACCCTCGCGCGCGCCACCGAGCT
The DNA here is from genome assembly GCA_947626465.1 of uncultured Atopobiaceae bacterium. GTDB lineage: Bacteria > Actinomycetota > Coriobacteriia > Coriobacteriales > Atopobiaceae > CANRLS01. The sequence continues at coordinate 2,741 of CANQSI010000038.1, forward strand.
CTCCTCGAACACCGGCTATGCCCAGGTGGCAAACGAGATCGGCGCCAACCGCATCGTCGACGCGGCGCACAAGATGGGCATCACGGTGGATCTTCCGAGCTATCCGTCGATCACCCTCGGCACCGTGGGCGTGCCGCCGATCCAGATGGCGGGGGCCTACGCCACGCTCGCCTCCGGCGGCGTGCACCACGACGTGGTGGCCATCACGAAGATCGAGGATCGCAACGGAAACACCGTCTACGAGCACCAGGATTCGCCGACGCAGGCCGTGGAGCCCTCGGTGGCGGCGGCCGTCACGAACGTGCTCAAGGGCGTCGTCACCAAAGGCACCGCGGCGGACACCACGGTGGACCTCGCCGTGAACCAGCCGGTCGCGGGCAAGACGGGCACGACGGAAGGCGCGCGCGACCTCTGGTTCTGCGGCTACACGCCGCAGATCTCCGTGGCCGTGTGGGTGGGGTACCCCGCCGAGCGCACCGTGTACGTGGGCTATGGCGAAGGCCACCCCTACAACACCGCCTGCCCCATCTTCTTCCGCTTCGTGAACATGGCCCTCGACGGCGAGCCGAGGGAGGAGTTCCCCACGGCCTCGGCCCCCAAGTACAAGCCGAACAGCACGTGGCAGTTCGCGAAGGCCTACGGCACCGAGCCGGTGAAAGAGGACGCCGACAAGACGGACCAAACCACGCCCGAAGCCAACGATCCCGGCGCGATCAACCCCTCCGACACGCCGAACACGCCTGAAACGCCCAGCGAAGGCACGGGAGGAAGCGGCACCGGCGGAAGTGGCACCGGAGGCGAAACGACGCCCGGTGGCGGCGATACCGGAGGCGGAGGCGCTGGCGGTGGCGACACCGGCGGCGGGGATACCGGCGGCGGTGGCGACACCGGCGGAGGCGGCGGCGAAACCACCACCGATCCCGCCTCCGGCAGCGGCGAAGGCTAGGGCTCGCCACACGACTATTTACGCCGCATGACCACTTTTTCGGTGCGATAGCGCACCGAAAAAGTGGTCATGCGGCGTAATGGGATTAGAGCGCTTCCTCGGCGAGCTTGATCTGCGCGGCGATCGCCTCGGGGGCGGTGCCGCCTTCGGAGCGCCTGCGCGCCACCACGTTTCGGATCTCCACCCAAGAGAGCACATCGGCATCGAAGAGCTCGGAGAACTCGCGAAGCTCCTCGAGCGTGAGCTCGTCGAGGGCCTTGCCTTCCTCCACGCACCATGCCACAAGCGACCCCACCACGCGGTGGGCCTCGCGGAAGGGAAGGCCCTTGCCCACGAGGTAGTCCGCGAGGTCGGTGGCGGCCATGAGCCCCTCCCCCGCCGCGAGCGCCATGCGATCGGCATGGACGTCCATCGTCGCCACCATGCCGGCAACGACGGACACCGAGGCCGTGGCCGTGTCGACCGCGTCGAAGAGCGGCTCCTTGTCCTCCTGGAGGTCCTTGTCGTAGGCGAGCGGGATGCCCTTGAGCGTCGTGAGGAGGCCCATGAGATCGCCATAGACGCGTCCCGTCTTGCCTCGCACGAGCTCGGCGAAGTCGGGGTTCTTCTTCTGCGGCATGATCGAGGAGCCGGTGGAGTGCGCGTCATCCATCGTCACGAAGCCGAACTCCGCCGAGCTCCAGAGCACGAGCTCCTCGCAGAGGCGCGAGAGGTGCGCCATCACCACGCTCGATGCGTAGATGAGATCGAGCGCGAAGTCGCGATCGGAGACGGCGTCGAGGGAATTCGGAATCACGCGGGAGAGCCCGAGCGCCTCCGCCGTCATCCGGCGATCGATCGGGTAGGTGGTGCCGGCGAGCGCCGCCGCCCCGAGCGGGCTCGCGTCCGCCGCCTGCCTTGCCGCCTCCACGCGCGTGAGGTCGCGCGCGAACATCCAGAAGTACGCGAGGAGATGGTGCGCGAGGAGCACGGGTTGCGCCGGCTGGAGGTGCGTGTAGCCCGGGAGGATGACGTCGCTCCCCTCCTTCGCACGCGCGAGCAGCGTGCGCATGAGGCCCTTCAGCGCCGCAGCAAGCGAGGCGGCCGCGTCCTTCGCGAAGAGGCGCGTGTCGAGGGCCACCTGGTCGTTTCTGGAGCGTGCGGTGTGGAGCCTGCCGCCTGCAGGGCCGATGAGCTCGGTCAAGCGCCGCTCGATGGCCATGTGGATGTCCTCGTCCACCGACGCATCGAAGCCGAATTCGCCCGCGGCGATTTCCTCCGCCACCTCGTCGAGGCCTCGGCGAATGGCCTCCGCGTCCTCGGAGGAGATGATCCCCTTCGCGGCGAGCATCGTCGCATGGGCCTTCGAGCCGGCGATATCGAACGGCCAGAGGCGCTTGTCCACCTCAAGCGACGCGCCGAAGCGCGCGAAGTCGCCCGTGGGAGCCTCGTGGAAGCGGCCGCCCCAGAGCGGCGCTGCCCCGCTCGCGCGATCAGGCACGGAACACCTGCACGCTCACCTCGGCGCCGCTCGGCACTCCCTCGGCCACGAGCGGCACGCTCACCTCATAGCTGCCTTCGGCGACCTCGGCTCCGCTCACCTTCTTCGCCCACACGGAGTTCGGCAGGCCGTAGAGATCCATGAAGCCCTTCGCCGCGCTGCGGTCGTAGGTGTCGCCCTCGTCGTAGGTGGCGAGGCCGAAGTCGTAGATGGAATTCGGGCTCTTGAGGCCGTTCACCGTGCAGGTGCCCTTGAAGAACTTCAGGCGCACGTCGCCCGTCACGGTCTTTTGCGTGGAGGCCATGAACGCGTCCATCGCGTTCTTGAGCGGCGAATACCAGAGGCCACCGTAGACCGCCTTCGCCCACTGATGCTCGAGGTCGAGCTTCGCGGCGAGGAGGTCGCCGGGCAGGCAGAGCGATTCGAGGGCCTTATGGGCCTTGATGAGCGAGAGCGCCGCCGGCTGCTCGTAGCATTCGCGGGACTTCAGGCCCACGACGCGATCCTCGATCATGTCGATGCGCCCATAGCCGTGCTCGCCAGCAAGGGCGTTCAGGGTTTGGATGAGTTCGAACATGCCGAGGGGCTTGCCGTCGAGCGCAACGGGCTTGCCCTCCTCGAAGCCCACGACCACCTCGACGGGCTCGTCGGGGGTGTCTTCGATCTCCTTCGTCATCACCCAGCAGCCAAGCGGCGGCACGTTCCAGGGATCCTCGAGCTCGCCGCACTCGATGGCGCGGCCCCACACGTTCTCGTCCACCGAGTAGGGCGACTCCTTCGTCACCTCGATCGTGAGGCCGAGCTCGTCGAGGAACTCGATCTCGGAGGTGCGGGTGAGGAGGTTCCACTCGCGCACGGGGCCGAGGATCTCGAGCTCCGGGTCGAGCGCCTTGCACTCGAGCTCGAAGCGCACCTGGTCGTTGCCCTTGCCGGTGCAGCCGTGCGCGATGGCAACCGCGCCCTCCGCGTGCGCCACCGCCACGAGATGGCGGCAGATGATGGGACGCGAGAGGGCCGAGAGCAGCGGGTACTGGTTCTCGTACATGCCATTCGCCTTGATGGCGCAGGTGCACACCTCCTCGGCGTACTCCTCCTTCATGTCGATGGCGTAGGCGCTCACCGCGCCGAGGTTCAAGGCGCGCTCGCAGAGCGAGGCGAAGTCCTTGTCCTCGGGCTGGCCCACATCGGCGATGGCCGCCACCACGTCATAGCCCTGCTCGGTGAGCCAGACAATGAGGCAAGAGGTGTCGAGGCCGCCGGAATACGCGAGGACGACCTTGCCCTTCTTGTCGGCAGGCACGTGGTTCTCGTGGCCCTTTCCCGCGGCCTTCGCGGTGTCGTCTTGGCCGAGGCCATCGGAATGCGCGAGCACGCTGCCGAGGCTCTGGAGGGAGGATTGTGCCATGGGGAACTCCTTTTCCTGAAGGTTAATCTTCGGATTTTTACGGGGGTTTACCTGCGGTTATCAGCACGTCGGGCCACGATTGTCGCCGAGGGCGGCTACGGGGCGCTTCGGAGCCGCTCCAGGTGGTTCGCGAGCGTCTCGCCCGCCTCGTTGGTGGGGGTGACGATGAGGATCGTGTCGTCGCCTGCGATCGTGCCCATGATCTCCGAGAGCTCGGCCCCGTCGATCGCCGCGGTGATGGCGTTGGCGGTGCCAGGGTTGGCCTTCACGAGCACGAGGTTGTTCACCGCCGCGACGGAGAGCGCGAGGTCGTTCATCATCCGCTGGAGATGGAGGTCGCCTTTGAGCATGTAGCGACCATCGGCGAGCTTCGAGAGCCCCATCTCGGCAATGTCGCGCGAGACGGTGGCCTGGGTGCACTCGAAGCCCGCTGCCTTCAGCTCGGAGACGAGCACCTTCTGGGTGCGGATGGGCCTCTCGCGCACGATCTCGCGTATCATGTGGCGCCGGGCGTCGCGACTACGATTCACCGTGGTTCCCTCAAACGTATAAGATATGCCCAATCCACTCATTCAAGCGCATGAATTACGCGGACTTTGCATATTTCTTGCATGAGCAGAGCAACTTTACTCGCTGGACTTAGCTCTGTCAAAGCCCTGGGATCGCGCTCCTCGGGCTCCCGAGGAGCCCCAGCTCTGCCCAGAGGGCACGGGGGTTGGCTATCATGGCACCAAGACTGTCGCGAAGCCCATGGGAGGCACCATGCCGGAGAGGTCCGCACGCTCGAACGATCGAGCCCGTCGCACGTCATCTCGCCACTCGACCTCCTCGGAGTACGGACGCTCCAGCAGCTATTACGTGGGTTCCTCGCGCAGTCGCTCCCGGCGCGACATGGGTTCCATCGGCGCCGAAGAGCGCGCTCGGCGCTCCCGCGGCGCCGGGCAACTCTCCGACCAGCGCTATCGCGGCCAGGAGTCCTACAACCGCGGCGGCGTGCGCTCGAACTCGCGCTCGGGCTCGCGCGGTCGCGGCAATTCGCGCCGCCTCGACGTCACCCAGCAGGGCGGCTATCCGCTGCGCAACCGCCCCATCAACTTCACGAAGAGCCGCTCGAACCACGACACCACCTTCATGGTGGTGGTGGGCATCATCATCGCGCTCCTCGTGATCCTCGTGATCACGCTCATCAGCTGCGCCGCGAGTTGCGGCCAGAACACGGACGACCCCACGGCCAACGTCTCCCAGAGCCTTGAGGGCGACCTCCGCACGCAGGTGGAGGCGATGGTGACCTCCAACTTCCAGAGCACGTTCGTGGCCGAGCATGCCGACCAGTACCCCACAGAGCTCGTCCAGCTCATGGTGGACGAGCCGTCCTCCACGTCCTTCGTCTACAACTACCCCACCGCCGCCCACGGCGCCTCGTCCTACGACGAATCCGTCTCGCGCGGCACGGCTCCCCTCCTCTACACGTGGGATCCTCGCTGGGGCTACGTGGACTATGCGGGCTCGCTGCTCGCCGTCACGGGCTCCGGCCCCACCGCGCTCGCCATGGCGCGCATGGGCCTCCTCGGCCAGACCGACCAGACGCCTGCCACCCTTGCGAGCGCCAT
>CANQSI010000039.1 GCA_947626465.1 uncultured Atopobiaceae bacterium
GGAGGCGCGCCCACGAGCTTGGAGACGTTGAACTTCTCCATGTACTCGGACATGTCGAAGGTGATGAGCGCGTCCTCGGAGCCGAAGAGGAACTCCGCGAGGCTCTTGGCGAGCTCGGTCTTCCCCACGCCGGAGGGGCCGAGGAAGATGAACGAGCCGCCGGGGCGGCGCGGATCCTTGAGCGGCGAGCGCGAGCGACGGATGGCGCGCGCCACGGAGCTCACGGCCTCGTTCTGGCCGATCACCCGCTCGTGGAGCACCTCCTCGCAGCGCAGGAGCTTCGAGGTCTCGGCTTCGGTGAGGTTCGAGACGGGCACGCCGGTGATGAAGGACACCACATCGGCGATGTCCTCGGCGGACACCTCCACCACAGACGAATCCATCTCCTCGTGCCACTTCTTGTCGAGCTCGGCGCGACGCTCGTTGAGCGCACTCTCCTCGTCGCGCAGGCGCGCGGCGAGCTCGAACTCCTGCGCGTTGGCGGCGCGGCTCTTCTCCTCGCCCACGCGCTCGAGCTCGGCGTCGATGGCTTGGATGTCGTCGGGGACGATGACCTTGTGCACGCGCGTGCGCGCCCCGGCCTCGTCGATGACGTCGATGGCCTTGTCGGGCAGGAAGCGGTCTTGGATGTAGCGCGAGGAGAGCAGCACCGCCTGCTCGATGGCATCGGGCGTGTAGTGGACGTGGTGGTGGGCCTCGTAGCGCTCCTGGAGGCCCTGGAGGATGACGATCGTGTCCTCCACGGAGGGCTCGCCGATGTTGATCGGCTGGAAGCGCCGCTCGAAGGCCGAATCCTTCTCGATGTGCTTGCGGTACTCGTCGGCGGTGGTGGCGCCGATCACCTGGATCTCGCCACGGGAGAGCGGCGGCTTCAGGATGGAGGCGGCGTCCACGGAGCCCTCAGCCGACCCCGCACCGATGAGCGTGTGGATCTCGTCGATGAAGAGCATGTCGTTTTCCGAGTTCATGACCTCGTTGATCACGCGCTTCAGGCGCTCTTCGAACTCTCCGCGGTACTTCGAGCCGGCCACGATGGCGGCCACGTCGAGCGTCCAGATCTGCTTTCCGCGCAGCACCTCGGGCACGTTGCCGGTGGCGATGAGCTGCGCGAGGCCCTCGGCGATGGCGGTCTTTCCCACGCCGGGGTCGCCGAGGATGAGCGGATTGTTCTTCTGGCGCCGCGCAAGCACCTGCATCACGCGCTCGATCTCCCAGTCGCGCCCGATCACCGGGTCGAGCTTGCCCTCGGCGGCGAGCGCCGTGAGGTTGCGGCCGTACTCGGAGAGCAGGGACTTCCCGTCCTTCTGCTGCTGGCCGCCCATCATCTCGGGGCTCATCGGCATGCCCGCGGGACTCTGCGGCCTCTGCTGGCCGCGGCCCTCGGGCGTCTGGGCGATGAGCTCGTTCACGGCGTTTCTCACCGCATCGCCCGACACGCCCATGCGGGAGAGCGCCTCCATGGCGCGCCCGTTACCCTCGCGCACGAGGCCGAGGAGCAGGTGCTCCGTGGAGATGTAGGTCTGCCCGCGGGCGATCGTCTCGCGAAACGCGCCCTCGAGCACGTGCTTCGCCTTGGGCGTGAAGGGGATGTGGCCCCCGGGCACGTCCTCGGGCTCGGTGGTGGTGAGCCCCTTCACGCAGGCGAGCGTCTCGTCGTAGGTGATCTCGAGGCGGGCGAGCGCCTGTGCGGCGATGCCGTCCTCTTGCTTGATGAGGCCGAGCAGGAGGTGCTCGGTGCCCACGAAGCTCTGGCCGAGGTTTCGGGCCTCGGTTTGGGCGAGGGACATCGCCTTGCGCGCTTTCTCAGTGAATTTATCGAACATCTCGTCCCTCCTTGGTTAGGCTCGCCGCTCCGGACGTAGCGAGGGGAATGCGATGACGTCGCGGATGGAAGCCCTGTCGGTGAGTAGCATGGCCAAACGATCGATGCCGATGCCGATGCCTCCGGTGGGCGGCAGGCCCACTTCGAGGGCGCGTACGTAGTCGGCGTCGTATTCCATGGCCTCCTCATCGCCCGCATCCTTCGCGGCAAGCTGGGCGATGAAGCGCTCCTGCTGGTCGACGGGGTCGTTGAGCTCGGCGAACGCATTCGCGTACTCGTGCCCTGAGATCACCAGCTCGAAGCGGTGGGTGAGCCGGGGGTCGTTGGCCTTGCGCTTGGCCAAAGGCGACACTTCGACGGGATAGTCACACACGAAGGTGGGGCCCACGATCTCGCCTTCGCAGAGCTCGTCGTAGAGGTGGAAGATGAGGCGCCCCACTCCCCAGCTCTCCTCGAACTCGAGCCCGAGGCGCTCGTGGATGGCGCGAAGGTCATCGGCGCTCGTGTCCATGGACACCTGCTCGCCGACCTTGCGGCTCACGAGCTCCGCCATCGGCACGCTCTCCCAGGGCTTCCCGAGGTCGAGCTTCGTGCCCTGGTAGTCGATCTCCGTCGTGCCGAGCACCTCCTCGGCCGCTGCGCGGAAGATCCCCTCGGCGAGCGCCTTCATGTCCTCGAGGTCCGCGAAGGCGCGGTAGGCCTCGAGCGTGGTGAACTCCGGGTTGTGCGTGGCGTCCATGCCTTCGTTTCTGAACTGCCGCCCGAGCTCGAAGACGCGAGGAATGCCGCCCACCACGAGGCGCTTCAGGTGGAGCTCCGTGGCGATGCGCAGGTAGAAGTCCGTGTCGAGGGCGTTGTGGTGCGTCTTGAAGGGGCGCGCGTTCGCGCCGCCGAGGGTCTCTTGGAGCATCGGGGTCTCCACCTCGACGTAGCCCTCGTCCTCCATGTAGCGGCGTATGGCCGAGACCATGCGCGAACGCGCGAGGAGCGTCTCGCGCACCTCGGGGTTCACGATCATGTCGGCGTAGCGCTGGCGATAGCGCGTCTCGGGGTCGGCGAGCCCGTGGAACTTCTCGGGAAGCGGACGAAGCGCCTTCGAGAGGAGCGTGATCTCCGTAGGCGCGATGGAGAACTCGCCGCGGCGGGTGCGGATGGCCTCGCCGGTGGCGGACACGATGTCGCCCACATCGAGCGTGCCCACGAGCTCCCAGCTCTCGGGCTCCACGACATTTGCGCGGCAGAAGAGCTGGCAGGTGCCCGTGTAGTCCTCGAGGTCGATGAAGGCCATCTTGCCGTGGCGGCGAATGGAGCGGATGCGCCCGGCGACGGTGTGGTCCTCGCCGGAGGAGGCCCCGTCTTCGAGCTCGGCGTAGCGCTCCTTCAGCTGCGCGATGGTGTGGCCGAAGTCCTCGCCCGCGAGCCCTCGGCTGAAGGTGGCGGGATAGGCCTCCACGCCCTTCGCGAGAAGCGCCTCGCGCTTGGCCTGGCGCACCTCACGCTCGGAAAGCGCGGCGCCCTCGGAAACCTCGACGCCTTCGCCTTGCGCGGCGCGCGTGCGATCCATCTCTTCGCTCTTCTCCATGGATTCCTCGTCTAAAGGGTCGTTGGGCTCGTCTTTTCGCGGTTTGAGAAAAGCGCCCCAGTGCCTTTGGCTCCGGGGCGCTCGTCGTGTCGGATATAGGCCGTGATGCGCCTCGGGGGTGCTCCTAACGCTCGATGGAGACGACGGTGTAGGAGCGCTCTGCGCCGCTCGGGGTCTTCACCGCACACACATCGCCCACGGCAAGGCCCATCAGCGCTTTGCCCATCGGCGATTCGTTCGAGATGCGGTGCGCGAGGGAATCGGTTTCCGTCGTGCCCACGATGGTGAAGGTGATCTCCTTCCCATCGTCGCCCTTCACGGTCACCTTGCAGCCGAGCGAGACGTTCGACACGTCCTCCGCCGCGTCGATGACGGTGGCGTTGGCGAGCACGGCGTTGATCTCGCTGATGCGGGCGATGTTGCGCGCCTGATCATCGCGCGCGGCATCGTACTCGGCGTTCTCGGAGAGGTCGCCGAAGTCCTTCGCCTTGCGGATGGCCTCGGTGATCTCCTTGGCCTTCTCGCCCTCGCGATACTCGAGCTCTTCCTTGAGCTTTGCGTAGCCTTCGGGCGTGAGGGAGATGTGCGAATCGGCCATATGCGCGTGCGCCTTTCGAGTGGCAGGGTCGGATGCGTGCTACTGGTTGACGTTCGTGGTGGTCGTGGTCTCTTCCTTGACGTCAACCACGTTCGCGCTCTCGATCTGGGCCGGCTGGGCCGGTTGGGCCGGAGCCTCGGTGGTGGTCGTGGTCGTGGTGGTTTGCGTGGTGGAGGTCGTGGATTCCATGCCCTCGCGAATGTTCTTCACGGTCTTGCCAAGGGAGGAACCGAGCTTCGGCAGGTTCTTGGGGCCGAAGATCAGCAGAACGACGACAAGGATGATGAGAAGCTCCCAGATCCCCATTCCAAAGATCTTCATATATATCTCCTTCGTGAGCGCAGTGCTCAGCCGCGATTTGCGGCATGCCCCGTAAGAATAGGCCCTTTTTGCGACAGCGGCTAGTATAGAAAGCGCGTAAATCTCACACAACCGCACTTAGGTTTTTTCACTGAGCCTCCATAGATGCGCGCATCGTACGAGGTCAGAGCCCATGCCCTTCCGTGCGTTCGGGTGAAAACTCCTTGAGCATCAGCGCACGAAGCTCTCGGCTTCACCACATGCGCAGGGACACTCGCTCGGCATCTGCGCCACCATGGCCCCCACGAGCGCGCGAACGTGCTCGATATTCGAGGAGAAGACGCGCTGCACGTCCTCCCACGTGACCGCCGCGTACTCTCCGAGGCCGGCATCGTAGTCGGTGACGAGCGAGACGTTCGCGTAGTGCATGCCGAGCTCGCGCGCGAGCCACCCTTCGGGGTAGGCCGTCATGGACACCACCGACCAGCCCATGGAGCTGAACCACTCGCTCTCGGCACGCGTGGAGAAGCGCGGGCCCTGGATGGTGACGACCGTGCCCTTGTCGTGCACGGTGAGTCCGAGCTCCTTCGCCGAGCGCACTGCGAGGGTGCGGAGAGTGGGGCAATAGGGCTCAGCCGAGGAGAGGTGCTGCACCGTGAGCGATTCGCGGTGCGTGAAGAACGTGTCCTTTCTCCCGTTCGTGCGATCCACGAACTGGTCGCACACCACCACGTCTCCCGGGTGGATGTCGAGCGAGAGCGAGCCCACCGAGCACGTGCCGATGACCTTCTTCACGCCGAGCATGCGCATCCCGTAGAGGTTCGCGCGGTAGTTCACCTCCGAGGGCGGGATGGAGTGGTTGCGGCCATGGCGCGGCAGGAAGCACACGCGCTTTCCCGCGATCGTGCCGATGGTGTAGGTGTCCGACGGGCGCCCGAAGCGCGTGTCGAGGAGCACCTCCTCATAGTCGCCCTCGAAGAGCGAATAGAAGCCCGACCCGCCAAAGACGCCAATTTCTGCCTGCGGAAGCTCGTTCGCCATGCTCCGCTCCTCCCTGCTCGACCTCTCGTGCGGCTCCATTATCAGCCATCGGCCTCGCCAAAAAGCATAAGGTTGAAGGCAACCTGAATGCGTGGGGCTACCTGCGGCGCCGTAGAATGGGCTTCGACGTTTTTCGTTCTATTCCCAAGGGGGCTCGGTGGGCGAGGTGGGGGCCAGACGGTGCGTGAGTCGGCGGGCGGCGCTTCGCCTCGCGGGCTTCGCGCTTGCGAGCCCCGCCATGGTATGGCTCGCCTCGAGCCTCGCCGGCTGCGAGAGCACACCTTCGGGCTATAGCGGCCCCACCATCACCCCCGGCACGCTCACCATCATCTCCCCCGTCACCTGGCCGCCCTTCTACGTGGACACCGGCGGCGAGGACGAGGGGCTTGGGGTCACCATGTGCGAGACCCTCGGAGAGGAGCTCGCGCTCACCATCGATGCGAAGACCTGCGCTAGCGAATCAGAGGTCTACGACGCGCTTCGCGCGCATGAAGCCGATCTCGGCGGCGTCATCACGCGCCCGGAGGAGGTCCCCTCGGGGATCCTCCTCAGCGATTCCATCATGCCCTGCAACATCTCAGTCGTCTCGAAAGGCGCGCTTCGCGAGCAGGATCTGAGCGATCTCGACACGCCCGAAACCACCATCTACGCCGTCGACCGCCCGATCGTGCGCGAGTGGATCGATTCCACCTTCCATGAGCTCCACGTCATCTACGACGCCGATCCCCTCGCGGTGCTGAACGCCGTGCGCTCGGGCTACGCGCCTTTCTGCGTGCTCACGCGCCCCGAGGCGCTCTACTACCTGAACTCCGTGTATTCGACGCTCACGGAAGGCCTCATGGCCGTGACGGGCGAGAACTTCGCCTTCGCGGTGCTCGAGGACAACGAGGAGCTCCTCAACGCCGTGGATGGCATCATCGAGGAGCTCGAGGATTCCGGCGAGATCGCCTCGCTCGAGGCGCGCTGGTTCGGCACGCAGCTCTCCCACCAGTAAAAGCCCAAGGTCACAGGCCTTAGAGCGCGCCCCACGGAACACGTGGGCGCGTTGCGTGGTGCTCAATGCGGCGCGCTTCAATGCATAAGAAAGGCATTACTTATCGTTTCTTTGCATAATTGTTCATTCTCATTCGCAATTCTTTGATTTTGATGGTTGCAATATGAACTCAGGGCGTTAGACTACTCGCATCGAAGGAACGCGCCCCTGCCCTTTGAGACGAGAGATGGCACACGGTGCCTGAGGCGGGGCGCCAAGCGTATCGAAGGAGAACACCATGAAGTGGTCCACTTCCGAGGGCAACGGCCTCAAACCGAAGTCGAAGCACCTCTTCCTCGCGCTCTTCTGCTCCGTGCTCGCCGTGCTGTGCGTCGCCGTGATGGCTGGCTGCGGCGGCCAGGCCTCCGAGCCCGCCGCCACCGACGAGGCCACGACCTCCGAAACCACCGAGCCCGAGGTGGCCGAGATCACGACCATCGAGAACGGCAAGCTCATCGTCCAGTCCGACCTCGCCTACGCCCCGATGGAGTACGTGCCCGAGGGCAAGACCGCCGAGGACGCCGAGGGCTTCGAGGTCGACCTCGTCGAGGCCATCGCCCAAAAGCTCGGCCTCACCGTCGAGTGGCAGCAGGTGCAGTTCGACACCATCATCCCGGCGGTGAAGCAGGGCGGCACCGTGGACATGGGCGCCTCCTCCTTCACCATCACCGACGAGCGCCTCGAGGAGATCGACTTCTCCGACTCCTTCATGGACTCCAACCAGGGCATCGTCATGACAAAGGCCGCCGCGGCCGAGGTCGCAGGCCTTGACGCCTCGCAGGACATCGCCGGCACCGAGCGCCTCGACGCCGTGAAGGCCGCGCTCGACCAGGCTGGCGTGAAGGTGGCCGTGCAGTCCGGCACCACCGGCGAGGCGTGGAGCCAGGAGAACCTCACCAACGCCGAGACCGTGCCCCTCGCCGACGCCATCCAGTGCCTCACCGGCCTCCAGAGCGGCCTCTACAACGCCGTCATCGCCGACTACCCCGTGATGGCCTACTACTGCCAGGAGAGCTACACCGACCTCGAGGTCGTGGCCGCCATCCCCACCGGCGAGCAGTACGGGCTCGTGATCTCCAAGGACAACCCCGCCCTCACCGAGGCCGTGAACAAGGCGCTCGCGGAACTCCAAGAGGACGGCACCATCGCCGAGCTGGAAGCCAAGTGGTTCGGTTCTAACTAGTCGACGCTGCGGCTTTCCATAGCACCCAATCTAGGGCCGATCCTGGAGGCTTACGTACCTAAGTACGCCGCGCCTCCACGATCGGCCCTATCTCGGGCACTCTGAAAAGCCTCGCTCACGTTTTGCTCGTCCCTAGCTCTTTGATTGTTGAAGCAAGGACTTTAGAAGGCGGGAACCGGGGAGATAGAGACCGCAGGTACCCGAGCCTTCGAGTTACCGAACCAAAGAATCGTCCACCACGTAGACTGAGAGCCGTTATTCAAGGCGCTGAGGGAGGATCCATGAACTTGATGAGCCATGCGAGAACGCGGGTGTTGCGCTTCGCGGCGCTTGCCGCGGTGTTCATCGTCGCCCTCGGCGCCGCGTGCCTCCTTGCGCCCACCGCGGCCGAAGCGCTCGAGGTGAAGGCCACGACCGCGCGGCCGAACGAGGACGGCGGGGATCGCGTGATCGGCGGCCTTCCCACGCGCCTCACCTGGGAAGGTACGGTGGGAGAAGACGAGGAGCTCACCTCCATCTCGCTCACCATGCCAGAGGGCGGCACGTTCGAGGGCTCCAGCACGCGCGTGACCGTGCTGAACGGGCTCGATCGCCAAAACATCGACTCGGTGGCCAC
>CANQSI010000040.1 GCA_947626465.1 uncultured Atopobiaceae bacterium
CCTGCACTTCCGCTCCGCAGTTCGTGCAGAACCTGGTCTCATTCCCGCTCACGGCTCATCTCCCGATCTCCCGCATCCTTCCAAGGCCGATGCGCCTTGCGCATGCCATGCGGCCATTGTGCGGCAAAACGTCCCTCGCAACCGCCGCAGTCGCACATCAGTTTTGCGAGATGCCGCAAAGGGAGATTCTCGGAGAACGTCACGGGGATTACGAACTCCCCTACGCCCCAAAACGCGCGGCGATTTCGCCCATGAGAGCGTCGACCGCTTCGTCTTGGGCGACGGTGGCGATGATCTCGCCGCCCGCGAAGAGGATGCAATGGCCGTGGCCGCCGGCGATGCCGATGTCGGCCGCACGCGCCTCGCCTGGGCCGTTCACCTCGCATCCCATCACCGCCACGCAAAGAGGCGCATCCACGCTGCGCACGCGCCTCGCCACCTCGGCTTCGAGCGACATGAGGTCGATGGAGCAGCGAGCGCACGTAGGGCAGCTCACGATCTCCGGTCCCCTGCGTCGCACGCCGACGGCTGCGAGGATCTGCCAGGCTACCCGCACCTCATCGACAGGCGGCGCGGTGATGCTCACGCGGACGGTGTCGCCGATACCCTCTGTGAGCAGGATGCCGAGCGCCACGGAGTTCTTCACCGTCGCCTGGCTGAAGTCCCCCGCCTCCGTGACCCCCAGATGCAGTGGCACCTCCGGAAGCGCCTTCGAGAGCAGGCGATTGACCTCGACGGTCTCCATCGCCGAGTGCGTCTTCGCAGAGACGACGATATCGGAGAAGTCGCGCTTCGCGAAGTGCCGCACGAAGCTCACGGCGCTCTCCACGAGCTTCTCCGCGTGCGTGAGGTCGGCGCGCACCTCCACGTCTTTCGCGAGCGAGCCGGCATTCACGCCGATGCGAATGGGGATGCCCGCCTCCCCCGCCGCCTCGATGACCGCATCCACGCGCTCCCAGCTGCCGATGTTTCCGGGATTGATGCGAAGCGCCGATGCACCGCGCCGGCACGCCTCGATGGCGAGGTGGTGGTCGAAGTGGACGTCGGCCACGATGGGAAGCGGCGAGGCCGCGCAGATGGCCTCAAAGCCGCCGAGGGACGCCGCGTCCGGGATGGCCACGCGTGCGATCTCGCACCCCTCGGCTGCAAGCTCCCCTATCTGCGAAAGCGTGGCTTCCGGATCGCTCGTGGGGGTGGTCGTCATGGATTGCACGGCCACGGGCGCGCCGGCGCCGATGGGCACCGAGCCCACGAGCACGCGTTTCGTACGCTCCCTTGGTAGGGTCGCGGCCTCCCCCACAGCTAGCCCCCGAGCACGTAGCGGAAGATGTCCTGCTGCAAGAGCACGATGAAGAGCAGCATGAAGAGAGCGATGCCCACGTAGTTGAAGGCGAGGAGCGCCTTCTCGGGAAGGGGCCTTCGGATGATGGCCTGGATGATCTCCACGAGGACCTTGCCCCCGTCAAGCGGCGGGATCGGCAGGAGGTTCACGAAGCCGAGCGAGATGGACACCGAGGCGGCGATGAGCGCGTAGGGCACGAAGCCCTGGGCGGCCGCCTCGCCCGCCATGACGGTGATGCCCACGACGGACGTGGAGTTCTGCACCACCTCCGCCACATGCGCAGGCGAGAAGAGTTGCATGATCATCTGCGCCACCATGCCGAGGTAGGTGAAGGTGTAGGCCACGGCATCCACGAAGCCGAGCCTCACTTGCTCCGTGGGCGCCGTGATGCCGATCGCGGTGGCGTTCGCGCCCTGTGCGGGCACGATCGCGCGCTCCTGCGCGCCATCGCGCACGTAGGAGATCTCGAAGTCCGCGCCCGTGTGGAGGGCGTCTTGGAGTGCGTCGTGAAGACCGGTCCACGTGGACACGGGCGTGCCGGCTACCGCAGTGATCTCATCGCCTGGTTCAAGCCCGGCCGCCTCCGCGAGACCTCCCTCGTCCACCTCGCCGATCACGCTCACGTTCTGCGTGACGGTGATGCCTTGGATCATGAGCGCGAGGGTCACGATGAGGATGCCGAAGACGATGTTCACCGTCACGCCGGCAAGGAGCATCACGAGGCGGCCGATAAGTCCATCCCCGAGGTAGGTGGCCTTCTTCTCGCGCTCAAAGAAGGCATCGCCATCCTCCACCGGGCGGGCGACGCCGGCCTCGCTCGCCCCGGGAAGCGAGAAGTCGCTCGCGCGGTCGAAGCGCGTGTAGAGCTGCGCGTCCCTCTCCACCGTCTGGAAGGCTTCGGGATAGGTCTTCTGGTTCGGCTTCTCGCCCTTCTCCGGATCGTAGAACGGCTCGACCGATGCCCAGTCGCTGAGGGTGATGAGGGCGTTCAGCGCCTCCTCGGGCGTGCAACCCACGTCCTCGGCAAGCTCCTCGGGCGTTGCGCGACCGCGTGCCATGAGCGCCAGGAGCACGGGCTTCGTGTCCTTCGGCGCCTCCCCCGCGAGGCCGCAGATCTGGTTATAGCCTCCGAAGAGCAGCACCGTGACGCCGTAGCGGGTGCCATAGCGCTTGGACGTGCGCGAGATGCGCCAGCGGCACGGGAGGCCGAGGAAGAACTCCGTCACGCGTATGCCCTGGGCGCGCGCGGCGAGGAAGTGGCCGCCTTCGTGGATCACCACGACGACGCAGAGCAGCAAGAGGCCCCAGAAGACCATGAGGACGATGTTGAGCAGCATCATCTGGCGAGTTCCTCCACGCAGGCCTCCGCGGCACGCCGTGCACGGGCATCCACCTCGAAGATCTGCTCGAGGCTCTCGACCGTGGCGGGAGAGGTCGCATCCATCACGACCTCCACGACCTCGTCGATCTCGGTCATGCGGATGCGCGCTGCGCGAAACGCCGCGTTCGCTATTTCGTTTGCCGCATTCATGGCGGCGGGCATGGTACCGCCCACATGTGCAGCTTCCATGGCGAGGCCAAGGCAGCGAAACGTGTCGAGATCGGGGGCATCGAAGGTGAGGGGGCCCATCTCGCGCCAGTCCGGCGAGGGCGCGGGCGCCTCCCAACGCTCGGGATAGCTCATCGCGTATTGGATGGCGCCGCGCATATCCGGCGCGCCGAGCTGGGCGATCGTCTCGCCATCCTCGAACTCCACCATGGAGTGGATGAGCGATTGCGGGTGCACGAGCACGGCCACCTTGCTCGCAGCCACGCCGAAGAGCCACGTGGCTTCGATCACCTCGAGGCCCTTGTTCATGAGATCCGCAGAATCGATGGTGATCTTCGGCCCCATGTTCCACGTGGGATGGCGAAGCGCATCGGCGGCACTCACCCTCGAGAGCTCGTCACGCGTGTAGCCGCGAAACGGCCCTCCCGAGCAGGTGAGCCAGATGCGCGAGATCTCGTCCTCACGGCCTGCTTGGAGGCATTGGAAGATCGCCGAATGCTCGCTATCCACGGGGATGATCTGCCCCGGAGCCGCTGCGGCAGTGACGAGGCTTCCCGCGGCCACGAGGCATTCCTTGTTTGCGAGGGCCACGCGCGCGCCGCTCTTCAGCGCGGCGAGCGTGGGCGCGATCGCCGCAGCCCCCACGATGGCCACCACGACCACGTCGGCGCCGGAGTTCCCGGCCAGCTCCTCGACGGCCCTCGCGCCGAATTCGCACGAAGTCGCGGCATCGAGGGCGCAGACCTGCGCGCGCGTTTCAGGGGAACCCTCGGCAAGCGCGAGGTTGCGCACGTCGAAGCGCCGTGCGGCGTCCATCAGGCCCTTCGCATCGCTTCCCGCCGCAAGCCCCACCACCTCGAGGTGCTCCGCATGCTGGGCGCACACATCGAGGGCCTGGCGCCCGATCGAGCCCGTCGCGCCGAGGATGCACACGCGGGCCCTGCGGCTCGTCTCGCCCATCAGAGGATGCCTCCCAAATGGAGGATCAGATACCCCGTCATACACCCGAAGAGCTGCGAATCCGTACGATCGAGAAGCCCACCGTGGCCCGGGAGGAAATCGCCCGAATCCTTCACGCCGGCGGCGCGCTTGATGCGCGATTCCGCGAGGTCGCCAATCACGCCCGCGATCATCGTGAAGATCGAGCCGAGGATGACGATGGGGATGGTGATGCCGGGAAGGCCCACGAGCAGCATCACGATCCAGAGGATGAGGCCGCCCACGTAGCCGCCCCAGAAGCCCTCCCATGTCTTGTTCGGGCTGATCCTCGGGCTCATCTTCGTGTGCCCGAAACGGCGTCCGCAGAAGTACGCGGCCGCATCGTTTGCCCAGATGCTGCCGAGGACGCCGAGCGTCATGAGGGCGCCGGTGCTCCCGGGGTCGAGCAGGCGGATGGAGACGATCGACGAGATGAGGAAGCCCGTGTAGAGCGGCGCGAAGACCGTCATCGCCACGTCGGAGATGGAGGCGCGCGGCGTGAAGATGTACCAGACGCCGCTCGCGAAGAGCAGCACGTAGAGCACCCAATTCATGAGCGCCTGGTCGATGAACGCGGCTACCGGGAAGGCGATCGCGCCAGCGAGCCCGAGGAACTCGAAGGGCGCGCGCCCCATGAGGCGCGTAAGCCGGAAAAACTCCGAGCAGCACAGCCATGCGATGGCCGCCGTGAGGATCGTCGTGGTGATGGGGCTGATCGACACGAGCACCACCATGACGATGGCGTAGATCGCGCCGGAGAACGTGCGCGTGAGCGTGCGTTCTGCGGCTCCGCGCACCTTCTGGCCCTTGAGCTCGCCCGCCGCGCGCTTGATCTCACGCTCCTCGCGACGTTCCACAAACGTCTGGCGCGGCGTCTCCCTGAGCGCGCGGGGATTCCTGCGATTGCGAGATGCGTGTGCCGAGGTAGACGCACCCTCGCGCCTACCATCCGCTCCCCTCGCGCTTCTCCGCGCGAGCCGCCTCCTCTGCTGCTGCTCCTCAGCCACGGCCCACGCCCCCAAAGCGCCGCTCTCGGCTCTGGTACGCGCGGATGGCGCGCAGCAGCTCCCAGCGGTCGAAATCAGGCCAGAGGGTGTCCGTCACGTAGAACTCGCTGTAGGCGAGCTGCCAGAGGAGATAGTTCGAGAGCCTGAGCTCTCCCGAGGTGCGGATGAGCAGTTCGGGGTCCGGCACGTCGGCCGTGTAGAGGTGGCTCGCGAAGAGCTCCTCCGTGATGTCGCCGGGTTCGAGGTGTCCACGCGCCACTTCACGGGCGAGATGGCGGCTCGCGCGCACGATCTCGGCCCTCGAGCCGTAATTCACGGCGAGGGCAAGCGTCATCGTCGAATACTCGGCGGTCTCGTCGAGCCCGCGGCAAAACGTCGCATAGGTCTTCGCGGGAAGCGCGGAGAGATCGCCCCAGAGCTCGAGGCGCACGTGCTCCTGGTGGAAGAGCGGCAGCTCGGCTACGAGCGTCTTCGCGAAGAGATCCATCAGAAGGTCCACCTCGCGCTGCGGACGCTTCCAGTTCTCCGTGGAGAACGCGTAGGCGGAGAGCACGTCCACGCCCAAGCGCACGCATGCCGTGATGGTCTCGCGAAGCGAATCGACGCCGGCGACGTGGCCTTGCGAGCGGTCGAGCCCGCGCTGCTTCGCCCAGCGACCATTGCCGTCCATGATGATCGAGATGTGCGACGGCAGGCGTGCGAGGTCCACGTCCGCAAGGGAGATGTCCGGTTGCGAGTCGTGGAAGAACGCAAGGAGCTTTTCCTCGCGAGCGTCCACTTAGATCGCCATGACCTCGTCTTCTTTGGCCTTCGTGGCCTCGTCGACCTTCTTGATGTACTCGTCGGTCATGCGCTGGATGTTGTTCTGCTCGCGGCGCACCTCGTCCTCGGAGAGCTCGTCGTCGCGCTCGATGCGCGCATTGGCGTCGCGGCGCACGTTGCGCACGGCGACGCGCGCCTCCTCGCCCATCTGACGGCACTCCTTCGCGAGCTCGCGGCGGCGCTCCTCGGTGGGCGCAGGGAACGGCAGGCGAATGGACGTACCGTCGTTTGACGGGTTGATGCCGAGATCGGAGGTGCGAATGGCCTTCTCGATGGCGTTGAGCGAGCTCTTGTCCCACGGCTCCACGAGCAGCATCGTGGCCTCCGGCACGCGGATGCCCGCCAGCTGGGTGATGGGGGTGGGCTGCCCGTAGTAGTCCACCATCACGTGGTCGAGCACGTGCGGGTTCGCACGCCCCGTACGCACGCGAGAGAAGTTGTTCTGAAGCGCCGTGAGGCACTTCTCCATCCGCTGCTTGGTGTCTTCCATCACGTCGCTCATCGCTTACGACTCCTCCCCTACGACCGTGGTCCCCACGGGCTCGCCGGTGAGGGCCTTCTTGAACACGTTCGGCTCATCGATGTTGAAGACGAGGATGGGCAGGTTGTTGTCGTGGCAGAGCGCCGTGGCAGCAGCGTCCATCACCTTGAGATCGCGCGTGAGCACGTCGAGGTACGTGATCGTGTCGAAGCGGACGGCATCGGGATGCGTGACGGGATCCTTGTCGTAGATGCCGTCTACCTTCGTGGCCTTCATGAGGCAGTCGGCCTCGATCTCGAGTGCGCGGAGGGCCGCCGCAGTATCCGTGGTGAAGTAGGGGTTTCCGGTGCCGGCCGCGAAGATGACGATGCGGCCCTTCTCGAGATGGCGCGTGGCGCGACGGCGAATATAGGTCTCGCATACCTCGCGCATCTCGATGGCGCTCATCACGCGGCAATACATCCCCGCGCGCTCGAAGGTGTCCTGCAGCGCAAGCGCGTTCATCACCGTGGCGAGCATGCCCATGTAGTCCGCCTGGGCACGCTCCATGCCGCTGGCCGCTCCCGCCATGCCGCGGAAGATGTTGCCACCACCCACGACGATGCCGATTTGCACGCCATCGTCGTGGATGGTGCGGATCTCATCCGCAAGGTGCTCGAGCACCTTGGTGTCGATGCCGTAGCCGGCCTCTCCCATGAGGGCTTCACCGGAAAGCTTCAGCAGGACGCGCTTGTAGACGTAGTCCGCCACGTATGCTCCCCTAGGCGCCGAAGTCGAAGCGCTCGAAGCCCACGACCTCGATCGTGTCGTCGCAGGCCACGGACACGGTCTGCGCGAGCGTCTTGATGGTGGTGTTGGTGTCCTTGATGAAGTCCTGCTCCATGAGCACGTTCTCGCGGAAGAACTTCTTCAGGCGGCCCTCCGCCATCTTCTCCTGGATGGCCTCGGGCTTGCCGGAGTCGGCGGCCTGCGCCTTGTAGATGGCCTTCTCGTGCTCGATCGTCTCATCGGGGACGTCGATGCGGCGGGCGGCCACGGGGTTCGCGGCGGCCACCTGCATGGCCACGTCGTGCGCGAAGTTCTTGAACTCCGGCGCCTCGGCGGTCTCGGGCTTGTTGAACTCGAACTCGCAGATGACCCCGAGCTTGCCCCCATGGACATAGCTCGAGAGCGCGCCCTTCTTGGCGGCGACGCAGCACACGCGCGCGATCTTCATGTTCTCGCCCATGGTGTGGATCATCTCGGTGAGGGCGTCGGCGACGGTGTCGTCGTTCACGAAGTGGTGCGCGAGGAGATCCTCGACCGTCTGGGGGTTGCACTCGGCGGCCACGCGCGCAACGTCGTTCGCGAACGCCTTGAACTTGGGGTTCGTGCCCACGAAGTCAGTCTCGCAGGACACCTCGACGAGCGCGCCCTTCTGGTAGTCGTCGGAGATGTAGGCGGCCACGGTGCCCTCGTTGGTGGCACGGCCGGCCTTCTTCGCGGCCTTGATCGTGCCCATCCTGCGGAGGACATCGACTGCGGCGTCGATGTCGCCGTCGGCCTCGACGAGGGCCTTCTTGCACTCCATCATCGGAGCG
>CANQSI010000041.1 GCA_947626465.1 uncultured Atopobiaceae bacterium
TCATCGCCCCCGCCGGCGTGCGCGCCCTCGAGATCGAGGGCACCTTAAGGCTGGTGCTCTCCGCGCCGACGAGCTAGGGCCCTTCGATTGGAAAATTGCTTCGGCCGAGCAGCCCCAATTGCGGTACCTGCCCCCAGAAGCTTCGGCCGAGCAGCCCCAATTGCGGTACCGGCGGTACCGCAATTGGGGCTGCTCGGCCTTCGCAAAAATGCGCAGAGCTCCGCATCGCGGAGCTCTGCATCTGTAGTGCGAGCGCCGAGGAGGGCTTGCTGCGGTACCTGCGGTACCGCAGCAAGCCCTCCTCGGCGTAAGCGGAAGGTACCGCAGCAAGCCCTCCTCGGCGTAAGCGGAAGGTACCGCAGTAAGCCCTCCTCGGCGTAAGCGGAGCTAGCCCAGGAGCTCCTGGACGTCGTAGGCGATCATGAGCTCCTCGTTCGTGGGCACCACGAGCACGCGCACCTTCGAGCCCTCGCCCGTGATGTCGCGCACTTCGCCCGAGCGCACGGCGTTCTTCTCCTTGTCGATCCTCACGCCCTGCCATGCGAGGCGCTCGCAGATCTTCTCGCGGCAAAGCGGGGAATTCTCGCCGATGCCCGCAGAGAACGCCATCGTGTCGAAGCCCTCCATGGCCTGCGCCATCTCGAGCGTGAGCTGGGCCGCGCGATAGCCGAACATCTCGAGCGCGATGATGCAGTGCTCGTCGCCCTTGGCGGCGCCGTCCTCGATGTCGCGCGTGTCGGACGAGATGCCCGAGAGCGCGAGGAGGCCGGACTGCTTGTTCATCATCGTGTCGACCTCGTCCACCGTGTAGTTGCCCACGCGCTGCAGGTAGAAGACCGTGGCGGGGTCGACGGTGCCGGTGCGGGTGCCCATGATGAGGCCGTCGAGCGGCGTGAGGCCCATGGTGGTGTCCATGGAGCGGCCGTCCTCGATGGCGCAGAGCGAAGAGCCGCTCCCGAGGTGGAGCGAGATGAGCTTCTTCGTCTCGCCGTGCGTGAACTCATTCGTGGCACGCCAGATGAAGCGGTGCGAGGTGCCGTGCGCGCCGTACTTGCGGATGTGGAGGCGGTCCACCACATCGCGTGGTAGGGCATAGCGCCAGGAGGTCTCCGGCATGTGGTAGTGGAAGGACGTGTCGCACACGACGACGTTGCCCACCTCGGGCATCGCCTTGCGCATGGCCTCGATGACGTCGGCCTCCACGTAGTTGTGGAGCGGCGCGAGCGGGGCCACCTCGCGCACCTTCGCGAGCACCTCATCGTCTACGACGGCGCTTTCGGGGAAGTACCAGCCGCCCTGCACCACGCG
The DNA here is from genome assembly GCA_947626465.1 of uncultured Atopobiaceae bacterium. Lineage (GTDB taxonomy): Bacteria > Actinomycetota > Coriobacteriia > Coriobacteriales > Atopobiaceae > CANRLS01. Next base: position 1,309 of record CANQSI010000041.1, read on the forward strand.
GTGGCCGATGCCGTCGATCGCGTGGCCGAGGTTGGTGATGAGGTCGAGCACGTACTCCGAGGCCTCGCGATGCGTCGGGAACGGCACGGGCGTGCGCTGCGTCTCGCCACCGTGCTCGGAGTGGGTGAGGAAGGAGCCTTCGATGCCGATGCGCTCGCAGTTGCCCTTCGCGTACACCTCCTGCGTGCCGAGGTCGATGAGCTGGTACTTGAGCGAAGACGAACCGGCGTTGATGACGAGTACGTTCATGAAGGTCTCCCCCACCATCGTGTGTGAGCGAGGCGCCTTTCGCCTCGCGTTACGGCAATTCTAGGCGAGCCTCGCGGCCCGCACGACGTGCATGGGCACGAGTTTCCTAAGGCAGGAGCCCCTCGCCGAGCGACGTGCCACCGAGCACGTGGAAGTGCACGTGTCCCACCGTCTGCCCGGCATCGGCCCCCGTGTTCGCGATCACGCGGAAGCCGCGCTCGGAGAGCCCCTTGGCCTTCGCCACCTCGCCGATCGCCGCCACCACTTCCGCGAGCTCCTCGGCTGAGACGCCGTCGAGGATGTTTTCGTGGTGCGCCTTCGGCACCACGAGCACGTGCACGGGGGCCTGCGGGTTCAGATCCTCGAAGGCGATCACGTGATCGTTCTCATAGACCACCGTGGCAGGGATCTCCCCCGCCGCGATCTTGCAGAAGATGCAATCTCCCATGGTTCACTCCTCGTCCAAGAAGGCGCTCTTCGGTGCGGAGAGCTCGGAGGGCATCGCCTCGAGCTCGGTCTCGTTTTGCGCCATGAGCACGCTCACCTTCTGCTCCGCATCGGCAAGGCGCGCGTGGAGCATCTTCAAGAGCGCCGAGGCGCGCTCGTAGCGCTCGAGCGCCTCCTCGAGCTCGAGGTCTCCCGCCTCGAGCGAGCGCACGATGCGCTCGAGCTCGATGGAGCCCTCCTTGTAGGTCATCTCTTCTATGGGCTTTTCGTCGCTCATGGCAATCCTTTCAAAGGCCAAACGCTACGTCTACGCAGGGATATCCTCGAAGGGCGCGGGCGCCTCGGGAGGCGCGGACACGTGGGTGACCTCCGCCTCGAGCGAGCCCTCGCCGAGCACGGCCACGATGCGCTCCCCCGAAGATATCATCGCGGCGCTCGAGACCACATGGCCTGTCGCATCCTTCACGATCGCGTAGCCGCGACCGAGCACCTTGAGCGGCGAGAGCGCCTCGAGATGCGTCCCTCGCGAGGAGAGCGCGCTCGCGGCGCGTTCGAGCACGCGCCGCATGCCGAGCCCCGCGCGCGCCGAGAGCCGCTCCACGAGCTCCGCTTGGCGCGAAAGCCCGCGTGGAAGGGCGTCGGCGATGCGCTCCTCGGCGCGCTCGAGGTCGCGCGCACGATCGAACACGAGGAGCGAGGGATCCCGCATCACGCGCGAAGAAGCGAGCGTGCGAAGCCGTTCACGACGCTGCGCGAGGCAGTGGGAAAGCGAGAGCGGGAGGCGCGCGGAAAGCCCCGAGAGCGCCTCGCTCGCCGTCTCCACGCGACGCGCGAGCACGGCTTGCAGGCGCTTCGACCTCTCCGCGAGCGCCTCTGCGAGCTGGCTCATGGAGGGGGCGATCGATTCCGCCGCGGCAGTGGGCGTGGACTGGCGCCTCGAGGCCACGAGGTCGGCGATCGTCACGTCGGGCTCGTGGCCGATGCCCGTCACCACCGGCACGGAAAGCGCCGCGATGGTGCGCGCGAGCTGCTCGTCGTTGAAGGCCATGAGGTCTTCGTAGGAACCGCCCCCGCGCACGAGGAGGATCGCGTCGGGGGAGGTGGCCTCTGCGGCCTTGAGCGCGTGGATGATCGTGGGCGGCGCATCGGCGCCCTGCACACTGCAGGAGCAGAGCACGATCTCCACGAGGCGGTTCCTCCTCGCGAGCGTGCGCACCACGTCGTCCTTCACCGAGCCGGAAAGGGAGGTGACCACGCACACATGCTCGCAAAACGCGGGCACCTTGCGCTTGATCGCCTCGTCCATGAGGCCCTCGGCGGCGAGCTTCTTCGCGAGCGCGGCCACCCGCTGGCGAAGCGCGCCCTCGCCCGTGACCTCCACGTTGCTCGCGATGAAGGACATGCGCCCCGAGCGCACGTAGACGTCGAAGGACCCCGTGAGCTCCACCTCGAGGCCGTCCTTGAGCTCGAAGTCGAGCCTCGAGAACGTGGAGCGCCACACGATCACGCTCATGGACGCCTCTTCGTCCTTGAGGTCGAAGTAGCAGTGGCCGCTTCGCGCGTTCGGACCGCGGAACCCCGACACCTCCCCCATCACCCGAAACGTCCCCATGCCGTTCAGGGTGGCCTTGGCCACCTCGACGGCACGCGCGACGGAGATGGGATCGGAGGGCATCTAGTTCCTCCTGTTGGTTTGGCCAAGCAGGTAGACGAGCTGCATGATGGAGGTGAGCGCCGCGGCCACGTACGTGAGCGCGGCGGCCGTGAGCACCTTCTTCGCGCCTCGGAGCGTGGTCTCGTCGTAGCCCGCCTTTCTGAGGTAGACGATCGCGCGATGCGAGGCGTCGAATTCCACCGGGAGCGTCACGAGCTGGAAGATCACGGAGAACGCGAAGAGGATGATCGCGAGCGTCATGAGGCCGGAGATGGTCATGCAGACGCCGATGATGAAGAAGATCATCCAGAGCGACGAGCAGAGGTTCACCACCGGCACGAGCGCGGAGCGGATCTTCCCTGGCACGTAGCCGCGCGCCGTCTGCACCGCGTGCCCGGTCTCGTGGCACGCCACCGCCGCGGAGGCCACCGAGCCCCCGTTCATGTTCTCGTTCGAGAGGTGCAGGGTGTTGTCGCGCGGATCGTAGTGGTCGGTGAGCTCGCCGGGCGTGGCGAGGATGCCGGCCACCGCCACGCCGTCGTAGGCGAGCATGTCGCGCGCCACCTGCGCGCCGGATTTGTTTCCCGGGAGCGGCACGCGCTTCCACGTGTTGTACGTGGAGCGGATGTAGCCCTGCGTGGCGAAGCCGAGGACGAGCGACACCACCACGAGGAGGATGTAGCTCCAGTTGAAGCCATAGAACATGGGAATGTACATGGAACCTCCGATTACGAGCGGGCCTTGAGGCCCGTGGCACAAGTGTAGGGCGCAAACCTCACAACAATTACGACTCGTCTTTGAGCCTCACGACTTTCCCGTCTTTCACCGTGAGGCCGATCTCGCCCGCGAGCAGCCGTTTGAGCGGCTCCCCCGCCACTTCCTTTCGCCAGCCCTCGTCGAGCGGGTTCATCCTCTGGCTCACGAGGTCGAGGAGGTCGTCGCGGTTGGCGATGAGCGGCGCCGCGATGCCCTTCTCCTCGGCGATGAGGCGAAGGAGCGCGTAGAGGAGGTCGACGACGCTCTCGGCCTCCTGGCTCGGCTTTTGCCGGTGCAGCACCTCGGGAAGCTTCTCCGCGGGGCAGGCCCTGCCGCGCTTCACGGCGAGGAGCATGAGGCTCGCATCGCCCTCGGAGAGCTGCGCCGTGCCGCGGATGCGCCGCAACCTGTCGGCGGTCGTGGGCATGCGCTTCGCCATCTCCACGAGCACCTCGTCGCCCACGACCCACTTCCTCGGGATGTCGCGCCGCCGCGCAATCGAATCGCGCGCCCTCGCCACCTCGCGGAGCACGCCGAGCTGTCGCCGTGTGAGGCCTCCTATGCGCTTTACGTGCAGATACGCCTCGTCGGGATTCTGCACCGCGATGGCGTGGAGCCGCGCCGCCTCGCATTCCGGAAGCACCCATCCGAGCCTTCCCAGGGCCTTCAGGCGCTTCACCATCTTGTCGTAGATGCGCGGGAGGTAGCGCACGTCGTCGAGGGCGTAGGCGAGCTGCTCCTCGTCGAGCGGCCGCCGCGACCAGTCCGTGAGCGACGCGGCCTTGTCGAGGTGCACGCCGCAGTAGATCTCCACGAGGGTGGCGTAGCCAAGCTGGAGGCGTTGCCCGAGGAAAGCCGCCGCGATCTGCGTGTCGAACACGTTCTCGGGAGGCTTTCCGAAGGTCTGCGTGAGGATCTCGATGTCTTGCGAGCAGGCATGGAACACCTTCGGGATGGAAGGATCCGCGAGCAGCTCACCCACTCCGGAGAGGTCGAGCTTGGCCAAGGGATCGATGGCCACCTGCTCCTCATGGGTGCCGAGCTGGATGAGGCAGAGCATGGGAAAGTACGTCCGCTCGCGCAAAAACTCCGTATCCACGGCAATGAGCGGCGCGTGCCGCGCCCTTTCCAGGAAGCTCTCCACCCCCGCCATGGTCTTCAGGAACACAACACCATCCCTACGCTCGTGAAACGCTCTGCCCCAAGGAGAAGGCGTTAGGACTACCCTAGGGCTCGATCGCTACGGTTGCCTAAGGATACTCGAGAAGCTGGAACGCCATGCGCACGCTCATCATCCACGCCGGGGCCACGGGCTATGACTCGGACGCCGTCTTCCAGTTCCAGCGCTACCTGCTGGAGGCGGGAGACGAGTGCCTGCTTCGCCAGCTGGGCGAAACGTGGGATGACGCCGAGGCGCTCGCCTGCGCGGAGGACTTCGACCTCGTGGTGCTCTCCGGCGGCGACTACGAGGTCTCGCGCCTGCTCGCGGCGCTCGCGGGACGCGACCTTTCCATCTGCGTGTTTCCCTCGGGCCCGGTGAACCTCTTCTTCGCGAGCCTCGGCTGCGCCGCGGAGCCCTTCGCGCTCGCCCACGCCTGCCGTGAGGGCAGGACGGTGGCGGCTGACCTCGGCGAGATCTCCTGGATAGGCGCCGACGGCCGCCGGGAGCGCTCGAGCTTCTCGCTCATGGCGGGCACGGGTTTCGACGCCGAGCTCATGCGCGCGGGCGCCTCGAACCGCCGTGCCATGGGGCAGATGGCGTACTTCATGGCGGCGCTCTCAAACCCCCAGCCTCCGGTGGTGCGCTTCACGATCGAGCTCGACGGGAAGACGATCGAGCGCGACGGCATCGCCTGCCTCGTGGCCAACACGGCGATGATCCAAGGCGACATCGAGATCGTGCCCGATTGCCGCCTCGACGACGGCCTCCTCGACGTGATCGTGCTCGAGACGCCGGACGCCGTGGGGCTCTTGAAGCCGGTCCTCTTCGGCTTCCTCGATCCGTCCGGGAAGAACCTCGGGCGCCCGCAGATCGAGGGCTTCCAGGGAAGGCACGTGCGCGTGCGCGCCTCAGAGCGCGTGCCCATGCAGGTGGATGGCGAGCCCCTCGAAGACGAGGTTCTGGGCTTCGAGGCGAGGATCATGCCCTCCGCCGTGAACCTCATCGTGGACACCCTGAGCCCGTATTTCTCCGGCACCGAAGCCGAGAGCGAAGCCGACCGCGCAAGCCTGCTCCGCCACCCATAAACGAAGTGTCAGTGCGAATAAGCCAAATGTTTCAAGTAGTGGCCGTAGTCGGTCTTGTCGGAGCGGGAGGCGAGCTCGAGCAGTTGCGCGCGGGAGATCCAGCCTGAGCGATAGGCGATCTCCTCGATGGAGCCCACCTTCACGCCGGTGTGGTACTCCACCACGCGGATGAACTCGGCGGCATTCGCAAGCGAGGCCACCGTGCCCGTGTCGAACCACGCGAAGCCGCGCCCGAGGTTTTCCACGGAGAGCTGGCCCTTCTCGAGGTAGACCTGGTTGAGGTCGGTGATCTCGAGCTCGCCGCGGTTCGAGGGCTGCAGGTTCGCGGCGAAGTCGCACGCATGCTCGTCGTAGAAGTAGAGACCGGTGACGCAGTAGTCCGAGCGCGGATGGCGCGGCTTCTCCTCGATGGAGATCGCATGGCCCTCCTCGTCGAACTCCACCACGCCGAAGCGCTGCGGGTCGTTCACCTTGCAGGCGAAGATCGTGGCGCCGCCTTCCTCGGCGTGCGTGCGGGCGCGCTTGAGCATGCCGGTGAAGCCGCCGCCGTAGAAGATGTTGTCGCCGAGCACGAGCGCCGAGGGCTCACCGTCGATGAAGTCCTTGCCGATCACGAACGCCTGCGCGAGGCCATCAGGCGAATCCTGCACCTCGTATTTGATGGAAATGCCGAGGTCGGAGCCATCGCCGAGGAGCCTCTTGAAGGCCGCGTTGTCTTCTGGGGTGGTGATGAGGAGCACCTCGCGGATGCCCGCCATGAGCAGCACGGAGAGCGAGTAGTAGATCATCGGCTTGTCGTACACCGGCAAGAGCTGCTTTGACACCGCCTGGGTGAGCGGATGAAGCCTCGTGCCGTGGCCCCCGGCGAGCACGATACCCTTCATATCCGTTCCTTTCGCACG
>CANQSI010000042.1 GCA_947626465.1 uncultured Atopobiaceae bacterium
AGGAGCACGGTTCCACCTCGCAATTCCGAGCCGGGGAACCGAAGGGGAGCACATATGCAGTCTAAACTCGCCCACGCAGCAGAGCGCAAAGCCTGGGGTTTCGCCATTGATCGCGTGATCTCCGCAGCTTCCGGTCCACAGCGCGAGAAGAACCTCGAGAAGCTCATCGACATGGCAGGGAACCTGCTGAAGGACACCGCCCCCGGCGCCACGCGCGGCCTTCGCGCGGGCCTCTACCCGGGCTCGAAGTGGGAGAAGTTCCTGTTCTCGCTCATGGATGAGGTCGACCACAACATCATCAAGACGATGATCCTGAACGGCGCCTACGAGAGCGCGTTCCGCGGCCTTCGCACCTGCACCGAGAACGCCGAGAAGTACCAGTGCAACGTGCCATGGATCCTGCTCTTCGACCCCACGAGCGCCTGCAACAAGCACTGCGTCGGCTGCTGGGCCGCTGAGTACGGCAATCGCATGAACCTCACCTTCGAGGAGATGGACAAGCTCGTCAGCGACGCCAAGGCGCTCGGCACGCACCTCTTCATGCTCACCGGCGGCGAGCCGCTCGTGCGCAAGAACGACATCATCAAGCTCGCCGAGAAGCACCAAGACTGCGTGTTCAACATCTTCACGAACGCCTCCCTCATCGACCAGCCTTTCTGCGAGGACGTGCGGCGCGTGGGCAACATCGCCTTTAGCGTCTCGCTCGAGGGCTTCGAGGACGCCAACGACGGGCGCCGCGGCGAGGGCGCCTTCGACGAGGTCATGGCCGCCTTCGACCTCATGAAGAAGAACAAGCTCATCTTCGGCACCTCGACCGCCTACACCTCGAAGAACTACAAGGCCGTCACCGACGACGACTTCATGGATCTTCTCGTGGAGAAGGGCTGCCGCTTCGCGTGGTTCTTCCACCTGATGCCCGTGGGCGCCGGCGCCAACGTGGACCTCATGCCCACGCCCGAGCAGCGTGAGTACGTGTTGAACCGCATCCGCGAGATCCGCGGCATCACCGGCGGCAAGCCCATCTTCGCGATGGACTTCCAGGACGACGGCGAGTACGTCGGCGGTTGCATCGCCGGCGGGCGCATCTACTGCCATGTGAACGCCGCAGGCGACGTGGAGCCCTGCGTCTTCATCCACTACTCCGGCGCCAACATTCGCGAGCAGAGCTGGATAGAGTGCCTGCAGCAGCCGCTCTTCCAGGCCTATCGCGCCCACTGGCCCTTCAACGACAACCTCTTGAAGCCTTGCCCGATGCTTGAGAACCCGGGCCAGATCTACATGATGGTGCACGAGAGCGACGCCCACAGCTCCGACTACGCCGCCCCCGAGACGGTGGAGGAGCTCGTCGAGCGCACCGTGCCCTACGCCGAGGCGTGGAACGAGACGGCCGATCGCATCTGGCTCTCCGAGCACCCCACCGGCAAGAAGGTCTACGCCGACGCACTCTCCACGGTGGGCGTGGATGACAAGGCCAAGCTCATCGCCGCCGACGATGCGGCTGCCGAGGCCAATCTCGAGGAGCTCGCCGCCGATGCCGAGGAGATGGGCGCCGAGTTCGGCGACCTCGAGGAGGGCGTCGAGATGGCAGCCGCCGAGGAGCGCGAGGCCGTCCACGCGATGTATCGCAAGTAGCGCCGCGCCCAGCTGACTGACTGAAACCGGCCCTGCCTTCTCGGCGGGGCCGGTTTTCCTTATAGCCGAACGTCTGTAGCCAGTGGCCCTCAGCCCTCAGTCCGCTTCTTCCCTCGTACTTTACATAACATCTCAGAATTACACGGGTTCACGGCAGGAAGGTACCGAAACTCCTTGTCTCGTGACATCGGGTGGCACGAGGCAAGGAGTTTCTGACATGGATTTCGCTCAAATCTGGCGCGAGTGCAAGAGTTTCTGAGTTCTTCTGGCGCAAAGAGTGGTCTTTCTGAGTTTTCGGCCCTCCGAATCCACAATCGAGTCAGAAACTCTGGCTCTCGCGGCGGAGGAACAGCAGTGCGTGGCCTATCGCGTCGGGGTGCCCAGCGCCATCGCGATCGACTGCTCGTAGGGCGGGCGCAGCACGCCCTTCTCGGTGACGATTGCCGCGATGAGGCGCGCGGGCGTGACGTCGAAGGCCGGGTTGTAGACCTTCACGCCCTCGGGCGCCATGCGCTTCGCGTAGTGGAGCTCGGTCACCTCCGAGGGGTCGCGCATCTCGATGGGGATGTCCGTGCCCGTCGCGCACGTGGCGTCGAAGGTCGAAGTCGGTGCGCACACGTAGAAGGGCACGCCGTGCTCGGCGGCGGCGAGCGCGAGCATGGAGGTGCCGATCTTGTTCGCCGTGTCGCCGTTCGCCGCGATGCGATCGGCCCCGACGAAGATCGCGTCGATGGCGCCCGTGGCCATGAGCGAGTTCGACATGTTGTCGCAGAGAAGCGTCGTGTCCACGCCGGCGGCTATGAGCTCGAGCGCGGTGAGGCGCGCCCCCTGGAGGAGCGGCCGCGTTTCGTCGCAGTACGCGCGAAGCGCCATGCCATGCTCTTTGGCGAGGTAGATGGGTGCGGTCGCCGTGCCGTATTCCACCGCGCAGAGGCGTCCCGCGTTGCAGTGCGTGAGGACGCCGAAGCCGTCGGAGATGAGGGTGAGCCCGTGCTTGCCGATGGCGCGGCAGCTCGCCACGTCCGCGTCGCGGATCGCGCGCACCTCGCGGGCGAGGCCGTCCACCATGAGCTCGGGGTCGAGCGGCGTGCAGGCGGAGCAGGTGGGGTCGGTGGCCACGGCGGTGAGCATGCGGCGCGTGGCCCAAGAGAGGTTCACCGCCGTCGGACGCGAGGAATCGAGGTAGGCGCGCGTTTCGAGGAGCCGCTCCCACACGTCCTCCGACGCGGCGGTGGGATGCGCCTCGAGCCAATGGCGCGCGTCGAGGTAGAGCGCCATCGCGGCGAAGACCCCGATCGCCGGCGCGCCACGCACCTCGAGGCGCTGAATTGCGCGGTACGCCTCTTCGCGCGTGCGCAGGTGCTCGAGTACCACCTCGCCGGGAAGCCGCGTCTGGTCGATGATGACGATCTCGCCCGCAGTGTTGTTGAGTTCGAGTGTGGGCACGCCGGCGATGCTCTCGCGGCGCTCGATAAAGGTTTCGGCCATGGGCTCTCGCTTTCCGTACGCACTCGTGTCTGCGCAATGAGCGTACCCCACCACACGTCACGCTGAATGCGCGAGAGGCGATGGAGATTTCGCACACGCCGCGCATCCCGCGCACGTCTTCGCAGGTCAGCAAACAGTTCGATGAAATTCAATCTAACCGTTCACCCTTTGCAAGGTCTGCGGGCTTGACGGGCGATACCGTGGGCGCATGAGCATTATCCTCACAGGCACCTGGGCCTTCGCCATCATGCGCATGAACCTTGCGGACGCGGCGCCGCTCTCCCAAGCGCGCTGCGAGCAAATCCTCGATGAGGCGCGCTGCCCCATCGAGCAGGTTCGCGCGATCCGTCGTCGCGTCGATGACGAGGCTCTCCTCGGCCATGATCGCTCACTCTGGCCGCGCTTGCAGCACCTCGACGTACTCGTCCCCCGCCCCTCGGCTGACCGGCAGCTCGAAGGCGTGAAGATCCACACGCACGCGCTCCCGCTCGCTCCGGAGTCGCTTGTGCGGGTACGAGGGGATTTCGGCCTCGGCAACGACGCCTTCATCACCTCGCCCGCGCTCACCTACCAGCTCCTCTGCGCGCGAAGGCCATTCCCCATCGCGGTGCTCCTTGGGCTCGAGATACTCGGGAGCTTCCACCGGATTCCCGGCGAGGGCGGGCGCACGTGCTACGACGTGGCGCCCGTGACCACCCATGCGGCACTCTCGAAGGGGATCGCGGATCTTTCGCAGGCGTATGCGAGAAGTCGAGATGCGGGTCTCAAGAACCATGCGCCGGTGGGGCTCGGCGTATGCCAGCGCGCACTCCCATGGCTCAAGGAAGGATCCGCCTCGCCCATGGAAGCCGCGCTCTTCGCGCTCCTCTGCCTTCCGATTAGAAACGGCGGCTACGGTCTTCCGTTTCCCGAGCTCAACGGCAAAATCGTGCTGAGCTGGCGCCAAGAGCGCCTCACGGGGACGCGCTCTATGCGCTTCGATTTCCTCTGGCGCGATGTCGGCTTCGCCGTGGAGTACGACAGCGACGCCTACCACGTCGAGGGCGTCACGCCCGAGAAGGTGCTGAGGGACAAGCGCCGCATCAACGCGGCGAAAATCGCGGGGATCGACGTACTCACCATCACGCGCGATACCGTGATGAAGCGCACGTCCTTCGACCTTTTCGCATCGGAGCTCGCGCAGCGGCTCGGTAAGCGCCAACGCGCGCTCAGTACTCGCACGCTCATGGCGCGCGCAGACCTGCGCGACCTGATCCTCTATGGCCGCAGGGGCCGGAGTTTCTGACTCGGATTCCCGATTCGAGGGGCCATAAGCGCAGAAAGAGTGGGCTTCGTGCCACGAAAAGCCAGAAACTCCCGCCCTCACGCCAGATTTGGGCGAATCCCATGTCAGAAACTCTTTGCCTTGTGCCACCCGATGGCATGAAGCGAAGAGTTTCTGTGCCGTCGTGGCGCAAGGGCGTGTAATTCTGAGATGTTATGTAAAGTTCGAGTGAGGAGGGACGAGCGAGGGGGTCGAGGGCGGAGGAAAGCGCGGCGCGCATGGGGGAGACGGAGCGAGTGCCGGATCGCGGGGACGGTCTACGTGTCCTGCGCGAAAGACGCGTGAGGGCTCACGAGCGTTTCGCGAATGGCGATTGTTCGCATCTGGAAATCCAGCTCGTGAAGCCCACACGTAGAATCGCACCACGCGAAAACCATCGCGATTGGGCGTGGCGCCTTGCCGCTCGCCTTTAGGAAGGGAAGGAAACCCGACATGAATGAGAATATGACCCGTTTCTACGAGGCCGTTTCGGCTGACGAGGGGCTTCAGGCCGAGCTTGTGGCCGTGGCCGAGGGCGTGCAGGTCGAGGGCGTGCCGGAAGCCGAGGCCAGGCAGGCCATGGCCGAGGCGCTCGCAACCTTCGCCGCCGCACACGACTTCGACCTCAGCGCGGAGGACGTCCTCGCGGCCGACGCCGAAGCGTCCGAGGCAGAGCTCTCCGAATCCGAGCTCGCGGCCGTGGCGGGCGGCAAGGGCTGCGCGTGCTTCATTGTCGGCGCTGCTACGGGATCCTTCTGCCTCTTCGCCGGCGGCGGCAAGGGCTTGGGGGAACTGCACTATTGCGGCGTCGCCGGGTTCTAAGACATCCGCTCACAGACGCGTGGAAGGGAAGGAAACCCGACATGAATGAGAATATGACCCGTTTCTACGAGGCCGTTTCGGCTGACGAGGGGCTTCAGGCCGAGCTTGCGGCCGTGGCCGAGGGCGTACAGGTCGAGGGCGTGCCGGAGGCCGAGGGCAAGCGGGCCGTGGCCGAGGCGCTCGCCGCCTTCGCCGTCGCGCACGACCTCGAACTCAGCGTCGAGGACGTGCTCGCGGCCGACGCGGAGCTCTCCCAAGGCGAGCTCTCCGAATCCGAGCTCGCGGCCGTCGCGGGCGGAGGCGACTGCATCTGCATGGTCGGTGGCGCTTCGAAGGGCGCCTTCTGCCTCCTCATCGGCGCGGGCAAGGGCCTCTCGGAATTGAAGATGTGCGCCGTCCTCTTCGGGGTGTAGACGGCAGCGGCTTCGACGGGGGAAGTGCGTCGTGATCGGGGCGTTCGCGGGGAGCGGGCGCCCCGCTTCGTGTGCGAGCGGTGAAGCGGCGCCGCGAGCCGAGTCGTGCCCGAGGGTTGGGCAGGTCCTGCGCTACCCTTGCGAGGTGGACTGTGACGCGGCTTGCGAGGCCGCCTGAGGCGCGGCTCGAAGACGCCGCACGATGAAGGAGCAACCATGGCAGAAAAGGTGAAGAACGTCGTCCTCGTCGGCCAGGGCGGCGTCGGAAAGACGATGGTGGCGGAGGCCATGCTGCACCTTTCCGGCGCGACGAGCCGCCTTGGGGGCCACGCGGGCACCAAGGCCAACCTCGACTACGACCCCGAGGAGGAGAAGCGCTCGTTCTCCATCAACCTCTCCATGGCGCCCATCCAGTGGCTCGGCATGCGCCTGAACGTGCTCGACGCGCCGTGCTACCCCGACTTCGTGGGCGACGCGTACGCTGCGATGAGCGCGTGCGAGACCGCCGTCTTCGTGGTGGACGCGGCGAGCGGCCCCGGCGCCACCACCACGCGCCTCTGGTACGCGGCCGAGGAGCTGAAGCTCGCGAAGGCCGTCTTCGTGAACCGCATCGACCGCTCCGAGACCCCCTACGACCAAACCCTCGCCGAGCTCACCGAGCGCTTCGGCACGCGCCTCGGCGCCGTGACGCTGCCCATGGGCGTGGCGGGCGACTTCCACGGCGTCGTGGACGTCGTGCGTCGCGAGGCGCGCCACCTCGATTCCAAGGGCAACGTGGTGGTCGAGGAGGTGCCGGCCGACATGGCGGACGCCGTGGAGGAGGCGCGCGAGACCCTCATCGATCTCGTGGCCGAGGCCGACGACGACCTCATGATGAAGTACCTGGACGGCGAGCCGCTCTCCCAGGCCGAGATCGAACTCCTCCTCGGCAAGGCCATCCAGCAGCGCCTCTTCATCCCCGTCTTCGCGGGCTCGGCCGTGAAGGAGGAGGGCGTCACCTCGCTCCTCGACGACATCGTGGCGTACTTCCCCTCGCCGGACACCAACGGCAAGGTGCCGCTCGTGAACGGCGAGAAGCTCGACATCGACCCCGACGACGACCGCCCCGTGGTCTTCGTCTTCAAGATCCTGAACGACGCGCAGCAGGGCCGCATCGCCTTCGTGAAGGTGCTCACCGGCACCATCACCCCGGGCATCGAGCTCACGAACGCGCGCACCCGCAAGGGCGAGCGCCTCGCGCACATCTATCGCATGCTCGGTCGCGACATGACCGAGGTGAAGAGCGCAAGCGCCGGCGACATCGTCGTCGTGCCGAAGATCGAGGCGCATTCCGGCGACACCCTCTCCGTCACCGGCAAGGTGGAGGCCGCGGAGTTCAACTTCCCGAACAGCCTCTACCGCATCGCCATCGAGGCCGACCAACGCGGCGTCGAGGACAAGCTCTACACGTTCCTCGAGCGCATGAGCGACGCCGACCCCACGCTCAAGGTGGAGCGCGACGAGGACACGAGCCAGACCGTGATCTCCGCCATCGGCGAGGCGCAGGTGTCCGTGCTGCTCGATCGCCTCGAGGCGCGCGCGGGCGTCTCCGCGCACACCGTGCCGCTGCGCATCCCGTATCGCGAGACCATTCGCCGCACCGCCTCCGGCCACGGCCGCCACAAGAAGCAGACCGGCGGCGCCGGCCAGTTCGCCGACGTGCGCATCCGCATCGAGCCGAACCCCGACCAAGGCTACGAGTTCCTCGACGAGGTCGTGGGCGGTGCCGTGCCCAAGGGCTTCATCCCGGCGGTGGACAAGGGCCTTCGCGAGACGATGGCCGAGGGCGTGCTCGCCGGCTACCCGATCATCGACGTGAAGGCGGCGCTCTTCGACGGCCAGTACCACCCGGTCGAT
>CANQSI010000043.1 GCA_947626465.1 uncultured Atopobiaceae bacterium
AGGCGCCAGTCGATCTTCAGGCTCGGCTCGCACAACTGGTGGCTCTGGGGATCCTTCGCGCTCTCGCTCGTGCTCACCACGACCGTCGTCGAGGTGCCGTTCCTCGTGGAGCTCTTCGACTTCACCGAGCTCCCGGCCCACGCCTACTTCATCGCCATGGGCATCGCCTTCCTGATCATCCCGATCATGGAGATCTACAAGGCCTGCTGGCGCGCGCACGATAAGCGCAAGGGCATCGTGGCCTAGCTCGGGAAACCGCACATCTGACGTGGCAAAGCGCTCCAAGGGAAAGACGAAGGTCCGCACCTCCTCGCTCGCGCGCGGTGCGAAGGCGAGGAGGAAGAAGGGCGGCACGGGGACGCTTGGAGACTCCTCGGCGCTCCGCGGGCTTCCCGCGCTCGAGGGCCTCGCGCGCGTGCCGGCGTTTGGCGACCTCTCGCCCTCGAAGCGCCAACGCGCGGCGTATCAGGCGTTCGTGGAGGCCTGCGAGGGCGATCCCGAGCTCGAGCTCGGATTCGTGTGCCGGCTTGATCGCAACTTTCCCGCCGTGCGCTCCGCTTCGGGGCTCTACCGGGCTGAGCACGCAGAACGCATCTACAAAGGCGATCTCGAGCGCCCCGCGGTGGGGGATTGGGTGGTGCTTCGGCGCCCGGAGGCCCACGACGTGGCGCTCATCGAGGAGGTGCTCCCGCGCGAGCAGGCGCTCGTGCGCTGGCGGGGAAGCCAGCGTGGCGATTTGCAGGTGCTCGCGGCGAACGTCGATCTCGTCCTCATCGCACAACCGCTCGGGCGCGAGGCGCTCTCGCTCAATCGCATCGCGCGCTCCGCCGTGGTGGCGGCTGATAGCGGGGCGGACATCGCCGTGCTCCTCACGAAGGCCGACCGCGCGGCGTCGCCTGCGGAACTTGCGCACGACGTGGCGAGCGTGCGCGCGCTTTTGGGGGAGAACGTGCAGGTAGTGGCGCTTGCGGCGCTCGATGCCGCCACGCGCGAAGGCGCGGATATGGAGGCGCGCGCCGAGGCCTGCCGCACGGCCGGCGGACACTTCGGCCTCGCAAGCGTGCGCGAGCTCGTGGCGCCGGGAACCACCGCGCTCGTGCTCGGGGAATCGGGCGCGGGCAAGTCGACGCTCTTGAACGCGCTCCTCGGCGAGGAGGCGCTCGAAACGTCGAGCGTGAGGCGCGCAGACGACGCGGGGCGCCACACGACGGTCGCCCGCCGCATGGTGAAGGTGCCGCATGCGGGCGTGATCATCGACTGTCCCGGCTTGAGGAACCTTCCCCTCGTGGGGCACGAGCATGGGCTCGAGAAGGTGTTCGGCGAGGTCGCCGAGCGTGCGTGGGAGTGTCGCTTCCGCGACTGCACGCACCATGGCGAACCGGGATGTGCGCTCGCCGCGGCTTTCGAGGCGGCCGACATCCGTCCCGAGCGCATCGAGGCGTATATCGCGCTTCTGGACGAGATGCGTCGCCACGCGAGCGCGCTTGATCCCGACGTGGCGCTCTAGGGGCGAAACGCCGCTCTTCCCCTCCGATTGAGGAGATCGTGTGGATGGGGAGCCGATTCTCCACCATCCGCACACAGGTTTTTCCGAGGTTTTGCACAGGGCTTGAGCTCGGCTTTTCATTGATTTGTTGGACGGTTGTCAGACCCCGGTCAGCTCGACGTCGTAGTTTTCGGCGTCTGAGGGGATGCGCCCCGGAGGGCGGCTCGCACACTTGGGCTCCACCGCTCGTTTCGGGGGGAGCCACATGTCCAAGCGCTTTCGCCTCATACTTTCCGCCGCCTTCGGCGTGCTCGCGCTCATGGCCTGCCTGGGCTATGGCGAGCAGGTGCGTGCGGAGGCGGAAACGGATCGCGCCGAGGCGCTCGAGCGCTATGGCGGGGAGCTCGTGGGCATCGTGGTGGCCACGCACGATCTCGAGCCGGGCGAGAAGGTCGATTCGCTCACCTGCGAGGAGCGCGACTGGGTGGCCGAGCTGGTGCCGGAGGGCACGCTCACCTCCCTCGAGGATTCGCTCGGCCTCGTGCTCACCTCTCCCGTGAGTGCGGGAACGCCCATCACCGAAACGGCCGTTCGCGAGGATTCGGCCACGCTTCCCATCCCCGAGGGAACGGTCGCCATGGCCGTGGCGCTCGGCGATAAGACGGGCGTGGGCTCGGACGTGGCGCTTGGCACATCGCTCGTGGGCTATCGCGTCGTCGACGGCGAGACCCGCACGATTTCCACAGCGCTCACGGTCATCGGCTCAGGCGAGGCTTCTGGCGTCGCCGGGTCGTCCATCACCGTGGCGGTGCCCCTCCAAGACGTGGCGGCGTTCATCGCCGCGGCGACGGATGGGAGCCTGCGCCTCGTGCAGCCGGCCGACGGCCTCTATGGCTCAAGAGATGCGAGCTCAGACGCCGAATCCCAAGACATGGGCGTCCAAGGGGATCCCGTGGCTCCCTCAGAGGTTGTCGCCGAGGAGGACGATGCCGAGATCGGAGAGGCATTCGTCGCGGACTCCTATGGCGAGGTTCCTTCGCAAAACGACGTTCCAACCGAGGCGATCCCGTAAGGAGCAGCCATGATCACCGATCGCGAAAGCCAGAGCCCGATATCGCTCATCAGCACCGACGGGGAGCCGTGGAAAGACGAGGTGTGCCGCACGGACGGGCTCGATGTGGACGTCTTCGACGATCCATGGGCGCTTCGCCAGGCGCTCCTCGACGCACCTTCAGGACGAAGGCGCGTGTTGGTGGGGAGCACGAACCCCATCGACCCCGTGAACGTGGCGGCTGCGCTTGCGCATGATGGGCGAGCACGCGGCGTCTACCTCGTGGCCGAGAGGCCTTCCGGCTCGCTGCGCTCGCGCGCCGCCCAGGCGAAGATCACGCAGGTGCTCGAGCCGTGGGAGGTCTCGGGAGCCCTCGGACTCGAGCGCCTCCACGAACGCGCACGGCAAGCCCTGAGCCGCCCCGATGCACGACTGGGGCACGAGGTGGGTGAGCCACTCGAAGTCGACGAGGTGGCCCATCAGCGCCTTTTCTTCCGCTCTCTGCCCACGATCGAAGCGGCTGAGGCAGCCGATGCCTCGTCGCCGTGGGGAGACGATCTCGAGGAACCGGAGTTTGGCAGCGTCGAGGGTGCCCGAGGCCCATCAATCTCCTCAAAACGCACCGCCGGCGCAACCCTCCCGCGCCAGACTCCGGGCCTCGAGGATCCTTCTTCGCCCAAGCGACGGCTTCGCCATAAGCCCTTCCCCTCACGCTCCCAGGAGGCGCGTGAGACCCGTCGGGCGAGCGCGGACGACACCGCGCAGATGCCAGTCGCCTCGAGCGAGGCCGCGCACGCTTCGCTTCACCTCGTACCGCGTGAGGGCCTAGACAAGGGCTCGCCACGGCTCGTGCTCGTGAGCGGGCGCGGGGGAGTGGGCAAGAGCGCCATCGCGGCGCTCATGGCCGCCACCGCCGCCTCATGGGGCATGGAGGTGGCCCTCGTCGACCTCGACCTCGCCTTCGGCAACCTCTTCGGCTACTTCGGGCTTGACGGCCCCGCCGACATGACACCGCTCGCCACCGCCGATCTCGAGACGGAACTCGAGCGGGTGGGGCGGCAGGTGGCCGAGCGCCTCACGCTCTTCGGACCCTGCGTGAAGCCGGAGTTTTCGGAGACCGTGGCGCCTCGCGTCGCAGAGATCCTCGAGTGGCTATCCGCCTCGTTCGACCTCGTGGTTGTGGATGGGGGCACCTCGTGGGGAGACGCCGTGGCCGAGGCCACGCAGATGGCGTCTCGGCTGCTCGTGTGCTCAGACGAACGCGCGGGGGCCATTGGCACCCTCTCTCGCGTGGGGCTTCTCGCGCAGCGCCTCGGCGTGGCTCGTACGCGCATCTGCCGCCTCATCAATCGGTGCGATCCCAGGCATCGCGACGAGGGCTTCATCAGCCGAGCGGACGCGGGATTCGAGACCGCCCGGCAGCTCTCCATCTTCGAAGGGGGCATCGAGGTGGGAGAGCTCATGAGCGCGGGCCATGCCGCGGAGCTCGTAGACCTCCCCAATGCATTCTCGGAGAGCGTGGCGCACCACCTCGCGCTCATCCTCTCCGAACTCGGTGTCCTTCCCGATGACGAGCGCGCACGAAAGGCCGCGGGGGAGAAGCGCGAGAGGGGCAAGCGCGCCGAGGTGTTCCCGTTCTTCAGGGCGCTCGCATCATGAGCCTCCTCGAGCGGGTCATAGCCTCGCAGGCAGATGTGGAGGAAGTCGATCCCAGGCCGAGCCTTCGGCCTCTCAGGGACCAGCTAAAACGCGACCTCGTGGAGCGGCTCGGATTGAAGGCCATCGCGGGCGTCGTGGGCTCCGAGAGCGCCGAGCGCTCACGCAGCGAACTCGCCGTCACCCTCGAGGCGCTCCTCAACGAGAACGACTACCACTTCCTGGGAAGCGAGGAGCGAAGCCAGCTCATCTCCGAGGTGCTCGACGAGGTGGTGGGGCTCGGGCCCATCCAACCCCTCCTCGACGATCCGAGCGTCACCGAGGTGATGGTGAACGGCACGAACTCGCTCTTCTTCGAGCGAGGGGGACGGCTGCTCGAAGCCGGGCGAGTCTTCGAGAGCGCCGAGCAGATCCTCCTCGTGGTGGATCGCATCCTCGCCCCGCTCGGACGTCGGCTCGATGAGTCGAGCCCGATCGTGAATGCGCGACTTGCCAACGGCGACCGCGTGAACGCGGTGATCGCCCCCATCGCCATCGATGGGCCCGTGGTGACGATCCGCAAGTTCACCGGGCGCATCCACCGCCTCGAGAGCCTCGTGGCGATGGGAAGCCTTCCCGCGTGGTACGCGCGGCTGCTCTCCCAGGCGGTGATGTGCCGGCAGGACATCGCCGTGGCGGGGGGTACGGGCTCGGGGAAGACCACCCTCCTGAACGCGCTCTCGGCTGAGATCAGCCATGCCGAGCGGATCGTGACGATCGAGGATTCCGCCGAGCTCGCCTTCGACGAACATCCCCATGTGGTGCGCCTCGAGGCGAGGGACGCCTCCGTGGAGGGACGCGGGCAGGTGACCATCCGCGATCTCGTGACGAATGCCCTGCGTATGCGCCCCGACCGCATCATCGTGGGCGAGGTGCGCGGCGCCGAGTGCGTCGACATGCTCCAGGCGATGAACACGGGCCACGACGGTTCCATGACCACGCTCCACGCGGGCACGGAGGACGAGGCGATCCTTCGCCTCGTGCTCATGGCGCGCTTCGGCATGGACCTCCCCGCGCAGATCCTCGAGGAGCAGATCGCGACCGCGCTCGACCTCATCGTGATGAGCAAGCGCATGGCCTCGGGTGAGCGGCGCGTGACCTCGGCCTCTGCGGTCTCGAGGGCGGCCGATGGGAGCGTGGCGCTCTCGCCGATCGTCACCTACGACGAGGAGCACGACCACTGGGAGCTCGTCTGCGAACCGCCGTTCATGCAGGGAGAGGCGACTCCGAAGGCCCAGGTTGCGCCGCGTGCAAATGACGGCCCCGCTGCTTCGGCATGGGGGGTGGCGGCGTGATGGCGTGCGTGGTGTGTTGCCTCTTTGCCATGGTGGCCGCGAATCTCTTCCTCGCCCCTGCCGTAGGGCATGCGCAGGCCTCGCGGATCCTCTTCCACCGGCGCCTTATCGACGCATGCGAGTGGCTCGGATCCCTGCCGGTGGTGAGCGAGATCTCAGATAGCGAGTCGTGGCTCACCTGCGAGGACGCGCTTCGCGACGCGGCGGCCGCACGACAGCTCTACCTCGGGCGCCGTGGGGCAGCGGGGGCGATCATCGCAGCCCTTCTCGCAGGGAGTCTCGTGGTGGCGTGGCTCGCGGGATCGCCCGTCGTCGCTCCGGTGGCCCTCATCGCCGCCTTCATGGCGGTGCCCGCCGTGGCGGCGTCGATTGAGCGCGCCCGTCGGGACGCCATCGACGCCGCCATGCCCGATCTCCTTCGCTCGCTCTCCTCGAGTTTGGGCGCGGGAATGACGCTCACGCAGGCGATCGGCTACGTGGGCTCCCACACGAAGGGCGATGCCGGACGCGCATTCCTGAGGGCGAGCCTTGCGGTGCAGTGCGGGATGTCGGTCTCCGAGGCGCTCTCGGAGCTAGAGCACACGCTCGAGGCCCCGGGAGTTGCGCTCCTTACCTGCGCGCTCACGGTGTCGCAGCGCACGGGCGCTCCCCTCGACGACCTCCTCCGTCGCTCGGCGGCGCTCGTCGAGGAGCAGCAGGCGCTCAAGGCCGAGCTCGGCACGAAGACCGCGCAAGTGCGGCTCTCGGCGCACGTGGTGATGGCCCTTCCCGCGGCGCTCGTAGCGTTTCTCGCCATGCTCACGCCGGATTATCGCCAGGGGCTCTCCACGCCGGTGGGGCTCGCCTGCCTCCTCATCGCCGTCGTGCTCGACGTGGTGGCGCTCTTCGCGATGCGCCGGATCATGGCGGGGGTGAAGCCATGAGCGTGCTCTTCTTGGTGCTTGCCGTGGCCTCCGTGGCGCTTGCCGCATGGTGCGTGCAGGGTGGGGCGCCCACGCGTGGAAGGACCTCCTCGCGCAAGGCATCGAATCATGGCCTTGGCGCCGGCTTTCTCGCGGCAGTTTCCGAATTCTCCTTGGTGCGCGAGCTCAAGCGTCACGAGGAGCGCGAGAGCCTGGCAATCGCACAGCTCGCCGAGGTGCCGGAGATGCTCGACATCCTCACGCTCGGCCTCTCCGCGGGGCTCTCCTTCGATGCCTCGCTTTCGCTCTACTGCGAGCGCTTCGCCACACCGCTTTCGGAGCTCATGGATCAGACGCGCCTCTCGTGGTCCATGGGCGTGGCGTCGCGCGCGGAGGCGCTCGGCGCCATGGCCGAGCGCGTGCGGGCTTCGGCGCTCGAGCGCTTCGCGGCGGCGGTTTCGGAGTCGCTCGCCTTCGGCATCCCCCTCACCGACACGCTCGTGCGCCAGGCCTCCGCCATCCGCGCCGACCACAAACGCGATGTGGAGGAGGCCATCGAGAAGGTGCCCGTGAAGATGCTCGTCCCCCTTGGAGTCCTCGTCGTGCCCGCGATGTTGCTCGCGGTACTCGGGCCTCTCGTGGCCTCGGCACTGCTCAGCGTGGGCTAGGCGCATCACCCGTCAACACAGAGAGGGAAAGGAATCGCCATGCAGGCAAAAGCGCAGGTCATACCCTTCGAAGAAGAATGGATCACCAAGCAGGAGGCCGCACGGTCCCATGCGCGCACGCGGCCCATCCCGCCGGAGGGAGCCGAAGTGATCCCCTTTCGGCCAAAGGGAGGGGAGCTTCCGCTCGTCTCCCGGAAGGCCGCTCCTGAAGCCGCGAAGCCCTTCTGGAAAGGTGCGATTCTTCACGAGGAATCGGGCCAGGGCACCACGGAATACGCCATCTTGGTGGGCGTGTTGGTGGTGATCGCCATCATGGCCATCCTCATCTTCAGAGACAAAGTCCAAGAGCTCTGGAACGCCATCGCCGATGGCATCAACTCGCTGTGAGGCGATGG
>CANQSI010000044.1 GCA_947626465.1 uncultured Atopobiaceae bacterium
TGCGACCTTTCATGTGAACGCGGGCGTGCGCGTGACGCGCACATTCCTCGCGTGGTTTATTCCCCATTCCTTGTTCGTGCGAGATGGTGGGCAGCGAACCTTAACGCTACCTAAAGCCACCTAAAGTCCGAGCGTAGAGCCCCCAGATGTGCGAATCAACCGCAAAGGACCGTGTGGCTTCTGTGTGCGCTTTAAATACCTCCTTGATTGGGGTATTTTCAGCACCGGACAAAGCAAGCCACGATCCTAAGGACCAAGCGTGAGCGACACCACCCCACTCAACCACTCGAACGCACTCCTCGAAGTGCGGGATCTTTCAATCTCCGTGGAGGACGCCGAGATCCTCCACCACGTGGATCTCGACGTCGATTCCGGCCAGTGCCTCGTGCTCATGGGCCCGAACGGCGCGGGGAAGACGACCCTCGGCCACGCGATCATGGGCGATGCGGCCTACACGGTGGACGGGGGCTCGGTGATCTTCGATGGCGAGGATCTCACCGAGCTCTCCGCCGACAAGCGCGCGCTCGCCGGCATCTTCCTCTCCTACCAGGCCCCGGTGGAGATCCCCGGCGTGCCGCTCTACAGCTTCCTGCGCACCATCTGCCAGAAGCGTCCCGAGCTCAAGATGAGCGCGCGACAGTTCCGCCAGCGCGTGCGCGAGCTCGCCGCCGAGCTCGACATGGATCCCGGCTACCTCACCCGCGAGCTCAACGTGGGCTTTTCCGGCGGCGAGAAGAAGAAGGTGGAGATGCTCCAGCTCCTCCTCCTCAAGCCGAAGCTCGCCATCCTCGACGAGACCGATTCGGGCCTCGACGTGGACGCGCTCGCGATCGTGTCGAAGGGCATCGAGACCTACCGCCGAGAATGCGAGGGCGCGCTCATCATCATCACCCACAACACGCGCATCCTCGAGCGCGTGGAAGTCGACCGCGTGGCGGTGATGGTGGACGGGCGGATCGTGGAGCACGGCGGCCCGTCGCTCATCTCCGACATCGACGAGCGCGGCTTCGAGGCCTACGAGGCCCGCGAGCCGAAGGAGGCGTAGGTGAGCGCCCCGACTGCCCCCAAGAAGCGCTCCGAGGTCGCCGACGTCGACCGCTCGCTCTACGACTTCGTGAAGAGCGAGGAGGGCTACGAGCGCTTCGACGACGGCCTTTCCGAGGAGATCGTGCGCGAGATCTCCGCGAAGAAGGACGAGCCCCAATGGATGCTCGACCTGCGCCTTCGCTCGCTCGAGATCTACGAGAAGACGCCCATGCCCGCGAACTGGGGCCCGAGCATCGAGGGCCTCGACATGGCGCACATCTCCACCTACGTCACCTCCGGCGCCGACCAAGCCACGAGCTGGGAAGACGTGCCCGACGACATCAAGGACACCTTCGAGCGGCTCGGCATCCCCGAGGCCGAGCGCACGAGCCTGGCCGGCGTGGGCGCCCAGTACGATTCCGAGCTCGTCTACCACAACATGCGCGAGGAGGTGGCAGAGCTCGGCGTGGTGTACTCCGGCATCGAGGAGGCCCTCCACGACGGCTGGGAGGATGTGATCCGCGAGCACTTCATGAAGCTCGTACCGCCCACCGACCACAAGTTCGCCGCACTCCACGGCGCGGTGTGGAGCGGCGGCTCCTTCGTCTATGTGCCCGCGGGCGTGACGCTCCCCTACCCGCTCCAGAGCTACTTCCGCCTGAACGCGGCGGGCGCGGGCCAGTTCGAACACACGCTCATCATCGTGGAGCCTGGCGCCGACCTCCACTTCATCGAAGGCTGCTCGGCGCCGAAGTACAACGTGGCCAACCTCCACGCCGGCTGCGTGGAGCTTTTCGTGGGCAAGGGCGCGCGCCTTCGCTACTCCACGATCGAGAACTGGTCGAAGAACATGTACAACCTCAACACGAAGCGCGCCCGCGTGGAGGAGGACGGCACCATCGAGTGGGTGAGCGGCTCCTTCGGAAGCCACGTGTCCTACCTCTACCCCTCGAGCCTCCTCATGGGTGCGCGCTCGAGCTGCGAGTTCACCGGCATCACCTTCGCGGGCGGAGGCCAGGATCTCGATACCGGCTGCAAGGTGCACCTCGCGGCACCCGACACGCGCGCCTCGGTGGCCACGAAGTCCATCTCCAAGGGAGGCGGCGTGTCCACCTTCCGGAGCTCGGTGGTGGTCACTCCCGCCGCCGAGCGGGCGAAGGTCTCGGTGTCCTGCCAGTCGCTCATGCTCGACGACGAGAGCCGCTCGGACACCATCCCCGCCATGGACGTGCGCTCCGCGAGCGCGCAGGTGGGCCACGAGGCCACGATCGGGCGCATCTCCGACGACACGATCGCCTACCTCATGAGCCGCGGCATCGGCGAGGACGAGGCCCGCACGATGGTGGTGAACGGCTTCGCCGAGCCCATCTCCAAGGAGCTCCCGCTCGAATACGCCGTGGAGATGAACAACCTCATCAAGCTCGAGATGGAAGGGGCGATCGGATGAGCGCGCTCGCGAAAACCCTCACGGGCGTCGACGCCGCGCGCGCCCAGACGTGGAATTGGCTCGCCATCAACGAGACCACGCTCGAAGTGCCGAGCGTAGAGGCGCCCGTTGCGCTCGACCTTCCCCGCTGGGCCGAGGACGTGCGCCTCATCGCCGGAAGCGCCGCGCAGGCGTGGCTCGACGAGGTGAGCTCAGAGCCCGTCACGGGGGTCTCTACAGAAGACGAGGCGCACTCCGTGCTCGCCTTCCTCGGCGACGTGGAGGGCGAGGAGCTCGACGTGAGCGCCGTGTCGCTTCTCTGCGAGGAAGGCGCCAACGGCGACGTGACCCTCATCGCCGCGGGCGACGCGCAGACGACTGCGAACACCTGCCGGCTCGTGCTCGCCGAAGGTGCGAGCGCCACCGTCGACATCCTCGTGGCAAGGCCCGAGGACGCGGTGCACGTGCAGAGCTTCGGCGCCACGCTTGCCGAGGACGCCTCGCTCGCCTTGCGGGTGTGGATCCTTGGCGCCACCACCACGACGCTCGCCATCGCGTGCGACCTCGAGGGCGCGCGCTCGCGCTTCTCAAGCGAGCTTCGCTACCTCGCCGGCGCCGAGGAGTCCATCGACATCACCTACGACGTCCGCCAGCTCGGTCGAAGCACCGAGGCCACGATCAACGCCTCGGGCGTCCTCGAGGGAAGCGCTGCGAAGACGCTTCGCGCCTCGATCGACCTCGTGCGCGGCTGCAAGGGCTCGAAGGGCTCGGAAACCGAGACCGTGCTCGTGGCCGGCGAGGGCGTGCGCAACAAGACCCTCCCCGTCATCCTCTGCTCGGAAGACGACGTGCAGGGAGACCACGGCGCCACGATCGGCTCGCTCTCGAGCGACCAGATGGGGTTCCTCTCGAGCCGCGGACTCTCCGAGGCCGACATCGTGGCGCTCGCCGGGCAGGCCATCATCGACGACGCCGCGAGCGCGCTTGGCGACGACGCCCTCGCGGAGATCGTGGGATGGACGCGCCGCGCGCGAGGGGCCGAGGCGGCAGCCCAGGCAGCTGATGCGGGAGCGCTCATCCACGGCACGCTCTGCGACGTGAACGAGGAGGCGTGAGGCCCATGGCTAATCTCTGTCGCGCCCCCCGGCTCTCGGCAGCCGAGGCGGCGAATCTCGAGGTAAACCCCTATAAGGCGGATTTTCCGCTTCTGGTGGCCAACCCCGAGCTCGCCTACCTCGACAATGCGGCCACCGCGCAGCGCCCCGCCTGCGTGCTCGAGGCCGAGACGCGCTTCTACGAGACGATGAACGCAAACCCGCTCCGCGGGCTCTACGGGCTCTCCGTGGAAGCCACCGCCGCCATCGAAGAAGCGCGCGCGACGTTCGCGCGCCTCGTAGGAGCCGCAAGCCCGCGCGAGATCGTCTTCACGAGAAACGCCTCCGAGAGCCTGAACCTCGTGGCGAGGACCTTGGGCGAGCAGGTGCTTTCCGAGGGCGACGAGGTGGTGATCTCCATCCTCGAGCACCACTCGAACCTCATCCCCTGGCAGGAGGTCTGCAAGCGCACGGGAGCGACGCTCAGGTGGCTCTATCCCAGCCAAGAGGGCTTCTTCTCCGAGGAGGAGATCGAGGCCACGATCGGGCCCGCCACGAGGATCGTCTCCATCACACAGCTCTCGAACGTGCTCGGCGTCGAGGTGCCCGTCGCCGCCATCGCCAAGCGTGCGCGCGAGATGGGCGCCTACGTGGTGGTGGATGGCGCGCAGAGCGTGCCGCATGTGCCGGTGGACGTGCGCGAGCTCGACTGCGATCTCCTCGCGTTTTCCGCCCACAAGGCGCTCGGCCCCTTCGGCGTGGGCGCCCTCTGGGGAAAGCTCGAGCTCCTCGAAGCGCTGCCCCCTTTCCTCACCGGTGGCGAGATGATCGATTCCGTCACGCAGGAAGGCGCCGTGTGGGCGCCCGTGCCGCATAAGTTCGAGGCGGGCACCCAAGACGCCGCGGGCATCTACGCCGCGGGCGTGGGCCTCGCCTACCTCGAGGAGGTGGGCTTCGAAGCCATCGAGGCCCGCGATGCGGCGCTCGGACGCGCCCTCATGGAGGGCCTCGCCGAGCGCCCGTTCGTGGAGGTCTATGGCCCCGAGGACGCCAATGCCCACCACGGCGTGGTCTCGTTCAACGTGCAAGGCGTCCATCCCCACGACGTCTCGAGCATCCTCGACGGCGCCAACGTGGCCATCCGCGCCGGACACCACTGCGCCCAACCGCTCCTCACGTGGCTCGGCACGTCCTCTACCTGCCGTGCCTCGGGAACCTTCTACAACGACGCCCGCGACGTCGAGCGTTTCCTCGAAGCCATCGACACGGTTTGGAGCCTCTTCCATGGCCTCGCCTAACCAGCTCTACACCCCCGCGCTCCTCGAGCACGTGCAGCACCCCGACTGGAACTTCAAGCTCGAGGACGCCACCTGCTCCCATGAAGGCGTGAACCCCTCCTGCGGAGACGACCTCACCATCCACGCGCGGCTTGCCGACGACGGCACGATCGCCGAGGTGTCGTGGACGGGAGAGGGCTGCGCCGTGTCGAAGGGTTCGGCCGACATGATGGCCGACCTCATGGTGGGGCTCACCCCCGCAGAGGCGAAGGAGCTCTGCGCCACGTTCGGCGAGCTCGTGCGCGGCGAACTCAGCGCCGAAGGGGCGGAGGAGGAACTCGACGAGGCCGCGTGCCTCGCCTCCATCGCGCACATGCCGGCGCGCGTGAAGTGCGCCGAACTCGCGTGGCGCACGATGGACGAGATGCTCTCCGGGGCCACCGAGCCGAGCTCCACCGAGGACGGCCTCGTTCCGGATGCGGGGGATGCGCGGTGAGCACACGGCTCACACAGAAGGGCCGCCACGGCCTTCGCGTGATGGTCGACCTCGCCGAGCACGACGGCTGGGTGTCGCTTGGCGAGGTCGCGGAGCGCCAGAACATCTCGAGGAAGTACCTCGAGGGCGTGATGGCGCAGCTCGTTTCCGCAGGCTACGTGGAAAGCCGTCGTGGCAAGGGAGGGGGCTACCGCCTCGCCAAGAAGCCGGAGGAGCTCACCGTGGGTTCGATCCTGCGCGCCACGGAGGGCCGCTCGCTCGCCCCCGTCGATTGCCTCGACTGCGCGCAGGACGTGGCGTGCCCGAAGGCCCTCGAGTGCCCCACCCAGCCCGTATGGGCCGAGCTCGGCCGCATCACCTCGGAATTCCTCGATTCGAAGACGCTCGCGGACTTACGCCGAGGAGGGGTTATTGCGGTACCGCAGGTACCGCAATAACCCCTCCTCGGCGCTTTAGTAGCAATGATGCGGAGCTCCGCACCGCGGAGCTCCGCGCATTTTTGCGAAGGCCGAGCAGCCCCGATTGCGGTACCTGCGGTACCGCAATCGGGGCTGCTCGGCCGAAGCTTTTGCTGCTCGGCCGAAGCTTTTGAAGCCCTCTAGGCTTCGCGCGCGAGGAGCGCCTCGATCTCATCGGCGTGCGGCATGGCGCGAAGCGCACCCTTGCGGCAGGTGACGATAGCCGCCCCGGCGTTCGCCCAGCGCAGAAGGTGGGCGAGCTCGTCTTCGGTGTAGGCGCGCCAGCCGTGCTCGAGGAGGTAGTGGAGCGCGCCGCCGAAGAAGCAGTCGCCCGCGCCGGTGGTCTCGATCGTCTGGGCGAGGTGGAACCCGGGCACCTCCACGCGAAGGTCGCCCTGGTAGGCGCGCGAGCCATTCGGCCCGAGCGTGAGGAGGATGAGGGGGATGTCGAAGCGCTCCCGCAGCCAGGCAATGCCCTCGTCATAGTCCTCGCGCCCGGAGAGCCACTGGATCTCGTTATCGGAGATCTTGAGCACGTCGGCGTGGCCCATGCCCCAAAGGACCTCCTCCCTCGCATGCTCCATGGTGTCCCAGAGCGGCGGGCGGAGGTTCGGATCGAAGGCCATGACGGAGGCGTTCTGCTCGGCCACCTCGATGGCGTAGCGCGCGGCCGAGGCCACCGGCTCGCCCGTCATCGAGAGCGATCCATAGCAAAAGATCGTGGTCGAGGAGAGGATCTCCCGGTTCACCTCGTCCTCGGAAAGCATCATGTCGGCGCCCGGGTTGCGATAGAAGGAGAAGTCGCGGTCGCCGTCGGGCAGCGTGTGCACGAAGGCGAGGGTCGTGTGCACGTGCTCGTCCACCACGAGGCCCTCGAGGCCGATGCCCACCTCGCGAAGCGCGTGTTCGAGCTGCTCGCCGAAGCTATCGCGCCCGATCTTTCCGATGAAGGTCGTCTTATGGCCAAGCCCCGCGAGCATGGAGAGCACGTTGCAGGGTGCGCCTCCGGGGCACGCCTCGAGCACGGGGTTGCCCTCGGGCGAGAAGCCCTGCTGCGTGAAGTCGATGAGGATCTCGCCCAACGCCGCCACATCGAAGTGCTCCATGGAAACCCCTTCCCCCGCTCGGGCGTGCCACTTGCGTGAGGCCACTATAGCCTGAGCGCCCTTGCGAAAAAGGCGGCCCCGAGGGGCCGCCTTCTCGCTACACGCTCTCTACTTAGGAACGACTAGTTCCAGCCCTTGCCGTCGGAGCCGAAGAGGCAGATCTTCTCCTTGGTCTTGGCGATCATCGCATCGTAGCCAG
>CANQSI010000045.1 GCA_947626465.1 uncultured Atopobiaceae bacterium
TACTCCTCGCGCGTTTCCGCTCCATCGCTCTCGTCGAAGATGCCGTCCATGTCGACGACGTCTTCCTCGTCGTAGCCGCCCCTTTCCTCCGGCGCTTCCTCTCCTTTGAGATCCTTCCGTGCATCCTTGTCGTCGGGCACGACGTCTCCCTTCACGCGAGGTCGATTGATTCGCGCTTCCACAATGAAGGGAATCGAGGCGGACGGCCGCGAGCGGGCTACGATTCAACCGCGAGGTTGATACCTTGCATATGTGCAGGTACGGGGTTTATGCCGTGGCACAATCACTGCTCAGTGGCGTAGGGGGTACGCACGAGCGGATGGCGAGGTGTGGCCCCTGCCAATGGAGTGCATGGCACGGGGGCCAATTGATTTCGCTGAGCCAAATACAGTGCTTCGTGATGACCGTGGACGAGGGCAGCGTGACGGCGGCCGCTCGCGCGCTCGGCGTCTCGCCCCAGGCGGTGTCGAAGGCCGTGAACGACCTCGAGCGCTCGCTCGACCGCACGCTCTTCGTGAGGCGCGCCTCCGGCTTGAAGCCCACTCCCTATGGCCTCACCTTCAGCAAGAAGGCGCGGCGCATGCTGAAGGAGGCGCAAGAGCTCGAGGACTTCTCGAAAGGCACGAGCATCGCCAACCGCGAGCACCTCGTGCTCCTGCTCTGCATTCCGAAGATCGCGAACTTCAACTCCATCAGCCAGAAGATCAGCACGTTCTTCACGAGCCGTCTCGGCGCGCCCGTGAACGTCGACTACCGCCCCTTCGACGAGTGCATGGAAAAGCTCGCCTTCGGCGAAGCGGACGCCTTCATCACGATCGGCAAGACCGTGCTCCCCGAGATGGACGTGGCCACGATCGACAGCATCGACGTGGGCATGCTCCTCTGGGAGAAGAACCCGCTTGCAGAGCTCGAGCACCTCACGCTCGATGACGTGCTCGACACCCCGCTCTACCTCACGCAGAACTTCTCCTTCTTCACGGAGGCGGTCTCAGGCGAGCTTCGTGCGTCAAAGAAGGGCGATGAGCTCAAGCTCATGAAGCTTTCCATGTCGCTCCATGGGCTCTTCAACGCGCTCGTCACGAAGCGAGGTGGCGTCGTGATGCCGTTTATCCACGGCGTGGACGATTGGCTTCCCGACACGACGACCGTCCCCTTCAGCGTGAGCGAGGTGAGCCGCGTACCGCTTTGCCTCGTGACCCCCAAGCAGGACAAGACCGAGTACTGCGTGGCCATCGAGGATTTGCTGGTGGGCGGGCGAGAGGATCATGCCGCACTGAGTCGCGCCGCGTTCAGCGTGCGCCCGAGGTAGGGAAGCGCGCCTACGCCACGCCGTGCGATGCCGCGCCGGACGCGCCTTTGGGCGTGAACGTGGCCACGCACTCCATGTGGTAGGTCTCGGGGAAGAGATCGACGGGCACGACGCGTGCAAGACGCCAGGTGCCCGCGCTTTCCAGGCGCTGCACGTCGCGCGCGAGCGTCTGCGGGTCGCACGACACGTAGACGAGGCGCTTCGCCTCTCCTGCCTCGGAAAGTCCCGCGACTGCTTCTTTCGAGAGGCCGGCGCGCGGCGGGTCGCAGATGATGAGGTCGGCGGAATCTCCGGGCATCTCGCGCGCCGCATCGCCACCCACGGCCTCGACGTTTTCGAGGCCAGCCACCTCGAGGTTTGCGCGGAGATCGCGCACGGCGGGGCCAAATGCCTCGACGGCCTCCACCCAGCCAAGGCGGCGCGCGAGGGGCAGCGTGAAGGTGCCGGCGCCCGAGTAGAGGTCCCATGCGCCGAGTTCCTCGAGGGGCGCGTCCAGCACGCGTGCGCACTCGTCGGCTGCCGCGAGGACGAGCTCGATGAGGGCCTCGGCGCCTTCGGTGTTCACCTGGAAGAAGGACGGCGCCGAGACCGCCATCCGGTGGCCGTCCAAGCGCTCACGCCAGCGCGCGCGGCCCCCGAGCACTTCGAATCCCGCGAGCGTACGGGCCTTCTTCGGCCCCTTCTGCATCACGCGCACCACCCCGGTGGCGCCAGTTCCCTCGGCGAGGACCTTTGCGGAGAAGCCGCGGGGAAAGCCCGAGGGAGGCGTCCAGAGTGCGATCTCCACGTCGTTCGTGCGCTCTGATGCGCGCACGCCCACGCGAAGGATCTCGAGCGCATGGCCGCGAGCGAGGTAGGAAACCGCGCCCGCCACCTTCTTCGGCAGCTTCTCGAAGCGCTTCGGCAAGAGCGGGCACGCATCCACCGCCACCACGTGCTCGCCGGAGAGGTCGTGGAAGCCGAGCTTAAGGCCTCGCTCGGTGGCAGCGACGGCGAGCTCCACCTTGTTGCGATAGCCCCATGGCGCGCTCGGCGAGACGAGGGGACGGAGCACCTCGCCGAGGCGCTCCTCGGAAAGCCCGCCCGTCCGCTGAAGCGCTGAGGCGATGTTCGCCTCCTTCGCACGCACCTGCTCCCCGTGGGAGAGGGCACCCCACGGACACCCTCCGCACACGCCCACGAGGGGGCAAGGCGGCGTCACGCGCTCAGGCGAGGGCTCGAGAACCTCGAGCGTGCGGACCCTATCGAAGCGCTTGTCCTCGGAGACGACCTCCGCCTCCACCACATCGCCCGCCACGGCACCCTCCACGAAGACCGCCTTGCCGTCCTCCTCATGGGCAATGGCGGCGGGGCCATAGGTCATGGCTTCAACGTGCAGGCGCATGGGCACCTCCTCGCAAGGGGCGTAAGGGGGCGACGGGTCGCCGCGATTGTACGCGAGCGCCGAGGCGCCAAGCTGCGAAGAGTTCGTGGGGCCCTCGGGCGCCCCTCCCGCCAAAACTGCAGTTACGGTAGGGTAGACGGGTTCGCATCGGATCGGGGGAGAAACGTGGCCCAAGCCATTCGCGTGGAGAGCGAGATCGGCCCACTGGAGAAGGTGCTCGTGCACCGCCCGGGCGAGGAGCTCAACAACCTCCCCCCGGAAGACCTCCAGCGCCTGCTCTTCGACGACGTGCCGTTCCTCGACGTGGCGCAAGAGGAACACGACGCCTTCACCGAGGTGCTTCGCAAAGAGGGCGTCGAGGTGCTCTACCTCGAGCAAGTGGTGGCGGAGGCGCTCGACGCGAATCCGGGGCTTGCCGAGGTGTTCGTGGAGCAGTGGCTCTCGGAATCCAACATCACCGGCGCCGATGCCACGAGCCTCGTGCGCGACTACGTCCTCTCCATCGACGATACGCAGGCCATGGTGGCCAAGACCATGGCCGGCATCACGAAGGGCGAGGTGGAGCTCCCCACCCTCTCCACCCACACGCTCTCGGCGCTCCTCGGCACCGCGGCCGACACCGAATCGAACCTCCTCGTCGACCCCATGCCGAGCCTCTACTTCACGCGCGATCCCTTCGCGTGCGTGGGGGAGGGCGTGATGGTGAACCACATGCGCTTCAACATCCGGCGCCGCGAGACCATCTACGCCGAGTACCTCTTCGCCTACCACCCCGACTTTTGCCATGTGCCCCAGTGGTATGGACGTCGCGACCCGTATTTCGTGGAGGGCGGCGACGTGCTCGTGCTCGACGCGCAGACGCTCGCCATCGGCGTTTCGCAACGCACCGAGGCCGCGGCGGTGGATATGCTCTGCCAGCGGCTCTTCTGGGGCGAGGTGCCCACGCCGGTGCGCACGGTCTACGCCTTCGACATCCCCGATTCGCGGGCGTTCATGCACCTCGACACGGTGTTCACGCAGGTGGACGAGGATGCCTTCACCATCCACCCCGCCATCCTCGGAGGCCTCGCGGTCTATGAGATGCGCCCGGGCTGGACGCCGGGCGACGTGCGCATCATCGAACACACGGGGCGCCTCGAGAACCTTCTCGCAGACGTGGTGGGGCTCGACGAGGTGCGGCTCGTGCCCTGCGGCAACGGTGATTCCATCGCCGCTTCCCGCGAGCAATGGTCGGACGGTTCGAACACGCTCGCCGTCGCTCCGGGGCGCGTGGTGGTCTACCAGCGAAACGTGCTCACGAACGAGGCGCTTGCCAACGCGGGCGCCGAGCTCCTCGTGGTGCCCTCCGCAGAGCTATCGCGCGGGCGGGGCGGCCCGCGCTGCATGTCCATGCCCCTCGTGCGCGAGCGCCTCTAGCGCACGGTCCCTCGGGCTTTGCCTCGGTGGCACGGGCCGGCCCGCCCACATTCGAGAAAGGCGATCCATGTCCTCCCTCACAGGCCGCAGCTTCCTCACGCTCCTCGACTTCACCCCCGAGGAGATCCGCTTCCTCCTCTCGGAATCGGCGCGCTTCAAGGAGCTCAAGCGCCATTGCGTGAAGCATCGCTGGCTCGAGGGCAAGAACGTCGCCCTCATCTTCGAGAAGACCTCCACGCGCACGCGCTCCTCCTTCGAGGTGGCCGCGAGCGACCTCGGCATGGGCTCGACGACGCTCGACTCGGGAAACTCGCAGATGGGCGCCAAGGAATCGGTGGAGGACACCGCGCGCGTGCTCGGACGCATCTTCGATGGCATCTGCTACCGCGGCTACGCGCAGGCCACGGTGGAGAAGATGGCCGAGGTGGCCGGCGTGCCCGTGTGGAACGCCCTCACCGACGACTTCCACCCCACGCAGATGATCGCCGACTTCCTCACCATCCAGGAGGAGTTCGGCGACCTCGAGGGCAGGAAGCTCGTCTTCTTCGGCGATGCGCGCAATAACGTGGCGAACTCCCTCATGGTGGCCTCCGCCAAGCTCGGCGTCCACTTCGTGGCCTGCGGCCCCGAGGCGCTCGCACCCGCCGCGGATCTCGTGGAGAGGTGCCGCGCCATCGCCGAGGAAACCGGTGGCTCCGTCACGCTCACCGAGGATCCAAAAGCCGCCGCCACCGGAGCCGATGCGCTCTACACCGACATCTGGCTCTCGATGGGCGAGCCGAAGGAGCTCTGGAAGGAGCGCATCCATCTCCTCGAGCCCTACCGCGTGACCCCGAAACTCATGGCGAAGGCGAAGGGAAACGCGATCTTCCTCCACTGCCTGCCCTCGTTCCACGATCGCGAGACGACCGTGGGCGAAGAGATCTACCAGCGCTTTGGGCTGAAAGAGATGGAGGTGGCCGACAAGGTCTTCCGCGGCCCCCGCTCCCGCGTCTTCGACGAAGCCGAAAACCGCATGCACAGCATCAAGGCCGTGATGTATTCGACTCTCTGCTAGTACACCATGCCCATCGCCTCGCGAACCTGGCTGAGGGTCTCGTTCGCGACGGCGTTGGCGTGGGCGTTGCCCTCGTGGAGCACGTCGATGACGTAGTCCATGTCGTGGGCGAGCTCCTCGCGGCGCGCGCGAAGCGGGGCGAGGTAGGTGTTCACCGCGTGGGTGACGTAGGCCTTGAGCGCGGCTGAGCCGGCGTCGCCGATCTCCGCGGCGATGTCTTCGGGGTTTCGCCCCTCGCAGATGGCGGCGGTGGAGAGGAGCGCGGAGACGCCGGGGCGATTCTCGGGGTCGAAGGTGATGGTGCGCTCCGAGTCGGTGCGCGACTTCTTGATGAGCTTGGCGGTTTCCTCGGCCGTCATGGAGAGCGCGATGGCGTTGCCGTAGCTCTTCGACATCTTCCGCCCGTCGAGGCCGGGGAGGAGCGGCACGTCCGAGAGGAGCGCCACGGGTTCGGGGAAGACCTTGCCGTAGCGCTTGTTGAACCGGTGCGCCACCTGGCGCGTTTGCTCCACGTGGGGGAGCTGGTCCATGCCCACGGGCACGAGGGTTCCCTTGCAGAAGAGGATGTCGCAGGCTTGGTGCACTGGGTAGGTGAGGAGAAGGCCCGTGAGGGCGTGCCCCGAGGCCTCGAGCTCGGTTTTCACGGTGGGATTGCGCAGGAGCTCGGCTTCCGTGACGAGCGAGAGGAAGGGGAGCATGAGCTGGTTCAGCGCGGGAACGGCGGAGTGGGTGAAGATCGTCGTCCGGGAGGGGTCGACGCCCATCGCGAGGTAGTCGAGGAGCATCGAATAGGTGTTCTCGCGGATTTGGTCGGTGGTGTCGCGATCGGTGATCACCTGGTAGTCGGCGATGAGGATGTAGCACTTCACGCCGAGGTTCTGGAGCTTCACGCGCGGCGCCTCGGTGCCGAAGTAGTGGCCGAGGTGAAGGGGGCCGGTGGGGCGATCGCCCGAGAGCATGACGTGCTTCTCGGGATGGAGCGCGAGCTCGGCCCATGTGGCGTCGGAGCGTCGCTTGGCCTCTTGGTAGCTGCCTTCGTTGGGCATGGGCCCTCCTCACCGGTCTCGCCTGTGTTCCGGGGCCACATGGTAGTCCGACGGCGCGCCCGCCGCTCACCGAAAATGTCGTTCGGAGGGAAATGCGAGCGTAGGGCCCTACGACCCCTAGGCGCGCTTCAAACGATCGACCCCAACATGTTGTGGTGCTCATCAAGTCTGCGATGGGTTTGCACATAGGGCTCTTACGCTGCGCATTGTTCAAAACTCGATCGAATATATGTTCGATCATCGCAGGTGAGAGAGCGCCACGGTCACTTGCGGGAAAAGTTGAAAAACCACAAGATGTTGTGGCACCTGCCACCGTTCACGCAAGGAGTTGTTATCCTGAGCGTGCAATCGATGCGGTTGCGCTATGCTAGCCGACGCACTCAATTCGCCTCAGTTCTTGCGGAGCAATCCGCGCGAGGCGAAGGCCAAACGCAGCAGGATGCACGCCTCCACGCACGACGAAGGGATCTGAGGGCCTTGAAGATCATCAAACGCAACGGCGCTGAAGTCGCTTTTGACGCACAGAAGATCGTGAACGCAATCTCCAAGGCCAACGACACGGTGGCGCTCGCAGAGCGCCTCACGGACGCCCAGGTGGACGACATCGCCACCGTCGTGGAGGCGGAGTGCGCGGCCTGCGGCCACACCGCCACGGTCGAGGAAATCCAGGACATGGTGGAAGACCACATCATGGCCAAGGGCGCCTTCGCCGTCGCGCGCAACTACATCACGTATCGCTACGTGCAGAACCTGAAGCGCCAGTCCAACACCACGGACGACCGCATCATCTCCCTCATCGACTGCAACAACGAGGACGTGAAGCAGGAGAA
>CANQSI010000046.1 GCA_947626465.1 uncultured Atopobiaceae bacterium
CTAGTTCCAGCCCTTGCCGTCGGAGCCGAAGAGGCAGATCTTCTCCTTGGTCTTGGCGATCATCGCATCGTAGCCAGGCTTCAGGAGCTTGCGCGGGTCGAAGCCCTTGCCCTCGTGGATCTTGCCGGCCTTCACGTACTCCTCGGTGGCGTCCGCGAAGACGAGCTGGAGCTCGGTGTTCACGTTGATCTTGGCAACGCCGAGGTCGACGGCCTTCTTGATCTGGTCGTCGGGGATGCCGGTGCCGCCGTGGAGGACGAGCGGGAGGTCGCCGGTCTTGGCCTTGATGGCCGCGAGCGCGTCGAACTGCAGGCCAGGCCAGTTCTCGGGATACACGCCGTGGATGTTGCCGATGCCCGCCGCGAGGAAGTCCACGCCGCACTCGGCGATGGCCGCGCACTCGTCGGGGTCGGCGACTTCGCCCATGCCCACGACGCCGTCTTCCTCGCCGCCGATGGAGCCGACCTCGCACTCGATGGAGATGCCCTTGTCGTGGGCACGCTTCACGAGGTCCTTGGTGTTCTTGAGGTTGATGTCGAAACTCTCCTCATGCGAGCCGTCGTACATGATGGAGGTGAAGCCGGCGTCGATGCACTCGAGGCAGGCCTCGTAGGTGCCGTGGTCGAGGTGGAGGGCCACCGGGATCGTGAGGTCGAGCGCCTTGTACATGGCGTTGACGAGCTTCTTCACGGTCTTGTAGCCGGTCTGGTACTAGGCGGCGCCCATGGAGCTCTGGATGATGAGGGGCGACTGGGTCTCCTCGGCCGCGGCCATGATGGCGTGGCACCACTCGAGGTTGTTGGTGTTGAAGGCGCCGATGGCGTAGTGGCCGGCGACGGCCTTGTCGAGCATGGCCTTGGCATTGACGAGCATAGAGACCTCCGCTTTCCTTGAACGGGCTTCCTCGTCGCTCCCCCACCCTGGGGTGCGTGCGGTCTTGACACATTGAGTATGCCACGTTGCCCGTGCGCCGAGGGCGTGAGCAAGGGCGATCGGCCAATGCGAACGCGCTGGAGCTATTCCTTCTCCTCGCCGCGCATGAGGCGCGTATACATCACGCGGTTCGCGGCGAGCTCCACGGAGTCGTCGAGAGGCTCGAGCTCGGCGGTGCCATAGCGGTGTTCGAGGGCGCGCGCGAGCACCCAGTCGGCGACGCCGGGGTTCTTGGGCAGGAGCGGGCCATGGATGTAGGTGCCGAGGATGGTGCCGGAAACGGCGCCCTCCTCGCCCGTCTTGCCATCGTTTCCGTGGCCGAAGGCCACCTTGCCAAGCGGCTTCACGCCCTCGCCGAGATGCGTTCTTCCTCCGTGGTTCTCGTAGCCCACGATCGGGTGCGCGCAGACGTCGCTCTCGATGGCGATGTTTCCGATGAGGCGCGGCGAGCCCCGGTCGGTGGTGAGGTCGATGAGGGAGAGTCCCTCGAGCGTCTCCTCCCCCATCACGTAGGAGTGGCCGAGGAGCTGGTAGCCGCCGCAGACGGCAAGCAGCGCGCCACCGTCATCCGTGAAGGCCTTGAGCTCGGCCTTTTGCGCGAGCAGGCGCTCGCAGACGATGCGCTGCTCGCGATCGGAGCCGCCGCCGATGAAGACGAGGTCGAAGTCCGCAAAATGCGGGCGCTCCGAGAGCGAGACTTCCCGCACGCGCGCCTCGATGCCGCGCCATTCGAGCCGCTTTGCGAGCGTGAGGATGTTGCCGCCGTCGCCGTAGAGGTTGAGCGCCTCGGGGAAGAGATGGCAGATGGAAAGCGACTTCGCCGCGCTCATAGGGCCTCGGCCTCCCGGTCGAGCTCGGCCTTCGCGGGCCAAAGCGCGCTGTAGTTGCAGAGCGCGTAGAGCGGCTCGGGGCTCTCCGCGCCTTCGCCCTCCATCGTCTCGAGGGCACGGAGCGCCTCGGACACCGTGGAGGCGATGGGCGCCTCCATGCCGGCGTACTTCATGCGCACCTGCACGTCATTGGCGCGATGGCCGCCCGCCACCACATGGAGCCGCCCCGCCTTCGCCTCCTCGGCGAGGCGCTCGAAGTCCACGTCCCAGATCCACGAGATGTCCTTGCCATCGTTGTAGTCGTCGTTGATCACGAAGAACGCGGCCTTGGGGCGCTCGTCGGCGAGCATGAGCGAGATGTTCTGGTTGAAGCCCGTGGGGTTCTTCGCGAGGTTGAGCACGATCTCGCGGCCATCGAGGCGGTAGTGCTGGAGCCGCCCGTTCTTCGGGTCGTAGCTGGAGAGCGCCTTCGCGAAGGCCTCCGGGGAGATCCCCATGAGCGTCGCCGCGGCAAAGGCGCCGAGGAGGTTGTAGACCATGTACATGCCGCCGAAGCCCGCCTCCACCTCGGCGAGCGGATCGCCGTGCGCATCCGCCACCTCGAAGGAGACGCCCTCGCTCGCCACGCTGATGCCGCGTGCGCGAAAGTCGAGCGGCGGACGCGCGAAGTCGCAGGCAGGGCAGCTGAAGTCGCCCAGCTGCGCGTAGGCGCGCCAGGCATAGCCGAGCTCCGTGCCGCACACCTGGCAAAAGCGCGCCTCGGGCACGCGGTCGGGCGGAGGCGGAAGCGTCTCGTCGATGCCGAAGGCGAGGACCTGCGTGCCCGTGGCCGCGGCACGCCTCGCCACGCCCACGGAGAGGGGATCGTCGCCACACACGACGAGCCCCGTCGAAGGCGAGGAGGCGAGGGCCTCCACCAGCGAATCCTGCACGTGGTCGATCTCGCCCGCACGATCGAGCTGGTCACGGAAGAGGTTCAAGAGCACGAGCCAGCGGGGCTTCAGCTGGGGCAGCACGTGCACGCAGGAAAGCTCATCGGCTTCCATCACCGCCCAATCGGCGCCCTTGTCGAAGAGCATGGCACTGGTGATGCCCGCGAGCATGTTCGCGCCGCGCCAGTTGCAATCCACGGTAAAGCCCGCCTCTTGCGCGGCACGCGCGAGCACGTTCGTGGTGGTGGTCTTGCCGTTGGTGCCACACACCACCACAGCGCCCTCGGAAAGGGAGGGAGCGAGGCTCGCGAGGAGTTTCGGATCGAGCGCGAGCGCCACCCGCCCCGGTAGCTGGGAGGCATTGCGTCCGAGGAGGCGCAGGAGCCTGCTCGTCGCGCGACCGGTGCCCCTGGAGATGGCGGCTCGAAGGCCCACGGGCTAGCTCGCGTCCACGATGGGCGGCTCGCCCTCCACCTTCACCACATCCTCGATGCGCAGGTTCACGCCCGAGACGACGAGCCCCGTCATGCGTGCGAGCTCGGCAATCACGGCATCGCGCACATGCTCGAAAACGGTGGGGGCGAAGTAGCCGTATTCCATGATGATCGAGATGTTGAGGCGCACCGACGTATCCGGCATCACGTCAACCGCCACGCCCTTCGTGGGGGCGTTCCCGGTGAAGGTCTCCTGCAGGCGGTTGTAGAAGCCGCCCTTCATACCCACGACGCCCTCGACGCTTTGACACGCCGTGGCCACGATCTTCTCGATCACCGCATTCGAGAACGTGAGGGAATCCTCGGTTTCGAGGGCGCCCGAGGCATTGTCCTCGAAGCCGGCGACGATGCCGTCGTCCGGGGTCTCGCCGATGGCAACGATTTCAGGGTTCTCGTAGGGCTCGGGCATGGAAGATCCTTCCTCGCCGAAGGGGATTTCCGAGGGCGCCTAGCGCCGGGGATAGCTGGAATCCGAGGAGCGGATGAGGTTCATGAGCGCGCGGACGATCTTCGGATCGCCGTCGAGGTACTGGCCGAAGGCCACCCCCACGAGCACGAGGAACGCGATGAAGAGCGTCCGCCAAAAGCCGAGGACGAAGATGAGGAGCGCCGCGAGGAACCCGATCACGCCCCAGAGGATGGCGTTGCCATGGCCGGGGAAGATGCCATCGGCAAAGGCGGTGGCGCGCTCGCGTGCCCCATCGACCGCCGCGCGCGCCTGGCGCCCCCCGCGGCCGAAGTCCTCGCTCGTGAACGTGCGACGGCGGCCTTTCGAGGAACTGGCACTGCCAGGGGAAGCGGTGCCCTCGTCGATGTCGATGTTGACCTTCACCTCGGGCCTCTCATCGTTCGGCATCGCCCACCTCACTCCCCCGCCCCATCGCCGTCCCAGCTGGACGTGGGCGTGGGCTCGACGCGCACGGTGGGCTCGTAGGCACCCGTCTCCACGCCGAAGTCCGGCGCTTGGACGGGCGCGTCCCCGAGGTCGTGGCGGATCTCGCGGTTCGCGCGATGCACGGCGCTCGGGACGTAGCTCACCCCAGAGCCCGACTGCGTGGCGGCCACCGGCGCCCCGGGGCCGATGTCGCCCGTCGAGCGCGGCTCCACGAAGCGGATGGTGATGTTCTTCAGCGCCGAGCCCGTGAGGCGCGTGAGGCCCTCACGCAGGCGATCGTTCAGCTTCTGGGCCTCCACCTGCACGTTCACGGACTGGTAGGGCTGCACGGAGACGCGCACGTCCACCTCGTCCTTGCGCCTCACCTTCACCACCACCTTGGTGACCACGCAGGTGCCGTCCTGCTCTGCGAGGTAGGTGGCCTGGGAGGCGATGGCGGAGCGCGCGATCGTCACCTTCGCGCCCTCGCCGGAGAGCACCTCCACGTCGTGGTGGCGCTTCATGGAGGCTCCGCGGATGAAGAGCCCGATGAAGCCGATGGCGAGCGCGAGGATGCAGAGCTCCACCACGAAGAGGTACCAGTCGATGGCGAGGAAGCTCGAGAAGAGCGCGGTCCACGGGCCGATCCACGGCAGCGCGAGGGCGCCGAGCACGAGGAGACCCAAAAGCGAGAAGACGATCAGGCAGAAACGCTTGAAGCCTTCCATGATCCCTCCTCAGCTCGCCGCAAAGCTTCCTTTGCGAGCGCGCTACTCCTCGTCGAGCGCCGCCAGGACCTCGTCGGTGACGTCCATGGTGGTGTAGACGTTCTGCACGTCCTCGAGGTCCTCGAGGCGGTCTACGAGGCGCTCCACCTTCTTGGCGTCGGAGGCCGACACCTCGACGGGAGTCGTGGGCTCCATCACGAGCTCGGAACCCTTCACCTCGACGCCCTGGTCGGCGAGGCCGTTCACCACGGTGCCGAGCGACTGCATGGAAGTCCAGATGGTCCACACGTCGCCATCGTCCACGTAATCGTCGCCGCCGGCCTCGGCCACGGCCATCATGAGCTCATCCTCGTCGGGCATCTTCTCCTTCTCGACGGCGATGCGCCCCTTGCGCTCGAACTGGAACGCCACGGAGCCGCCGGTGCCGAGGTTGCCGCCCGAGTGCGCGAAGGCGCTGCGGACGTCGGCCGCCGTGCGGTTGCGGTTGTCGGTGAGGCACTCCACGTAGAAGGCCACGCCTGCGGGGCCATAGCCCTCGTAGGAGATCTCCTCGTAGTTCGCGGCGTCGGAGCCGGCGCCGAACGCCTTGTCGATGGCGGCCTTGATGCGCGCGTTGGGCATCGATTCGAGGCGCGCCTTCGCCACGGCCGACGCGAGGCCGGCGTTGTTGTCGGGGTTGGGATCGCCGCCGAGCTTCGCGGCGACGGTGATGTTGCGGGAGAGCTTGGAGAAGAGCGACGAGCGCTTCGCGTCTTGGGCGGCCTTGCGATGCTTGGTGGTGGCCCACTTCGAGTGTCCGGACATGAAACTCCTCAGTTGATCGACACAGTTCGAAAGAAGCGTACCACGCCGGGCGCGCAATCGCCGAGGCCGACGCGCCAAAGGGGGAAACAACCTCAAGGTGCACATCGCAGATGGGTAGGTTTCCTTCGCGGGGAACTTAGCCGGATGGCGAGCTTTGGGGGTGCGACATGACCGAGACGTTCTTCTCCCTGGCCATCATCTGCGCCATCACGTTCCTCGCGCCGCTCGTGTGCTCGCTCATCCCCGGGGGCTGGGTACAGTCCTCGGCCGTCATCCTCCTTCTCGGCGCCATCTTCGGCCCGCACATGCTGGACCTCATCCATCCCTCGGCGCCCGGCCTGCAGTTCCTCCAGCAGCTCGGCCTCGCCTTCCTCTTCTTGATGGGCGGCTACGAGCTCAGGCCCTCGGAGGTCATGGGGAGGACGGGGCGCCACGCGGCGGTCTCCTGGCTCTTCTCGTTCGCAGTCGCCCTCGCCGTGCTCGCGCTTCTGGCCGTGCTTGGTCCGCTTCCCGAGGACCTCTCCGTGAACGGGTGGATCGCCCTTGCCATCG
The DNA here is from genome assembly GCA_947626465.1 of uncultured Atopobiaceae bacterium. Classification (GTDB taxonomy): domain Bacteria; phylum Actinomycetota; class Coriobacteriia; order Coriobacteriales; family Atopobiaceae; genus CANRLS01. The sequence continues at coordinate 6,148 of CANQSI010000046.1, forward strand.
CGCTCACCTCGACGAGCTACGGCAAGGTGGCGTCGGTCTTGAAGGAGCGCAACGCGCGCGAGAGCAAGTTCGGCAAGATCGTCGTCTCCTACGGCGCGACGGGCGAGCTCCTGCCCATCGTGGCCATCGCCATCCTGCTCGCCGACGAGAACCCGCTCACGGAGATCGTCATCATCGTCATCTTTTGCCTCGCCGCGCTCGCGATCTCGCGCATCGCCGCCCACGAGCGCGAGCAGTCCACGCTCCTCGATCGTACGCTGCGTCGGAGCTCGAACGCGCCGCAGCTCCTCCTCCAGCTCACGATCTTCATCCTCGTGGCGCTCGTGTGCGTGGGACTCTTCCTCGGCGCCGACATGATCGTCGCGGGCTTTGCCGCGGGCTTCGTCTTGAGGAAGCTCGTGGATGACGACCAAAACGAGACCGGCTACGCCGACGAGGCGAGCGCGCAGGTGGTGGCGCGGCTCCGCGGCATCGCAAACGGCTTCTTCATTCCCATCGTCTTCGTGATCACCGGGACGAACATCGACATCATGGCCGGCCTCCGCGACCCGCTCGTGGTGGTCGGCGCGATCGGGCTCCTCCTGCTCGTGCGCGGCGTGCCCGTGGACCTCGCGCTCAAGGTGTTCCCCGAGACGCGCTCCATGAACAACGTGGAGCAGCTCTCCGTGGCGGCGTATTCATGCATGGTCATGGGCACGGTCGTGGCCATGACGAGCGTCGCCGTGCAGTCGGGCGACATGGGCTCGGGCATCGCCGGCACGCTCGTCTTCGCAGCGGCCCTCACCTCGATCTTCGGCCCGCTCGTCACGCGCGTGCTCGCACGCCACGGTGGCGGCCCCTTGGAGCCGGTGGATGCGGGCTTGCCCGACAGCGA
>CANQSI010000047.1 GCA_947626465.1 uncultured Atopobiaceae bacterium
ACGAACTCGCCGGGGTAGATGTCGAGCGACACGTCCTCGAGCGCGGGCTTGTTCGGCTGCGCGGGATAGATCTTCGTCACGTGGCGCATGGAGATCGTGGGCTCGAGGTCGCGGTTCACCTGCGGGGCGTTCTCCTCGGAGCCAAGCGAGCTGTAGAGGCCGTGCGGCGTGTAGCCGAGGTCGGCCGCCTGCGCCTCGGGCGAGGTGGACGCGGTGACGGGCGTCACCGGGGCGGGCGTCGCCACGGGCATGTCCGATGCCGCGCCAGCCTGCACGCTGGGTACGGAGTGTGGAAGGTGCGCAACCGCATAGGGGTCGGGCACGCGCGGGACTGGCGCCGCCACGGGCGCGGGCGCAGGAGCTTGGGGCGCGGGAGCCGAAGGGAGGGGCATCGCAGGCGCCACGGGCTCCACCGGCACCTCAACGACGTCCTCGATGGGGGAGGCGGGCTCTCCCACAAGCGAGTTTGCGGGCACCTCGCAAAGGAAGCTCGGGATGCTCGGATCGCTCACGGGAAACGGCTCTCCCTCGGCCACCTCCGCGATCCCCGCGACATCAACCGCCTCGACGGGCGGCACGGTGCCGGGGGCCTCGGAGGCATCCTCGCGTATGGTTGGCGTGAGATCCGCGCCCGGAACATCCGGAGTGGGATCTGCGGGCACGGCGTCGCCGCCCCCGCGGAAATGATCTGCCACGGTGTGCTCCTTGACATCTGCGATTACGGACAGACACGGGCAAGTATAGCGAAGGTTTGGCGAAGACCCTAAAAGCTGCATGGTACGCTCACGTTTGCACACGCACGCTCACCCATGCCCAAGTCGCATCAGGGAGGAACCCATGCCCGAAGACTATGCTGCGCTCTCGATGGAGCTCCACGAGAAACTCCGCGGAAAGATCGAGGTCACGCCCCGTGCGAGCGTCTCGAGCGCGCACGATCTCTCCATCGCCTACACCCCCGGCGTCGCCGCACCCTGCCTCGCCATCGAACGCGAACCCGAGCGCTCCTTCGACCTCACGCGCCGTTGGAACACCGTGGCCGTCATCACCGACGGGAGCGCGGTCCTCGGCCTCGGAAACATCGGCCCCGAGGCCGGCATGCCGGTGATGGAGGGAAAGTGCGTGCTCTTCAAGTCGTTTGGCGGCGTGGACGCCATCCCGCTTTGCCTTCGCACCAACGACGTGGACGAGATCGTGCACACGGTGAGCCTCCTCGCAGGAAGCTTCGGCGGCATCAACCTCGAGGACATCGCCGCGCCGCGCTGCTTCGAGATCGAGCCGAAGCTGCAGGAGGCGGTGGACATCCCCGTCTTCCACGACGACCAGCACGGCACGGCCGTGGTGGTGGCGGCAGGGCTCATCAACGCGCTCAAGCTCGTGGGCAAGGGCTTCTCCGGGCTTCGCGTGGTGCAAAACGGGCCCGGAGCCGCGGGGACGGCGATCATCAAGATGCTTCGCGCGCTTGGCGTGGAAGACATCGTGGCCGTGGATCGCGCGGGCATCATCGAGGCCTCGCGCCCCGCGGGATGCCCCGGCTACAAGGCGGAACTCGCGAAGATCACGAATCCGCGCCACCTCGAAGGCGGCCTCGCCGAGGCCATCGCGGTCGCGGACGTGTTCATCGGCACGAGCGCGCCCGGCACGCTCACGGCCAGCATGGTGCGCGAGATGGCGCCTGGCGCAATCGTCTTTGCCTGCGCGAACCCCGACCCCGAGATCGCGCCCGACGAGGCGCTCGCGGCGGGCGCGGCGGTGGTGTCCACGGGACGCTCCGACTATCCGAACCAGGTGAACAACGTGCTCGTGTTCCCGGGGCTCTTCCGAGGCGCGCTCGATGCGCGCGCGAGCCGCATCACCGACGGCATGAAGGTCGCGGCCGCCTACGCGCTCGCGGGCCTCGTGGCAAACGAGGATCGTTCGGCGAGCTACATCCTGCCGGAGCCGTTCGATCCGCGTGTGCGCGATGCCGTGGCGAAGGCCGTCTACGCCGCAGCCCACGCAGACGGCGTCGCGCGGGCGTAGGGCCCGTGCCCTCGCGCTTCAAGAAGGTGGGCTAGCCGCCGAGGACGGAGCCATCGGCGAGCGTGAGCGTGTGGCCGTTGAAGTTCACGGTGCCGTGGTTCTCGAGGTCGGTGATGGCGCAGTCGGAGGTGAGCTTCCACGTGCAGCCCGCCTCCACCACCACTTTGAGAGAGCCGGGGTCGTCCTCGCCCGGCGCTTCGAGGTTGATGGCGCCCTCGAGATGCGACCCTTCCGTGAGGTGGATCTCGGCGGTGGAGAGCCTGTCCACGACGACGTCGCCCACGAGCTGCTGGTGGATGCAGGTCAAGGTGGCGCTTCCGCCATTCTTGCCGGCCTCGCCCCAGCCAAGCGAGCCGTCGTTTGCCGCCACGCGCAGGAGCGCCGCCTCGGCGTCGGCGTTTTGCACGCGCACCCCGTCGAGCGTGATGCGTGCATTCACGTTCGTCACGAAGAAGAGATCGCCTGAGTTGTTCGTGAGGGAGCCGCCGGAAAGCTCGAGCGTGGAGGCTTCCTCGGCGGCGCCTCGCTCGCTGAAGGCGAGGATGCCCTGCACGTTCACGGGCGCGTGGGTGCCGCGGTTCGCGTCCATGGCGCTCGCCACCGAACAGTTCGAGAGGCTCGCGGCGGCGCTTCCCGAGAGCACGAGCGCCTCGGCGTGGGCGGCCGTGAACTTCGCACCCTCGGCAAAGAGCGTAGAGGTCACCTGCACCGTAGGGGAATCGGTGCCGTTCGACACGAGCTCGCCGCTCGCGACCGTCGCCTTCCCCTTGGCGCTCACGCGAAGCGCGGGCGACGAGGTGCCCGAGGTCGTGAGCATCGCGCCGTTCAAGCCCACGGACCCCTTGGCGCTCGCCACCACCGCCGGCTCGTTCGGCTTCGTGGTGGTGACCTCCGTCTTGTTGAGGATCGTCTCGGAGCCCTCCCCATAGGCGAAGATCCCCGCCGAGCCGTCTGCCGAGGAGGTCACGGAGCCCCCGTCCATCACGAGGCCGCCGCCGTGGGACACGAGAAGGGCGGCGCCGAGGCCGAAGAGCCGCGCCTTCGAGAGGTCGGTGGGCTCGCCTGCCTGCTCGACGGTGCAATCCACGAGCACGACGTCCTTCGCCGTGACCTTGAGCGCGTTCTCGTCCTCGGTTCGCGAGCTGAACTTCATGCCAATTGATTTGCCGGCCTCGGCGAGCACGGTCTTCGCACTCCCCTGCTCGGCGGCGACGGTCTCGGCATCGCGCGCGACGGTGATGTCCGTGGCGCCGTCCTCGCCCGCGACGAGCGTGATGAGGTCGTCGGTGGCGATGTCCTCGGGAGAGAGCTCCTCGCCCGCATCGGAGGAGATCTTCGCCTTGGAGAGATCCACCATGAGGTCGGCGTCGCCGGTGCGCCGGAACTCCCCGCCATGCATCTCCCCTGGCACGAGGCGCATCGTGGTGTCGTCGACGTTCGCCACCCGGCCGAACACCTGCGAGCCGGGCTCGAGCTGGCTCGCCGTCTGGCCGCAAGCCGCGAGCACGCCCACCGCCGCCACGAATGCGAGGAACACCGCGCACACGGCGGCGACTCTGCCCTTGACGTGGCCCATGCTCCCCCCTCACTTCGCGCCGCTTCGTCCCCCTGTTCCGAGGCGAGACGGCGGTCCTTGGATCTCCCCCGCCCCAGTATGGGGCAGCGTGCGACTTTCGGAAGCCTCGGGCGTTCGAAATACACTTCGATGTTTGGCGATGTTTCCAGTCAGCCGATTCGCCACGCCTTTCGCCAGCTTTCCGCACGATGTGCAAAACGTAGCCGATCAACTCGAATTGTTCCGTGCCCTGCTGCGCGCGTGGGCTTTCCCATAGCGCCCCCACCTGCTTGTTGGGCTTCGCCACGCGCGCATCGCGTTCGCCGATTCGTGCAACGCCGTGCTTAAGGCCGCTCACTAGCGTCGCCATTCCACGAAGCACTGGGTGGCGGGCTGCCGGGGAGGGGGAGGACCTGTGCCCGTCGCTCCTGAAAAGAGGAGGGCGCTATGCCGAGAAAGGGAGAAACGAAGGGGACGATCAACAAACTGGTACTCGCAATGGAGCTCCTCGGCCATGGGACGTTTGACGAGCTGCGCACGCTTGGCTTTTCCACCCGAACGCGCGATATGGACGAGGTGCTCCCCCGCTTGCCGAAGACAAGCGTGGTCAACCCATGGTTTGGCTTTGAGTGTCGAGCGCAAGGCGACGGCGCGCTCGATCTCGCGAAGTGCGTGGGGCGCGCAAAGCGCTATCCCAAGCTCGTGAGATCTGTGATCGAGGGCCTCCTCGGGCGAGGCGACATCGTCCGCGCCGGACGCATCATCCTCGCCGCGAAGGGCAGCGTGGAGGTGGGCGACCTCGTGGTCTCCCACTGCTTCGACTTCATCAACCACGGCTTTCGCGAGCTCGTGGAAAGCTACGTGTTCGACCAGGCGTTCGGCGCGAGCGAGACGGTGCGCACCCTCGTCTCCTCGGTGATCAAGCTCCTCATCACCCCGCCGGAGCGCTTCAGCCGCGCCCTCGTCGACGCGCTCGAGGCGCTCAGCGCGCTTGACGCGAGCGGCGCGCACGCGGCGCTTCCCAAGCGCGAGCGCGTACTGTGGGAGCAGGCGCGCGCCTTCATAGGGCTCATCACCGCGTGGTCCACCTCGAAGACGGCAAGCCCGGTGAATGCGGCTTCCCAGCCCTCCTCCTTCGGCGGCGACGACGAGCTCACGCGCGAGCTCATGGCCCTCCAAGCCATCCACGGCCAACGCCTGGGCGGGGCCTATGAGCAGGCATTCCAGCACCTCAGGCACATGGGCGCGGGCAGCGAGGACGCCTCGATCGTCTCCGCGCTCGGCGCCTGCGAGTATTTCATCTGCGCCACGGTCTCGGGCAGGGCGGTGGGCAAGGGGGAGCGTGCCCTGCTCTACCAATCGATCGACTTCCTCGACACGCAGGGATTCCTCGTGCTCAGCAACTCCGTGGAGGGCTACTCCCTCGCGGCGCTTTCCCTCGTGGGGGAAAGCGGGCTCATCACGCCCACGAAGGACACCATCGAGCGAGTCGCGCGCCATCCCGACACGCGCCTTCGCGCCGCGCTGCGCCTTGGCCTCGCGCTCATGCTCCTTCGCACGCGTTCGCTCTTCGCCGCGTTCTCCATCACGCGAAGCCTCACGGAAGACCTCCTCACCGTGGGCGCCGAGACCCTCGCGCTCGCCGCCTATCCCGTGGAAACGCTTGCGCGCGAGCTCATGGGCGAGGGCGTGGAGGCGCCGCCTCCCGTAGACGTCGATGCCTGCGACCCCGCCCTGCTTTGCCTCGCGCGCCTCATCTACGCCATCGCGTGCTCGCTGCCCGAAACGGTCGATACGCTCGACGACTTCGCCTTCGAGGAGCTCCTCGAGGAGGCGGTGCCCAGCTTTGCCGTCGACGTGCTGGTGGAGCTCGTGATCGAGAGTCCCTGGGAGGCGGCGAGGACCTTCGCGAACCAGCTCCAGGGGCGATGGGCGCGGCCGGGCCTCTCGGCACGCCGCGAGATGGCGGACCTCGCCCTCACCGGCATCGAAGAGCTCTTCCCGCGCCTCACGCGCAGGAAGGAGCGCCAGGAGAAGGCCTTCCTCGTGGCAGCAGAGGCGGCCGCGCTCGCGCCGCCCGCGCCACGCAAGGCCGCGAAGCCGAAGGTGGATCCGCGCCAGCTCGCCCTCTTCGATCCCGCGTGCCCGCCCAAGCAGCCACGCGCCCTCGAGTACCTCGACGCTGAGACGCCGCTCTTACAGCTGAAGCTCCTCGGCGACTTCGAGGTGATCGTGGGCGAGCGCAGGATCGAGCGGGATGATTGGCGTCGCAGGGCCGCCCGCCTCATGCTCGAGATCCTCGCGATGGTGCCCACCCACTCCCTCACGCGCGCCGAGCTCTGCGAGCTCATATGGCCCGACCGCGACTTCCTCCTCAGCCGAAACAACCTCTATTCGGTGGTGAGTTGCGTGCGCGAGACCCTCGGCTGCCGCGACGACAAGCCTCCCTACCTCGTGATCGAGGGCGGGCGCATCTCGCTCAACCCCAAGCTTGTGATGGTGGATGCCGACGAGTTCGAGGCCCTCTGCAAGGAGATCCTCTCGCACGAGGGCGATAGGCCGTGGCGGCTCTCGCTCTGCCGGCACGTGAGCGCGATCTACGCGGGAGGGATGCGCATACCCCCGCAGGACGTGCGCGGCGACTTCGCGGCCAAGCAGCGCACGCTCCACTCGCTCTACCTCGACGTGCAGGTGGAGGCGAACGACCTCGCCCTCAAGGAAGGCCTCGTGAAGGAGGCGCTTTGGTTTGCCCAGGCGGCCCGCGAGAAGGAGCCGCTTCGCGAGGACGTGGTGGCGTGCTACCTGCGCGCCCTCGCCGCGGACGGGCGCAGGAAGGAGATGGAGGACACCTTCGACGCCTACGTCGCGCGGCTTAATCGGGAACTGCGCGTGCAACCCTCCGCACGCATGGAGGCGCTCTACCGCTCGCTCGAGCGCTGGCTCGAGAAGAACGCGCAGGGCGGCTACCCCGGCGACCTCGAGGAAGCCATGAAGGGCCGCCCATAGCCGCCCCGCACGCTCGAGGGGCTGCATCGGAAGCGAGTTCCGATGCAGCCCCTGAGAAAAATTGCCGGCTAGAAGGCGCCGCCTCCGCCGCCTCCGCCGACGCCGCCCCCGCCGCCTCCGGAGAAGCCGCCACCGCCTCCGCCACCGGAGGAGTCCGAGCTCGCGGCGATGGCGCCGGTCGAGGCCGTGTAGCTCGACTGGTAGGCGTCGCCGAGGGCGCGCATCGGCGACCACGAGCCGCCATAGCCCCGGTACCACACGTAGTAGGGGTAGAAGTACGGGTCGTCGATGATGTGCGGCATGGCCACGCGCAGCTGGTCGATGACCTCGTCCGCCACGCCGAGGATGACGGCGTAGACGAGGAGCTGGTT
>CANQSI010000048.1 GCA_947626465.1 uncultured Atopobiaceae bacterium
CAGGGCATCCTCCTCGAGATCGCCCCCTTCTCCTACGCCGAGCTTGGGGACGTGATCGCGAAGGCGGGAGAGGGCGACGCGCTCGTCGTGCTCCTCGACCACGTGCAGGACGAGGGCAACCTCGGCGCCATCGCGCGCTCCGCCGAGTGCGTGGGTGCGAGCGGGCTCGTCATCGCCAACCGTCGCGCGGCGGGCGCGGGCCCCGGCGCCTACAAGGCGAGCGCGGGCGCCCTCGCACACCTCCCCATCGCGCAGGTGCCGAACCTCGCGAGCGCCATCGATGAGCTCAAGCGTGCGGGCTTTTGGGTGGTGTGCGCCACCGAACACGCCGAGGCGAGCATCTGGGAAAGCGATCTCTCCGGGCGCATCTGCCTCGTGATGGGAAACGAGGACAAGGGCGTCTCGCGCCTCGTGCAGGAGCACGCGGATCTCTCCGTGGCGCTTCCCATCGTGGGGCGCATCGAATCGTTGAACGTGGCGCAGGCGGCCACGGTCTTTTGCTATGAGTGGCTGCGCCACACCCTCGGCGAGCTCGGCGAACTTCCCGTCACGGAGGCGTAAGTGGCCAAGGGACGCGCGCTTCCCCTCCTCGTGGTGGACGGCTACAACGCCATCTACGCGAGCGACGCCTACCTCGCCCTCGTGAACGAGCCGGGCAAGGGGCTCGATCCCGCCGCGCGCCGGCTCTCCACCGATCCCTTCGATCGCGCGCGTGAGGCGCTCCTGGCCGACGTGGCCTCCTTTGCCGCGGGAAGCTTCGAGGCGGTGATCGTCTACGACGGTGCGCGCAACCTCTCCACCGAGCGCGCGGAGCGTGAGATCGGCGGGGTGCGCGTGGTGTTTTCCCGAGAGGGGCAGTCGGCCGATTCGGTGATCGAGCAGATGGTGACCTCGGCGCGCGACGAGGGCCGTCCCGTCACGCTCGTCACCTCGGATAACACGATTCGCGCCACGGTGGCGGGCGTGCCGGTGTCGCTCATGTCGAGTGCGCTCCTCGCGCGCGAGGTGGATTCAATCGAGGATGAGCGCGAGAGCGACGAGCGCCTGCGCGGCAAGGGGCGCATGGCGCTTGAGGACAGGCTGAGCCCCGAGAGCCGCGCCGCCCTCGACGCCATCATCGGGCGCTCGCGGGACTCCGGGAGCGCCCGCGCAAAGCGCGGCTGAGCCGAACGCCCGCTTCCGCTACCATGGAGCCCACGCCGAAGTGGCTCAACGGTAGAGCAACTGATTTGTAATCAGTGGGTTGCAGGTTCGATTCCTGTCTTCGGCTCCAGAGCGCCTGAACGCCCCGCGCAACTCGCGAGGCGTTTCTTTTTTCAGCCCTACTCCTTGAAGATGAGGTGCGAGGCCTCGAGTTTCTCGTCCACGTACTCGTTCAGCTTGATGATGGGCTTCCTGAGCGCGAGCCCGAGCAGCAAAAACGGGATGATGAGCGCCACGAGCTCCGCGAGGGCCACCACGAGCTGGTTGCCGTAGATGCCGGCGATGCAGCTCTCGAAGGCGAGCATCGAGTGCGAGAACGGAAGCCACGGGTAGATGGCCACGAAGACGGGCCCCGACACCTGCACGGGGAAGACGCCGCCCGCGCCTGCGATCTGCGCCACGAGCCCCACGACGGCGAGCGCCTCGCCCACACGCCCGAAGGAGAGCACGAGCGTGTAGATGATGTTCGAGAAGACGAGCGCCGCCACCCACCCGCTCAGGATGAGCAGGAGCGGGTAGTCGCACTGGATGCGCAGGAAGAGGATGGCGCCGAGCATGAGGATCGTCGTCTGGCCCACGGAGATGAGGGCGAAGGTGAAGTAGCGCCCGAGGTAGCACTGGTTGGCCGTGAGGGGCTTCCCGGTGGCGGCCTCCACCTTCTCGCGCCGTGCGTCGGAGACGCTCGTCCGCACGAGCGCCACCTCGAAGATGCAGCCGATCCATATCGCGAGCGAGAGGTAGAAGGGCGCCATGGCGCTGCCGTTGTTCGCCATGGGGAAGACCTCGTGGCGCGTGAGCGTGGTGGGCGCCGAGAGGAAGCTCGCGAGCCCTCCCGGGTCGGAGCCGATGATGGCGCGGATCTGCTGGAGGTCGCCCGAGGCGAGGGCGCTCGCGAGCTGGTCGCGCGCGAAGGCGAGGTGCTCTTTCGTGGAGGAGAGCGTCGACGTCATGGCGTCGAGCGAGGCCTGCACCTCGGCGAGGTCGCCGGAGAGGGTGGTGGCGGTTTCCGAGAGGGTTTCCACCTCGGATGATGCTTGCTCGCCGAGCGCGAGGGCGTCGTCTCGGATCGTCTGGAGCTTCTCCTGGAGCGCCTTGGCATCGGCGGCGATGGTGCCGGCCGCCGCGTCCTTGACCTCGCCGAGCGCCTGCTTCGCGGAGGCGATCTCGCGCTCGATCTCCTCGCGCGAAGCCTCCACGTTGGCGCTCGTCTGCCCGAGGTCTTGCGAGGCGTGCGAGAGGTCGTCGGAAAGCGCGTCGAGGACGGCGATCGCCTGGTCGATGGCGGCGATCGCGGGGCTTCCGGGGTCGATCGCGGCCACCGCGGCGCGCACCTCCCCGTAGGCGGAGGCGAGCGTCGCCGCGTCCGAGGAGGCGTCGCCGAGCACCTGTTGCGCGGCAGGCACGGCGTCCTCGGCGGCGTCGAGCACGCCGTTTGCCGCCGAGGCGAGCGAATCCAGCGCCGCCTCCGTGTCGGCGAGCGCGGCGTTCAGCATCCCCTCCACGCTCTCGAGGGCGGTCGCGCCTTCGGAAAGGCCGCTTTGCGCTTCATCGAGGAGCGGCTGCACGGTGTCGTCGAGGGTGCCGAGCTCGTCGAGCACCTCGCCTGAGGCCTCGAGGAGCGTCGAGCATGCGCCGGCGAGGTCGGCGAAGGCGCTCGTGCCCTCTTTGGCCTGCTCGAGGTCGGCGAGGATCTCGTTCAGCGTGCCCAGGAGCCGCGAGCCGTAGGAGCTGATGCCGTCACCGTCCATGAAGCTCATGAGATCCGACGCGGTGCCGAGCGCCACGCTCGCCACGGTCTTGGCGAACTGCGTGTTCACCTCGTGCTCAAGGTCGAAGGCGCCCTCGGTGGTGAGCTCGGGTGCCACGGCGTTGGTCTTCTGGTTCACGTAGTAGTCGATCGTGGAGCCCACGTCCTTCGCGTTCGGGTCGGAGAACACCTGCAGGAGGTGCGTGCTGAAGTCCTCGGGGATCACGAGCGCGGCGAAGTACTCTCCCGACTTCACGCCCTCCACCGCCTCGTCCGGCGTGGTGAACACCCAGTGGAACTCGTCGTTTGCCCGAAGCGCGTTCACCACGGCGTCGCCGGTGTTCACGCGGGTGGGGAAGAGCTGGCTCTCGTAACCTTGGTCGGCGTTCGCTACGGCCACGTCGAGCTCGTCGGTTTGCGCGTAGGGGTCCCAGAAGGCGAGGAGGCTGAACCACGCGTAGAGTGAGGCGGTGAGCAGGAGCCCCATGGCCACGATGGCGGCGATGACGTTCGCCTTGAGCGAGGTGAGGTCGTCGATGAAGAGGCGCCAGACGTTACGCATCGCGGGCCTCCCCTTCGCGAGGGGATTCGTGCGCGGCGGGACCCTCCTCGGGCTCGGCGTCGTGGGCGTCCTCGGCAGGCGTCGCCACCTTCTCGAGCACGTTCGTGCGCTCGAGGTCCTCCGAAGGATCCTCCTCGGATTCAGTGGGCCGTGCCGCCACGCTCCGCCGCACCTCGTCCGGGCTCATCTCCGAGAGCGCGAGCTGGCTCTCGAGGTTGTGCTCCATGAACTCCACGACGATGAGGTAGGTGGCCACGGCTACGATGCCGAGCACCATGAGCGAGAGCAAGACGACCTTCGTCTCCGCGTCCGCCGAGGCCGCGAAGGCGAGCGCAAGCGTGCACACCGGGAGCGCCGCGATGGCGATCCACCCGATCCTCAAGAGCAGGGGATAGGTGTGGTGGAACTTCTCCACGCGCGCTTCCACCCATGCGCGATAGCCGCGGATGTCGAGGAGTGCGCGTAGCACGTGGCGGATGCGGAAGTGCTGCACCACCGCGCCCGGATCCTCGGAGACGAGGAGTTCGGTTTCGGAAAGCTCCTCGTCGAAGAGGGCGTTCAGGTTGAAGGCGTAGCGGCCGGCCACGAGCCCCACGAGAAGCGCGATCGCGATGAACGGGAGCATCGCGGCGAGGTCGGCCCAGTAGTGCGCGCCGTAGAAGCCGCCGATGGCCTCGCGCATGGCCTCGATGCTGTAGGTGAAGGGCAGGTAGGGGTGGATGGCCTGAAAGAAGGGCGGCATCATCTGCACCGGGAACTCGCCCGATGAGCCGGGGATCTGCACGATGATGAGCACGACGCCGATGGCGCGCCCGAGGTGGCGCATCGTGAAGACGAGCGCGTAGAGGATGTTCACGTCCACGAACACCGTCACGAGCCCCGCGAACACGTAGGCCGCGGGATAGAGGCACTGGATGCCGATCACGAGGTCGCCCACGCAGACGATGAGGCCCTGCAAGAGCCCGAGGACCATGAAGAGGAACCATCGTCCGAGGTAGGCCTGCGTGGTGGTGAGCGGGGGCAGGTCCGCCACGTCCTCCTTCTCCACGCCCACCTTGAGGACAGCCGTGAGCACGAAGCCCGACACCCAGAGCGCGAGGTTCGTATAGAAGGGCGCCACGCTTGAGCCGTAGTTCTTCACGGGGTACTCCGTGACGGTGTTGATCTTCACCGGCGAGCCCATGAACGTGCCCACCTCCTCGGGGTCGAGCCCGAGGTAGGTGGCGAGCTCCTCCATGGAGGCTGAGGTGGCGAGCGCGTGGAGGTCGCTCGAGGCGCCGGAGAGCACGTCTTCGATGGAGGCGAGCGAGGATGAGGTGGCGGCCGCAGCCGTTTGGGCTTGCGCGAGCGTGGAATCCAAGAGGCCGAGCGTGGAGATGGTGTCCTTGACGATGGGCTCGAGCGAGATCACCGCTCCGTGGAGGGTGCCGAGCGCGTCGGCGAAGGCATCGAGGCTCTTCGTGAGGGCGGGAAGGGTGGTGTTCTGGAGCGTGGCGGCGTCCTCGCCGAGCTCGCGCGCCGCAGCTTCGGCGGCCTCATCCACCGTGCCCGTGGCGCTCTCGAGCTCATTCACCACGCCCTCGAGCGAGGCGTCGAGGTCTTGGAGCGCGCTCACGGTCTGGCTGAGCTTGGCGTTCTCCGCCTCGAGGCGAGAGATCACCTGGCTGAGCGCGGGATGGTCGGCGGCGAGCCCCTGGAGCGTCTCGAGGATCTGATCGTTTTGGCTCACGAGGCGTTTGGCGCCCGCGAGGGCGGCGCTCGTGGCGCCCTCGGCCTTCGTGATCGACGCATCCACCTTGGCCGCCGCGCTCTCCGCTGCGGAGGCGGCTTGGCCGAGATCGAGGCTCACCTGCGTGAGCGAGCCTGTGAGTTGCGTGCCGTAGGTGCCGAGCGCATCGCGGAGGGCCTCGAGGTCGCGCTTCGCGCTCTCTACGTTGTTTGCGAGGCCCGGCAGGCGAGAGAGCAGGTCGTCGAAAGCGCTGCTCGCCGCGTCCACCCTGCCCTCGGCGCCGCTGAAGCCGCTCGTGAGGTTGGCGATGGCCTGCCGCGTGGAGGCAATCACGCTCGCTGCCTGCGAAACGCCGCGCGTGAGCGAGCCCTCGGCATCGGTGGCGCCCGCCTCCACCTTGGCGCCCGTCTTCTGGGCGAGCTTCATCACGGTCTCGCTCACCATCTGCACGAACGTCTGGTTGATCTCGTCCTCGATGACGGTGGCGCCTTCGTCGGTGAACTCCGGCGCCGTGTCGCTCACCTTCTCGTTCACGTAGTAGTCGAGCTCAGGTTGCGTGAAGTCGCCGGTGAGGATGCTCAGGAAATCCGCGCTGAAGTCCTTGGGCACCACGAAGGCCGCATAGCATTCGCCCGATTCCACGAGGCGCATCGCCTCTGCCTCGTCCACGAACTGCCAGTCGAAGGAGGGCGTCTTCTTCATCTCCTCTTCGAGGAGATCGCCCACGTTGAGCTCGCCTGTGAGGGCGCTCTTCGCGCCGGCGTCCTCGTTTGCCACCGCCACTTTGAGCGCGCCGGTGTTTCCGTAGGGGTTCCAATTGGCGATGATCGTCGTCCAGGCGTAGAGCGAGGGCATGAGGCAGCATCCGAGGACCACGATGAGCGCGATGGGGTTCGCGACGAGCCTGCGCACGTCACGGCAGAAGATTTGCCACGCTATGGAAATGTCTCGTTTGAGCGCCATGGGGTGTGTTTCAGCTGCGTTTGGGCCCTGTTTCCGCTGATGATAGCGCGCCGGCGAGCCTGCGCGTCCTAGGATTTGGCGAGCTATCCCATCTAGAGCGCGAAGGCGTGAGGCGCGGGCTTCCATGGTACGGAGGGCCTCGCGTCGCGCCTTCCGGCGAGCTCGCAGGCGCCCGAAACCCGCCTCGCTCGCAGGCGCCCGAAACCCGCCTCGCTCGCAGGGGCGCGTGAATCCGCCGCGTAGGGCCTTGCGCCGGGTCGCGTAGAACCTTCGGCCGGTATTTGCATCGCATAGCGCCTTCGGCCGGTCGAAACGCATCGATATTCAACGAAGTGGGGCCTGAATCCGACCGGCGCAAGGCCCTATGAGGCCGGTTTTACCGGCAGAAGCACCTATGCAACCAAGAGCCACGACCGGCGCAAGGCCCTACGCGCCACGAAAACCGGCCGAAGGCCCTACGCAAACGTCAAGGAACCTGTCGAAGCCCCCAGCGAGCATCCAACTGTCCACGACGCAACGCTGCGAGCTTCTCGCCCCCGCAGGACGAAACGCCACACTGCGCCACGAAAAAGGACCCGCCGGAGCGGGTCCTTCGGAAGGGGGCAAGTGGGGCTGCCGAGGCAGCCATGAGGATGGCGCTTAGGCGGCGAGGAGCTCGAAGCGGCGACCGTCGGAATCGATCACCACGGGCTTGAGCTCACCACACACGAGCTCGCTCGT
>CANQSI010000049.1 GCA_947626465.1 uncultured Atopobiaceae bacterium
GAGCTTCATCCGCGTGGCGGTGCGCGACGAGGCCGACGACGATCGGCTCGTCGCGGCGCTCAAGGCCAAGCTCGGCGAGTAGGGAAGCGCGAGGAAGAGGGGGCTGGGCCGCCGTGGATGTCTACACCTTCGACGACTTCGCGCGCGCGGAGGTGCCCCCCGCGCAGTGGGTCGCGTGGGCGAGGGAGGCGCTTCTCCTTAAAGAAGATACCATCCTCGCGCCGAAGATCAGCTTGAAGCCGAGCGGCATCGAGCACTGCTTCTACAACACGATGCCCTGTATCATCCCCGCCGTGAACCGGGCCGGCGTGAAGCTCGTGACGCGCTATCCCGGGCGTAGGCCGAGCGTGCAGGCCGAGCTCCTGCTCCACGACCTTGCGAGCGGCGAGCCGCTCGCGCTCATGGACGCCACCTACGTGACGACCGTGCGCACGGGCGCGGTGGCGGCCCTCACGATCGACCTTCTCGCCAAGGGCGACTACGCGAGCGTGGGGATCATGGGCCTCGGAAACACGGCCACGGCCACGCTCCTCTCGCTGCTCGCGATCGTCGATCGCCCGCTCACCGTGAACCTCCTTCGCTACAAGGACCACGCCGAGCGCTTCCCGGCGCGCTTCGCGGCCTACGCGAACGTGCACTTCGAGGTCGCGGACGACCCCGAGGCGCTCGTGCGCCGCTCCGACGTGGTGGTCTCCTGCGTGACGGCGGCCGACGAGGACTTCGTGCACGACGACGAGGCCTTCGCCCCCGGCATCCTCGTGGTGCCGGTGCACACGCGCGGATTCATGGCCTGCGACCTCACGTTTGATCGCGTGTTCTGCGACGATCGCGGCCATTTGCACGGCTTCGGAAACTACGCGGCCTTCGAGCCAAAGCTCACGGAGCTCGCGGAGGTGGTCACGGGCGCGAAGCCGGGCCGAGCGAGCGAGGAGGAGCGGATCCTCGCCTACAACATCGGGATCGCGCTCCAAGATGTGTATTTCGCCACGAAGTTCCTCGAGAGGCTCGAGCCCTCACGAGCGCCCATCACGCTCCTCGCCGAGGAAAACCCCTACTGGCTGTAGCCCTGGGCGAGCCTTAGGCGCGCTCCAAGCAGCGAGGGAGTGCCCTACCACTCCTCGTAGTAGGGCTGAGGTGGATAGCCTTCAGGATGGACGGCTGGATCGGTGAGGCCGCCCGGGTTGATCTGCACGTAGTTTCCGGTGGGGCTCCAGGTGGAGAAGTCCAGCGCATCGCCTGAGATGAGGTATTCGAGGAGCTCGAAGTCGGTGTGGCCGTCGTGGACGAGGTACCAGTAGTAGCGGTCGCGGGGAGCGTCGGGCACCTCGAAGGCCGTGGGCCCGTAGGTGGAGGTGTCGCCTCCCACGCCGGAGATGACGGTGGCGGCGTAGTCGAGATGGCCCGTGGGCACGTTGGAGATCTGCAGGGGTTGGGCGGCCTGTTCGGGCGTTTCGGCGGGCTTCACGAGGAAGATCGGCGACGAGGCGATCCACATGGGCTGCACGCCGGCGTCCCACCTCCCGTGGTCGGCGGTGATGATGATGGTAGTTTGGTCGTAGCGCCCGAGGCGCTTGAGCTCCCTCAGGTACTCCTCGATGTAGTTGATGCAGCCCCGCGCCTGCCGCGTGACCGTCTCCTGCTCCGGGATGGTGTTGCCCTGCTCGTCCATGTCGTAGGGCCAGTGCGCGCCCTCCGTGTGGATGAAGCGGAAGGTCTTGGGCGCGGTCTCGGAGATCGTGAGGCCGTTCTCGAAGATGTTCTCGTAGTAGGTCGCGTTGTCGGACGTGTACTCGTTCAGGGACCCCACGCTGAGGTCGCCCGTGTAGAACCAGAAGTAGGGCTTGAGCAGCCACGGCATCTCGCGGAAGAGCGACATCTTCTCGAGGGCCATCCACATCGCCTCGTTGTCGAACTCCCGGCCGTGGGTGGGATAGATGTTCATGGCGTAGTCGGCCACGGCGGAGCGATCGACGGTGTCGGTGTAGATCCCGATCTCATAGCCCTCAGCCGCGATGTCGCCGAGAAACGGGCTCTCGGCATAGCGCGTGGCCTCGAAGTCCGCGAACGATTCGTTTGGATCGGGCCAGGAGTTCGTGAGCAGGAACGGGATGCCGAAGCGGGTGGGGATGATCGAGCCCGTGGAGTTGTGGAAGTACGTGAAGCCCGTGAACTCGTCGAGCGCGGACGGATCGTTCGCGAGGACCTCGTCGAGGTAGGTGGTGTCGTACATGTCGAGTACGAACACGACGACGCTCCCCTCGGCGCCCACCTCGTTCAGCCCCTCGGTGGTCATGACGAGGGGATCGTCCATGTTCGCCACCTCGGCGCGCTCGTCGTCGGCGATGCCGACCATCGACACGAGCTGCACCGTGAACAGGAGCACGCAGAGGAAGGGGAGGAACACGCGCGCGATGGGGGTCTTCTTGGCGTTGAAGACGAGGAGCCCCACGAAGAGGCCCGCCCACACGAGCGTGTCGATGATGGTGATGTCGAGATGGTCTTCGAGGTGGAATGCCGTGCCGTCGGCGGAGGGGAGCGTGGCGTTCAAGAAGAGCGCCTGGAGGAAGCAGCCGATCCCGATGACGGCCACGATGCACACGGCGAAGTCGAACACCCTGCCCCGAAGGAGCGAGAGGGCGAAGGCGAGGACGAGGGCGATCACGACACCGCTCGTGATGAGGAGCTCGGTGACGTCGAAGAAGGTGAACGTGAGGCTCTCGGAGCTCGTGGCCACGAGCTCGAGCGGAGCGAAGACGAAGATCGTCGAGATGGTGAAGACCGAGGCAGCCAAGGCGAAGAGCAGGCGAAGCGGCCACTTCAGGCGCTTGGGGGGCCGGCCGTGGACCGCCTCCTCGAAGAGGGCCTGCGCTTGCGCATCGGCGTACTCGGGGGTGGGGGTGGCCTCGAGGTCGGGCTCGTCGAGCTCTTCGGGCGGGACGTTTTCCGAAGGCATGCCGCCGGGTGGCACGATGCGCTTGGCGTAGAGGTCGCGCGCATCGTAGTTCTCGATGATCACGTAGGGGATGGTGGAGAGGATGGCGGTGGCGGCCCGGGCCTCCGGATCCTCGGGCTCGAGGGGCTCCTCGGAGCCCCCGTCCCGCTCTCGCGAGGTTCCCAGCTCCTGGCCCTTGAGGAGGTGTACGTGCGGGTCGACGATCTTGTTCGCGTTCTCGTCGATCTTGAGCACCTTGTAGATCACGCGGCGCGTGCGGCGGAAGGCCACGCCGAGCACCGCGCCGAGCGCCACCGCCACGCCGGCCACAGCCTGGATGGTGTAGGTCACCACCGAGGGGTCCACGTAGGCGAGGGCGATCGTGGGCACCGCGAGCGCCGCCACGAGCGCGCCCACGAGGGCCGCCACGAGATCGCCGCGCAGTTCGCGACGCGCACGCCCCATGCGCCTCCGCGCTGCCGTGTGGCTCGTATCCCTACGCAGCTGCTTCACGCTCGGCCTGCTTGTCGAGGATCGTCTCGAGGAGGTAGGCGCCGGCCACCTCGCCGCCGTGCCCGAGGTTGTAGAAGAAGTGCTCGCGCACCTCCGCGATGCGCTCGCGCCACTCATCCTTGCCGGCGAGCATCTCGTCCACTACCTCGCCCACGCGTTCGCGCAGCTCAGAGGGCTCGATCGCCACGCCCACCTCGTTTCTCAGCGTGAGGTCCGTGGCGTCGCAGCCGTACTCGCGCCAGTTCGGGTTGTTCACCTTCGCCGGCGTGTCCACGAAGACGACCGGCTTCAGCGTGGTGAAGCAGAATTCGCTCGAGATCGACGACCAATCCGTGACGAGGACGTCGGAGCTGAGGATCGAGTCGTTGGTGCTGAAGTCCTTCTCGAAGAAGAGCTCCTCCTCGTCCACGTGCTGGTAGCGCTGCTTGAGCGCGTCCCAACGCGGGCGGAAGCGCTTCAGGTACTCGGGGTGCGGGCGCACGATGATGCGATAGCCCTTGCCGAGGAGCGGCTCCACGAGGTCGTCGAAGCAGCTGTCGAGGATGTTGTCTTCCTGCCAGCTCGGCGCGATGAGGATCGTGGGGCGGGCGTTCCCCTCGCCCTCGCGCGCCTCGTAGTCGCGGATCTCCTGGTCGATGAGGTCGTAGCCGGCCTCGATGAGCTTCTTCTCGGGCGTGTGGCGGTGCTCTTCGATCGCGCGGAGCTCGGCCACCTGATGGGGACCTGTGCAGAGCATCGTGTCGTAGTGGTCGTAGCAGCCCTCGGGCGAGATCATGTTCACCGACGTGGTGTGGTGGAACATGTAGACGTACTCCACGTCCTTCTTCACGTACGAGCGCTTCATGTAGTAGTTGTCGAGGTCGGGCAACGTGAGCACCACCACGTCGGCTTCCATCTTCATGAACATCGTGATGGCGCGCTTCTCGCTCGTGTAGTACGGGAAGATGCGCGGATTGTCCTCGGCGATCTTGAAGATCTGGTCGTCGGGGTCGTTCGTCACGTAGTGGATGATCAAGTCGGACTTTTCGAGCAGGTATTCGATGGCGCCCTTGAAGTACTTGTAGAAGCCGCTGCCCTCAGAATAGAACACGATGTGCTTGCCCACGATGTTGAAGAAGCGCTTGTAGTCGCGCTTCTCGCGGCGCGCGAGCGGGTTCGGCTTCCACCACGCGGTCTTGCCGCCGAGGTTCTTGAGCGAGTCGAGCTCCTGGCGCGTGGCGTCCACCTCTTCGCGATCGATGTAGTTGTTCGGGTTCACGATGAGGTTGCACGCGAGCTGCACGCCGATGGCGAGCACGTTCGAGCAGATCCAATAGAACGCCATGCCCGCGGCCACGAACACGCCAAGCACGAGCGAGAGCACCACGGAGAGCCCGTTGGTGGAGAACTGCTCGGCCTTCGACTGCTCGCGCTGGAGCGGGTTGATGTGGTTTTGCGCGAGGCCGAGGACAAGCGCGGAGAGGCCCGCAAGCGGCGGCATGATCCACGAGAGCCCGCCGTCGGTCACGGGCACGAGGCCGAGGAACTCCGTGCCGGGCTGGCCGCTGTTGGTGATGCCGCGCACCACGTCCACGAGGCCGAAGAGGATGAGGATCTGCACGGCGAGGGGGATGAGCGAGAGCAGCGGGTGGTAGTGGTTTTCCTTGTAGAGCTTGGTCTGCTCCTCGCCGATGGTCTCGTTATCGCCGAAGTAGCGCGTCTTGAGGCGGTTCACCTGCGGCATGATCTGCACCATGCGGATGGAGTTCTTCTGCACCCAGAGCGAGAGCGGCAGGAGGACGATCTTGATCACGAGCGTGAAGAGAAGGATCGTCGTCCACCAGTTGCCCGTGAGGCCATAGATTGGGTCGAGAACCAGCGAGAACAGGTTCGAGAGTGCTTCGAGCATGCGTGAGTCTTCCGTGCGTTCGTGCGTGCGGCAAAAGTTCCACGGGAGACTTTAAAGCACCCACGCGCCCCCCTCAAGCACGCCCCAATACCCCCACAAGCTTATTTGACGCGGTTCCTTCGAGTACATGCGATGGCTCCTTCTGGGCCATCAATTCGGTCCAGGATTCCCACCGCAGCCCCGATAGCAGTGAGAACCCCCCGCCATTCGGCGCGATATGTTGGCACTTGCGTAAGAATAATGACCACAAAGGGTATCGGTAGTAATATAAAGTGGTCAAAAGTGGTACTGATGCTTCGCACTGAAAGGGTCAGCATGGCCAACATCGTTTCGCTCAACACGAAGATTGATCTCGATGAGAAACTCGAGTTCCAAAGGACAACCGAGGCTCTCGGCATGACGCCGTCTTCCGCAATCAAGGTGTTTGTGAGGATGTTCAACCTCTATGGTGGCTTCCCCTTCGACGTGAGGTTGCACTCCCTCATCGCCGTCAAGGATGCCGGAATACCGGTTGCATCCTGGGCAAATGGGAAGCTCGTCGTTCCTGCGAGCTGGCGAGATGAAGACGATGAAGACGAGTGACGTGCGCCCCAAACTCTACGAAGTCTGGCGACTCGCATTCGAATACGAGGATATCCCCGGCGTCTCCAAGGAGCGTCCGGTCATAGTGGGCGCATTTGACGAAGAGCGAGCGCTCGTGCTTGTCGTGAAAGTAACTGGCCACGGCGTGCGTCCCGGATTCCCAGGCGAGGTGCCGATCATCGAATGGAAACAAGCAGGACTTGATAAACCTTCGACGGCGCGTTGCTCCAAGACACTCCTCGTGCCGATTGAGGCGTTCAGCGAACTGACCCGATACGGCAAACTCAGCCCACGCGATTCGGAGGCGATTGAGCGTGCACTCAGATCGCTGGGAGCAATTGGGTGGTGACGCGAGCTACGCTCGCTTGCGGCGCCAAGCCCAGACGGCGATTTGGGTGCGATTCTTGAGGTTGAGCTTTGCGAGGACCATCGAGATGTGGTTGCGCACGGTGCCCTCCGAAAGGTGCAGCTCAGAGGCTATTTCCTTGTTGTCCTTGCCCTCGGCGATGAGGGAGACGACCGCCTGCTCGCGCTCCGTGAGGGGCGTAGGGGGGTCGAGTGCTGCATCGGAAGCTTCCGCCTTGCCCCGCGGGGCCACCTCGCCGGCGAGGACGGTTTGGCCGGCCATCACCTCGCGAAGCGCGGGCGCGATCGCGCGTGCCTCCTGCTTGATGAGGAAGCCCTTCGCGCCGAGGCGAAGGGCGCGCACGAGGTAGTCGTCGTCGGCGAAGGTGGTGAGGTAGACGATGCGCGCGGCGGGGTCGGCCGAGATGATGGCCTCGCCTGCTGAGAGCCCGTCGCCCTTAGGCATGCGCACGTCGAGGAGCGCGATGTCGGGGGAAAGCTCGAGGTAGCGTGCCGTGGCTTCGGGGCCGCTCGACGC
>CANQSI010000050.1 GCA_947626465.1 uncultured Atopobiaceae bacterium
GTGAGCTCGGGAAGCGGCACGGGCACGCACTCGATGTTGAAGCGCTCGAGGAGCTCGCCCTCATTGCACATCGTGGAATAGAACTCGTAGGGGCGCGGGCCGATCTGCAGGATGCGGGCCTCGTGGAAGGTCTTCACCACGTTGCAGACGGCAAGGAAGTCGCGAAGGCCGCGCTCGAAGACGGGGTCGTCCACGCGGCAATTCGTCATGTAGGTGAAGGGCACGTTGAAGCGTCGGAGCACCTTGCCCGTGGCGAAAAGGCCGCACTGGCTGTCGCGCGGGCGGGTGCCGTCGGGCTCGGGGCGCTCGTCGAGCGGGCCCCAGAGCAGCACCGGCACGCCGAGGTCCTTCGCGAGGCGCGCGCACATGAACTCGGTGCCGAAGTTGCAGTGGGGCAGGAAGAGGCCGTCCACGTGCTCGGCGCGGAACTTCTCGAGGATCTTCAGGCGATCTTCCTCGCAGAAGAGCAGGCCCTCGTCGTTCACGTCCGTGATGTCCACGTAGTCGATGCCAAGCTCGTCGAGCTTGTCGGCGATGATCGCGCGGTACTTGCGCGCATCGGGCGCCGAGAAGATGCTCCTTCGCGTGGGTGCATAGCCAAGGCGGATCCTTGCCACTCCTACCAGCCCCTTTCCTCCCCTGACGAGGCGTATCGGCGATGCCCGGATACGGGCATCTACCCCGAGTTTTCCTAAGGTGATTGTAGGGACGGGGATTGAGCGTCGAAGAACCCTTGGCTTTTACTAAACTTTAGAACTTAAATTCACCTGCTTAACAAGCGGAGCGTGCGCGCGATGTACAACTCATTCGAGGCATTCGGAGAATGGGGCTCGATGAAGGTCACCGCACGCGACGTGGCACGAGAGGCCGGGGTGTCGCCGGCCACGGTCTCGCTGGTCTTCCAGCAGAAGCCCGGCGTGTCGCACGCCACCCGCGAGCGCGTGTTCGAGGTGGCCTCGAAGCTCGGCTACGTCTACGAGGCGCGCACGACCGACCGCGCCACCTCCACCATCCTCTTCGTGATGTACAAGAAACACGGCCAGGTGGTCTACGAGACGCCGTTCTTCGAGGCGCTCTTGAAGGGCGTGACCGACGCCACCTACCGCCACGGCTACCACAAGCTCGCGGTTTCCTATTTCTACGGCCGCGAGAGCGCGCTCGAGCAGATGAAGGCCGTCCAAAGCGTGCGCTGCGCGGGGATCGTGCTCCTCGCCACCGAGGCCGTGGCCACCGACATCGCGCAGTTCGAGCGCCTCGGCGTGCCGATCGTGCTCCTCGACAGCTGGTTTCCCACGAAGAGCCTCGACAGCGTGATCATCGACAACACCCGCGGCGCCTACGACGCGGTGCGCTACCTCACGTCGATGGGCCACACCGACATCGGCTACCTCCACTGCGGCATCTCCATTCGAAACTTCCTCGAGCGCCAGAGCGGGTTTTCGAGCGCCATGAGGGAGATCGCGCCACGCACGGAGAAGCTTCCGCCCATCGTGCGCGTGGGCTCCACGATGGAGGACTCCTACGCGGACATGAGCGCCTACCTCGACCTTTCGCCCGAGCTGCCCACGGCCTTCTTCGCCGACAACGACATCATCGCCTACGGCTGCATGCGAGCCCTCGCCGAGCACGGCATCCGCGTGCCGGAGGACGTGTCGGTGATCGGCTTCGACGACATGGCGTTTCCCGAGGTCATGCGGCCGCGCCTCACCACGATGGCCGTCCCGAAGGACGCCATGGGCGAGCTCGCGGTGAAGCGCCTCATCGACCTCATCAAAGGCGAGACCAACGGCGAGACCATCCGCCTCGCCGTCCAAACCCAGGTGGTCGAGCGCGAGAGCGTGCTCGACCTTCGCGCCGCGCGCACCGCCACCCTGGGCGACCACCCCTCCACGAGAGAGAGGCAGCCATGATCCAGAACGTCTGCACCCTGAAGGATCCCGCCGGCCTCCACGCGCGCCTTGCCGCGAAGATCGCCGAGGCGGCGCGCGACTATCAGAGCTCCCTCTCCATCCAGTTCAAGGGCGTGGAGGCGAAGGCCACCGACATCCTCGGCCTCATGCAGATCGACGCGAACGAGAACGACCTCCTCCTCGTCGCCGCCGACGGCCCCGACGAGGCCCACGCCCTCTCGAAGGTGCAGGGGATTATCGAAGCCGCGTCGTAGGCTTACGCCGAGGAGGGGGTTACTGCGGTACGAGGCTGCGCCTCGTACCGCAGTAACCCCCTCCTCGGCGCTTTGTAATACAGATGCAGAGCTCCGCATCGCGGAGCTCTGCGCCTTTTTGCGAAGGCCGAGCAGCCCCAATTGCGGTACCTGCCGGTACCGCAATTGGGGCTGCTCGGCCGAAGCGAGTTACACGTCCAAGAAGCCTGCCCTCGGTACCACGTGGAAGGCGTCGGCGGCTTGCTTGAGCTCGGCGTCGGTGATGGTTTGAAGGATCGGCAAGTGGGCGATCTTCAGGTAGATCTCCGCAGCCTTCTCGGCCGTCTCGATGAGCCCGAAGGTCTCGTCGAGGTCGGCGCCCGCGCCGTAGATGCCGTGCTGGCCCCACACGACGAGCCGCGCGGTCTTCATCTTCTCGGCCGTGGCCTCGCCGATCTCGTTCGTGCCGCAGAGCATCCACGGCAGCACGTTCACGCCCTCGGGAAAGACGATGATGCACTCGGTGCACATCTGCCAGAGCGTGCGCGAGAACGAGCGCTCGTCGAGGTCGTGCACGAAGGTCATCGCGAGGAGGTTCGCCGGATGGCAATGCATCACCACGCGGTTCGCCGGGTTCACGGCGAGGCGCTGCGCATGGCTCATGAGGTGTGCGGGGAGCTCTGAGGTGAAGGTGCCGCCGTCGGCGTAGCCCCAGAGGAGCTCGGCGGTGCGGCCGCTGTCCGTCACGCGGATGATGCCGAGGTTTCCGGCGGGGTCGTACTGCACGTTCTTGAAGTACTTGCCCGTGCCGGTGACGAGGAAGTAGCGTCCGTCGAGCGTGGGGGCGTCAAAGCCCGTGGGGATGCGGCGCTGCACGTTCTGCACGTCGAGGTACTCGGCGAGGTCGGCCTCGTCCACCATGAGGGAGATGTTGCCGCCGTTTCGCTCGTCCCAGCCGTGGTGGTACATGTTCGTGGTGGTGCGGATGAGCTCCACCATGAAGGGCGCGTCGAGAATGTTTGCCATGGGCTCTCCCCTATCGTGTGACGATGTCGACGGGCACGTCGAAGATCTTGGCGACCTTCAAGAGTGTATCGATGTGGCGCCCCGACGCGGCGGCCATGTGGTGCGTGGGGCCCGCCTCGCTCCAGCGGTCGCAGAACTCGCGCGCCCCGCAGGAAAAGCGCGTGCGCATATTCGTGTCGCCGAAGGTGAAGATCGGGCCGGGCTCGTTTTCGCCCTCGGCCACCACGAACTTGAAGTGCCCGTCGGCGTCCTGCGTGATGGCGAGGTAGGTCACGGGACCGAGGTGCGGATAGAACTGCGTGAGATAGCCACCGCCGGTCTTGCCGTGGAAGACGGGCACGATCTTCATCGTCGGCTTCTTGGCGGAGATGCACGCGTCGCCCGAGCCGGAGTGGCCGATGATGCAGAGGTCCTCGTTGAAGTCGATGGAATACATCTCCGAGAGCTGCCCCATGCCGGCGATGGTCTTCAAGATGCCCATCGCCATGGCCACCTTGATGTCGCCCTCCACCGCGCAGGCCACGCCCTCTTTGATGAGCATGGAGAAGGCGGGGATGAGCATCGAATCGAGCACGCCGGCCTTTCCTTCGGCGAAGCCGTCGTAGTGCGAGGCCACGAAGCCGAGCTGCTCCTCCTTCACCCAGCGCTCGAAGGCCACGACGTACTTGGCCATGTTCCAGAGGCTCTCCACCGTGGCTCCGCCCTCGACGTCGAAGGTGCTGAGGATCTCCTCGGCCTTGACGCGGACGGCCTCGTCGTCGTCCACGTCGTCGGCGATGGCCCACATCTTCTCCCAGTCGAACTGCTTCGTGTAGAGGCCCATGCGGTGGTAGAGGTTCGTCTCGTCGATGTAGAGGTCCATCATGCCGGGGTACGGGCGGCCGATCTGCGCGAGGTTCAGGCTCCGGAAGCGGCGGCGCACCTGCGCGGCGCGGCACCAGTCCTCGATCTTTTCCCACGTCTCGGGGTCGCCGCCCTCCTCCACGCCGGTGATGACGGCGTGGCGCTTGCCGGCGCGCTCGAGGTCGGCCACCATCTCGCCCACGGCGCCGCACGCGTAGAGCTCGCCGAGCCAAGTGGCGGTGTCGGTGTGTTCGTAGTCGGGCGCGCGGCGCTTCTGGATGTTCGCGAGCACCACGGGCACGTCGAGATCGCGCACCGCGGGCAGGAGGTTGTAGCTCGTGGCGTAGGTGAGGAGCTGGCAGATGACGAGATCCACGTC
The DNA here is from genome assembly GCA_947626465.1 of uncultured Atopobiaceae bacterium. Lineage (GTDB taxonomy): Bacteria > Actinomycetota > Coriobacteriia > Coriobacteriales > Atopobiaceae > CANRLS01. The sequence goes on from CANQSI010000050.1 coordinate 4,392, forward strand.
CGCCGCGCGAAACGCGTCGCCCGCCGCCACGGCGAGCTCCTTCGTGGTAACGATGCCGCCGTCCACGAGCTCGACCGTCTTTGGGAGGTGCCCCTTGAATGTGGCGTACTGGCCCTCGAACTCACCCACGAGCGTGGGGAACTGCGGAAAGTAGGCCCCGAGGGCGACGGCGAAGACGCCCACCTTTGCCTTGGTGTCGATGAGCACGGTTCCTCCTCGAAGTCTGCGCGCTGCGATCGTGCAGCGCCTCGGTGCGGCGGTTCGGTACGACGGTTCGGTGCGGTGGTGCCTTTGAGCTCGGTTTATGCGGGATCGAAGCGCACGAGCTCAGACGAGTTCGCGATGATGCGGCGCGCGATGGCAAGGCTCGGGATGCGCCCCGCGGCAATCATCTGCACCGCGAGGTTGCCGATCGAGGTGGCCTCGATCGGGCCCGCGATCACGGGCTTTCCGGTCTCGTGTGCCGTGAGCTGGTTCAGATGCGCGTCCTGGCAGCCGCCGCCGACGATGGAGAGCGCCTGGTAGCGGTGGCCGGTGATGGTCTCTATGCCGTGGATGGCGCGCTCGTAGGCGCTCGTGAGCGAGTGGTAGATGCAGGTCATGAGCTCGCCCACCGTGCTCGGCAGCGGCTCTTCGTGCGCCGCGCACCACGCGCAGACGGCCTCCATCATGGACGCGGGCGCGAGGAAGCACTCGTCGTCCACGTCCACGAGCGAGGGGAAGTCGCGCGCCCCTTGAGCTGCGGTGATGAGGTCGCCGAAGCCCACCTGCCCCTCGAGCGCAAGCGGGGCGATTTGCGAGGAGAGCGGTCGATCCACGTCCTCGCGCCCCGCCACGTACGCCACGCCATTGAGCTCGCGGCGCACGGACTGGATCATCCAGAGCCCCATGATGTTCTTGAGGAAGCGATACGTCTGCGCATAGCCGCCCTCGTTCGTGAAGTTCGCTTCGCGCGCGGGGAGGGAGAGCTCGGGCTCGGCGAGCTCCACGCCGAGGAGGCTCCACGTGCCCGAGGAGAGGACGAGCGCATCGCGCTCCGTGGCCGCCACGTAGGCGGAGCCGGTGTCATGCGAGGCCACGAGCACCACGTCCGTGGCGTAGCCGATGCGCTCTTCGACCTCGCGCTTCACGGGCCCGAGCGTGGCCCCCGGGAAGGAGAGCTCCCCGAAGAGCCGCTCGGGGAAGCCGTAGCCGCGAATGAGCTCTGAGTCCCACGTGCGTGCACGCGCGTTCACGAGGCCCGTCGTGGTGGCGTTCGTGTACTCCTGCGCCTTCACGCCCGTCAAGAGGAAGCCGAGGTAGTCCGGCACCATGAGGAGCGTGCGCGCCTCGGCGAGCTGTTCCGGCGCCTCACGCGAGAGGGCGAGGAGCTGGTAGACGGTGTTGATGAGGCTTCGCTGGATGCCGGCTCGCTCCCACGCCACCTCGCTCGACACGAGCGCGTCGGCCACCTCGAACATGCCGTCCGTACGCGAATCGCGGTACGCCACCACGTTGCCGAGCAGGCGATCCTCGGCGTCGAGGAGCGCGAAGTCCACGCCCCAACTGTCGATGGCGATGGTCCTCGGCGTAAAGCCATGCGCCTTGCAAAGGGCGAGCCCCTCGAGGATCTCCTCGAAGAGCTCGCCGATCTTCCAGCAATCGTGGCCGTCCACGCGCGCCTGGCCGTTCTCGAAACGGTGGATCTCCTCGGTCCCCAGGAGGTCGTCATGCTCGAGCCAGCCCACCACCACGCGGCCGTTCGAGGCGCCGAGATCGATGGCGGCATGGCATTCGCGCAGGTATTCGCCCATGCCCGCGCAGCGCTAGCTGACGGTGATGACCGGCTGGCCGGCCTTCACGGGCTGCGGGTCGATGGGGTTCACGGAGTCGTACTCGGCGGTATTCGAGACGAGCACCATCACGTCGTCCGGGTGCCCGGCCTTCTTAATCTTCGCGCGATCGAAGGTGACGAGCGGCTGGCCGGCCTTCACCTTCTCGTCCTGCTTCACGTACATCTGGAAGCCGTCTCCCTTCATCTGCACGGTGTCCACGCCGATGTGGATGAGGACCTCGACGCCGTCGTCGGAGAGCAGGCCCACGCCGTGGCCGGAGCCCATGGTGGCGGAGACGGTGCCGTTGAACGGGGCGTATGCCACGGAGCCGGACGGCTTGATGACGATGCCCTGGCCGAGGATGCCCTGGGCGAAGACGGGATCGGGGGCCTCGGA
>CANQSI010000051.1 GCA_947626465.1 uncultured Atopobiaceae bacterium
GCCTGTGCGTTCGGGTCGATCGGCTTTCCGGCGCCGCTCGAGGAGATGATGCTCTCGGCAAGCTCGTCTTGGCTGAGCGCGTCGAGGGCCACCACCTGGGAGACTTCCTTCTCGGCATCCGCGGCCTTGGCGGCGGGCGCGCAGATGACGCCCACGCCGAGGAGCGCGCCGAGCACTCCCAAGATGGGGATGGCGAGGAGGCGATTGCGATGTTTCATTGACTGCCCTTCACATCGTCGTCGGGTGATGGCAGGCATGGTAGAGAAGCGTCTGAGCAGCATTTTCGCCATCGATGAACTGGGTGCGAATGCCATCTTGCGCATCATGAAATGCGCGTTTCTCCAAATCCTCTCCGCAAATTTGGAACGCGATGGTCCGCGCTCGCCTGCGCCAAACCACGGCTGGCCTCGGGCCTCGGCGCCTTAAGGAGCGCGCCCCGGCATCCGGCGAGCCGTTCGTTCTGTACGTTCTTCGCAAAAGCACGGCGAATGTGCGCGCCATAGCGACATTTACGCTACGGTGGTGCGTGCGCGTGCACGAAACGGCGAAGGAGCGCGAGCATGGCGAAGACCGTTCCCGAGGCGCGGGAATTGCCTGAAGAGGAAGAGACGCACGAGGAATCGCAAGCCCAGGGTTTCGATGCGCAGGAGAGCGACGCCGAGGGGCGGGAGCTGAGCCCAGCCATGCGCATCGCCCTCTATATGGTCGTGCCGTTCCTCGTCTTCTTCCTCATCGACGGGCGCTTCTTCGCGAACGAGTTCCTCGCCACGCACTTCTCGGTGTCGCCGCTCTTCGCCTTCGCGCCCATCCTTAGCCTCTACCTCGGCTGGCCCGCGATGGTGGGGTGCGTGGCGGCGGAGGCCATCGTCTGCCTCTCCACGGGCGTGACGGTCTTCGAACCCGGCATATGGGTCGCGGGGCTCATCTTCTACGTCGTCATCCCGTACCTTTTGTGGTACGCGACGAGCGCGAGCTCTCCCGACCCCTACCCTCGCTGCTCGCGCGCGGGCGCGCTCGCCAAGCTCTTCTGGATCATCATCCTCGCGAACCTCGTGTACGCGATCTTCGCGTCGTTTTCCGCTACGCAGATGAACGTCGCGAACGGCTACGCGTGGAGCGTGATGTCGGAGTTCCTCTTGATGACGTCGATCACGCTCACGCTCGGCATCCTCCTGCTCATCGCCCTCGAGGCGAGCCCGCTCACCCCCATGCCCGCGAGCTGGATCACGGTGCCCTACCAAAAGCGTCGCTCGCTCACGCTCACGCAGCGAATCGTGCTCATGTTCGCCGCGCTCGCCACGGTGGTGCTCCTCGGGCTCATCCTCTCGTTCTACGTCTTCATCTACTCCGAGGAAGAGGGCGGCGCCGAGAGCATCTTCGAGCTCATCGCCGCGTCGCTCGTGCTCGGCGACGTGGTGATCATCGTCCTGTGGTCCTTCTGCATCCTCGTGATCCGCTACCTTCAGACGCGCTTCACCATCCCCATCGAGCGGCTCTCGGAGACCACGCGCGCGTTCCCGCGGCAGATGGCGGACTACCAGAGGGCCGTGGACGAGGGCGTGCGCGGCGAGGCGCTCGCCGAGGCGAAGGCGAAGGCCGAGGACCCCGTGGACATGGGCGACCTCAAGCCCTCGGGCGAGGTGGCCTACCTCGTGGAAGACACCGACACGATGCGCGCCTCGATGGTGAGTTACCTCGACGAGATGCGCAGCGTCACGGCCGAGAACGAACGCGTGAAGGTGGAGCTGGAGACCGCGAAGGACATCCAGCAGAGCGCCGTGCCGCACGACTTCTCCGAGATCGAAGCGGAGCTTGGCGTGCAGGTGGCGGCGTCGATGACACCCGCGCGCGACGTGGGCGGCGACTTCTACGACGCCTTCCGCATCGACGCCACGCACCTTGGCGTGATCATGGCGGACGTGTCGGGCAAGGGCATGCCGGCCGCGCTCTTCATGATGCGCGCCCTCGCCGACCTCCGCGAGCAGATGCACGCGCATCCCGAGGACGTGGGCCTCGCGCTCACGCGCGCGAACCAGGCGCTCTGCGAGAACAACGGCGCGATGCTCTTCGTGACGGTCTTCATCGGCATCCTCGACACCGAGACCGGCGTCTTCTCCTACGCAAACGGAGGCCACAACCCCGCGTGGATCCTCGGCAAGGACGGCACGTGGCTGAAGGCGCGCAAGGGCCTCATGGTGGGCATCATGGACATGATCCAGTACAAGACCGAGACGCTCCAGCTCGCCCCCGGCGGCGGCCTCTTCCTCTACACCGACGGTGTGACGGAGGCGCTGAACCCAGAAGAGGAGCTCTACGGCGAGGATCGCCTCGACGCCGTGCTCAAGAAGGTCGAGGCGGCGGCTGGCGGCGAGGCCTCGAGCGAAACGCTCGTGGAGGACGTCCTCGCCGACGTCCACACCTTCGTGAACGGCGCCGAAGCCTCCGACGACATCACGGCGCTGGCCTTCAGATGGCTTCCGGCTAGCTAGTACGTGGTGCCGATGCTCGCGAGGTCGGAGTTCTTGCGGATGTCGATCATGCGCTTGAGCACGACGAAGATGCACACGAGCTCGTCGGTTTTGCGCTCGTCGAGCACCTCGAGGTCGTAGATGCGATGCAGGCTCGCGAGGCGACGGTGGCCGCGGGCGAGCTCCTCGTTCGTTGTCGCGTCGACGATGGTGAAGTTGAAGTCCATGATGTTGCCGCGGAGCTGCATGTCGAGCTCGGGGATGTCCTTGATGTCCTTTAGGTGGAAGAACTCCGTGGAGAGCTGGAAGTGAGTGCCGTCGGCCATGTCCACGTAGTAGATGTGGTGGAGCGAGACCACCTTGGCGTTGATCTCGGCGATCTGCTGGCCGGTCTTCGCGTTGGTGACGTAGGTGGTGTGGTGGACGCTCGCGACCTTCGCGGCGACGGTGTAGACCACCTCGCCGCTTGCGTCGGTGATGTCCATCTTCTTATGGGCGCTCGCGAGGCGTCCGGTGATGGTGAAGGTCTGGGACATGGCTCCGCTCCTTTCAGCGGATGGGGGTGCGCGCGTGCTGTCGCGCGCTCGGAATCGTTGCGGATCCTTCGCAAATGGTACCCACGGAGCAGGTACGAACGTGCGAAAACTCGGTATGAAATGCGTGCTCACACGCTCAACCCACCGCTGCGCCAGCCCCATCGCGCGCGTGCCGGGCGCGGAGCCTAGGATACGGAGCAACACCACCTCATGAAAGGTTGCCCCATGAACGAGAACCTCAAGACCTTCCTAGCGTAGCTCGTCATCGACCAGGAGCTCCAGAACGAGTTCGAAAACCTCGTGAAGGACAGGACGCCGAGCGAGGAACTCGACGAGGAGGTCATCCGCTTCGCGAACGACCACGGCTTCGCTCTCACGAAGGAGGACATCAAACCGCTCGAGAACATCGAGATTCCCGACGAGGAGCTCTCGGCGGTCTCGGGCGGGGTGATGGGCGCGAGCTTCGACGCGTACGTCGCCTATAAAGGCGGCGGCGGCAGGATGACCTTCTTCCAGTGGGCCATGTCCGGCTGCCCCGCAAGCGACTAGCAACGAGCGAGAAGCGTTTCGCAGCCCCGCGCTTGCATCGCAGGCGCGGGGCTGCGTGTCTCACGCTGGATGCTTCAAGGGGCAACGCGCGGAGGACGTGTGGAGATGGCCCTCATTCGTGCAGGGATGATGTGCATTCGTGCGTCCTGTACTGCGTGTCTAATTATTGTTGAGTTCCTTTTGTACCATTCGCTCGTCTAAGAAATACCTGCCCGCGATCGCGGATCTTGGGGTGCGTTTTCCGGGCTCCCCAAGATGCAGTATGAAAGGCGCTTCATGATCCAAAAGTTGCGCAGCGTGGCCGTCCCCGTGCTGGGGATCGTGCTCGCGCTCCTTGCGATTTGCTTCCTCTCCGCGCCCGAAGCGAAGGCCACGGACGGCGAGAAGGAGGTGGTGGGCGTCGTTGACCTCAACGGCGCGAAGACCCCGGACGAGCTCACGAACCGCATGCTCGATACCGACGAGACCACCGTCGTGGATAGCGACGACTACACGAGCGAGGACTCCACGCTCAAGAAAACGGACACCGCCACGACGCAGGCCACACGCCCGGCGAAGTTCGACCTCCGCAACGCCACGTTCCGCGGCAACACGGGAAGCTTCGTCACGAACGTGAAGATGCAGAACCCCTGGGGGACCTGCTGGAGCTTCGGCTCGAACGCCGCGGCGGAGAGCTCGATCCTCTCCGAGTACGGCACGCCCTTCGTGGACGGCGCTGAGGATGCGCTGAACCTCTCCGAGAAGCACACGGCGTGGTTCTCGTTCCGCCCCGTCGAGCAGGGCTCGCAGGCGGGCGAGGGCCTCTACACCAACGGCTCCGATACGGGCGACGTCTACAATGCCGGCGGCTTCATCTCCACGGCGTCCTCCATGTGGGCGTCGGGCGCGGGCCCGATCGACGAGAGCTACGCCACGTCGCTCGAGTACCACAACGCCGCGGGCGATTACGACGATCCCCTGCAGATGAGCAACGGTGCCAAGGTCGTGCTGCCGTCTGCGAGCGGCGACTGGTCCATCCCCGAGGAGCTCCACTACGTGAACTCCGGCGAGCTCGAGGAGAGCTACTACCTGCCGAGCCCCGCGTCCTGGGAGCCCACGGACGACCCCACCAAGCAGGTCTACGTCTTCAACCAGCAAGGCGTGGACGCCATCAAGGACCAGCTGCTCGCCGGCCGCGGCGTGGCCATCATGTACCACGCGGACCAGTGGATGCCGAACCAGTCGCCCGACAACAAGTACCTGCGCTCGGACACCGTGGCGCAGTACACCTACGAGTTCTACAACGAGGACACCACGAAGGACCCGCAGAACCCTGTGCGTGAGAACCACGCCGTCTGCATCGTGGGCTACGACGACACGTACCCCCGCACGAACTTCATGGAGGGCCACGAGCCTCCCGGAGACGGCGCCTTCATCGTGAAGAACAGCTGGGGCGCGCTGAACGCCCTCAAGGACACCGACCGCGGCAGCTTCGGCGGCGCCATCACCGACGGCTACTTCTACCTCTCGTACTACGACAAGAGCCTCAAGTCGCCCGAGGCGTTCAACTTCATCACGCCCTACGACAACCTCCAATACGGCACGAGCGGCGAGGACTACGAGGCGTTCACCTGCACCTACGCCTTCCTGCCGAACGACCCCACGGGCATGGTGAACGACGAGGTGACGAGCTACGCGAACATCTTCCCGATGGTGAGCGATTCGGTGGTGCGCTCCGTCTCCACGCAGACCTTCAGCTTCAACTCGCAGACGCGCTTCGACCTCTACCTGCTCGAAGCCGACGCTGAGAACCCCACCGACGGCGAGCTCGTGTGGTCGCATGACGAGTTCTTCCCCTATGGCGGCTACCACCGCGTGGAGGTGGACAAGCCCATCGTGGCGAAGGCCGGCCAGATGCTCGGCCTCGTGTGCACCTCCGAGCTTTCGAACGGCTACTACGAAGTGGTGAACAACCAGGTGGCAAACCACCTCTCCGCGCAGATGCAGATGCCGAACGCGGAGGGCCTCAAGTGGGGCCAGGGCGTGGTGAACGAAGGCGAGAGCTACATCGGCCAGCCCACGAAGCGCGTGGACTACGCCGACGGTTCCTACGACTACGCCGGCTACACCTGGCAGGACTACACGGAGATCGTGGACGAGGGCGAGGCGAAGGGCAACGCGCTCATCGAGGACTCCGGCGTGAAGGACCTCATCGCCGAGCGCGATGCCGTGAACGCCACGCTCACGGCAATGGCGCCCGACGATCCCGCCTACGCGGAGACCGTGGCGCAGTTCTCCGAGCTCAATGCCCAGGTCTACGCCATCGCGAGCCAGCTCAACGCCATGGACGGCGGCCGCTACGCGATGTATGCGCAAGACAACTTCCCGCTCATCGTCTCCATCGAGGCCTACGACCCCGAGAACCCGCCGGCAGAGGCGGGCACCGTGGACACCTACCGCCTCTACAACCGCTGGACGGGCGAGCACCTCTTCACCCAGAGCGCGAGCGAGCGGGCGAGCTTGAAGGCCGCCGGCTGGACCGACGAGGGCAAGGCGTGGACCTCTCCCTCGAAGTCGAACGCGCCGGTCTACCGCCTCTTCAACCCCTACACGGGAGAGCACCTCTACACCACGAGCAGGACGGAGAAGGACACGCTCAGCCAAGGCGGCTGGAACTACGAGGGAATCGCCTGGTACTCCGACCCCGCCCGCGAGGGCGCCGTCTTTAGGCTCTACAACCCAAGCGCCACCACCTTCACCCACCACTTCACGGCCGACCTGAAGGAGAGGGACAGCCTCCTTCGCTCCGGCTGGCGCTTCGAGGGCGTGGCCTGGTACGGAGCCCCCGAGACCGCGTAGCTCGTCCATACGTGCCATCTGGCCTCGCGCAACGCGAGGCCAGATGGCATCGAAAGCTCCCCGCCCCTTGCCTCGCAGCCAGACGATATGCCCCGCACCTAGCGGGTCGGTGAAAAGGAAAAGCCCCCTCGACCAATTGAAGCGCGGGCTCGGTC
>CANQSI010000052.1 GCA_947626465.1 uncultured Atopobiaceae bacterium
GCCTCGTCGAGGAGCGGCCACACCTCGTCCGAGCGCTCCGGCGAGGACTTGCCGAGCATCACGAAGTAGCGGAAGGCCGCAAGGCGCAGGAACGCCGCACGCGCGCCATCCTCGAAGAGCGCCTCCTCGGCCTCGGGGGCGGCATCCGCCACGAGCTCCGGGTCGTCCGCGCCCACCACCATGAGGGTGTCGAGGATCTGCCAGCGGGTTTGCGCCTCGGGGCGCTTCATCGCGTCCATGAGCTCCGCCACGTGGCCCTTGAGCTCGTCCTTGCGGTGCTCGGCGAGGAGCGAGAGCCGGCGCGCGGCCTCCTGGCGACGCAGGCGGCTCTCCATGTTGAGCGCCTCGACGAGCGGCTCGAGGTCGGCGTCGGGATCCTCCTCGCCGAAGTCCTCCATCACGGCCGCCACGGCCGCAGCCGCGTTCGCCGCGGAGTTCGAAACGGGCTCGAGCGTGCTCGCACCCTCCTCTTCCTCGAGTTCCTCGCCCTCGAGCGGCATCCTCGGCATCGGCGCCACCACGTCGCCCGGCGCCTCGTCCGCAGCCGCCTCCTCGGCGGCGATGATGGCCTCCTCTTCGGGGGAAAGATTGTTGCTACCCAGCATGTGCTGCCCTTCCAAGCTCGTGCGTGGCTCCCCTACTCCGCAAAGCCGTCCACCATTACGGTGCCGGAGCGGGGGTCGGTGTGCACGTCGATGAGGTGGAGTTCTGCCGCGTCTCGAAGGAGCGCGGTGAAGTTCTTGTAGCCAAAGCTGCGCTCGGTGAAGGAGGGCTGCTTGCGGCGCATCGTCTCCTTCAGGCGCGAGGCGAGGATGGGGCCCTCGTTTTCGCGCAGGATGGCGTCGATCGTCTGCAGGAGGAGCTCGAAGCACGCGTGGCGCTCCATGGGCACGCGATCCTCGTAGCTCGGCAGGCCGGCCTTGGCCACGATGTCCTCGTAGTAGATGAACTGGTCGCAGTTCTCCACGAGAAGCGGGCTCGTGGAGCCCTTCATGCCCACGCCGATCACATCCTTGCCGTACTCCTTGAGCTTGGCCACGAGGGGCGTGAAGTCCGAATCCCCGGAGAGGATGGCGAAGGTGTCGATGTGGTCGCGCGTGAGGCACATCTCCACCGCGTCGGCCACGAGGCGGATGTCGGCGGAGTTCTTGCCGGAGTACTGCCGATCGGGGATCTCGATGAGCTCGATGCCGAGCTCATGCAGGTCCTGGATCGAATCGGTGAAGAGCTGCCAGTCGCAGTAGGCGCGCTTCGAGACGATGCGCCCGATCTCCACCAGGCGCTCGAGGATGGCGCGCACGTTGGGCGCCGGCGATTTCTGGCGGCTGCGTGCGCGGCCGCGGTTCCTGCCGTTCTGCGACTTTGGCGCGTGGTCGTCGCCCGCCATTCCCCGGGCGAGGTTTTCGTAGTCTATGAGGACGGCGATCGAGGATTCAGCCATGGGCTACTTGCCCCTTCGTGTCTTGCGGTCTTGCGTCGGGCCGGGATCGGCGACGCTCATGAGCTCGGGCTCTTCCTCGCCCTCGGGGCGCGGCTTGGCGTCGAGGTGCTTGTTCTTCACGCCCATCCACTTGTCGACCTTCTTCCACGGGCCCTCGGAGCCGAAGCCGAACTTCAGCCCCGCGATGGCGCCGCCGAGGAGGCCGATCGTGGCGAAGACGAGCACCACGAACCCAAACGCCCAGATGAAGGCCGAGGCGACGATCCCCACCACGTAGCAGATGGCGTTCATCGCCCAATACTGGCGCTTGGTCTCGCAGTGCAGTGCGAGCTCTTGCCCGATGCGAAAGCCGATGACGATGCCGATGATCGCCAGGAGAAGGCTCACGATGAACACGGACACGTAGCCCACGAAGTCTCGCTTTCTCGCGTTTTTCGCCGGCGCGCTAGGCGCTTGCGCTCGCGTCCTGGCCGATCGGGCTGGATTTGGCGCCCTGGCCCTGCTTGCCGCCCACCTTACGCGCAATGCGGTCGGCGAGGCTCGTCTTCTCGCGACGATCCTTGCCCCAGAAGATGAGGGCCACCATGCCCGGCCCCACGTGCGAGCCGATGACGGGGGAGATGGAGCTCCGCACCACGGCGATGTCCTCGCAGCCCGGCTCGTGGCGCACGAGGCCCTCGAGGAAGTCCGCGTCGTGCTCGGCGTCGGCCGAGACGATGGCCACGGGCAGGTTGTACTCGCCGGTGAACTGGTCGCGGAAGTCGTCCATCATCGCGCGGATGGCCTTCTTGCGACCGCGGCACATGCGCTTGAGCGAGAGCGCGCCGGCCGTGTCGTAGGTGAGCTCGGGCTTGATGTCGAGCTTGCCGCCGATGGCCGCGGCCTGCGGCGGGATGCGCCCGCCCTTGGCGAGCGCGTCGAAGTTGTCGAGCGTGAAGTAGCCCTGGATGTAGTAGCGCGCCTCCTTGGCCCACGCCACGAGCTCCTTCGCCGAGGCCCCGAGGTCGGCCTGGTGCACGGCCTCGATGGCGAGGAGCTCGGCCGCGGCCGAGGGGCACTTGTTGTCCACGATGTAGAGCTCGAAGTCCGGGTAGTCCTGCTTGAGGAGCTGCGCGGCCTCCTCGGCGGAGTGGATCGAGGAGGAGAGGCCCGCCGTGAAGCCGAGGTAGACCGTGGGCACGCCCTTCTTCGCCGCCTCCTCGAAGATCTCGAGGTAGCGCCCCGGCGTCACGGCCGAAGTGGACACGTCCGCGCCCTTGCGCATGGCCTCGTAGAAGTCGTGGGCGGAGAGCGATTCCCAGAGGTCGTCGATGTACTCCTTGCCGTCGACCACGTAGGGGAAGCCGATGATCGTCACGTCGAGGGCGTGCGCCACGAGCGGGTCGAAGTCCGCGCAGCTGTCCACGATGATGTTCACCTTGCGATCGTTGTGGTAGATCGGCTGGGTGTAGTTCGACTCATGGACGCCGGAGCGATGCTCCTCGTCCTCCACCTCGGCCTTCGGCGCGTCCGGAGAGAGCGCTTCGGGGTTGATTACCTCGTCTTCCGCGGGCGCGGCGTCCGCGTGCTCATCGTGTGTGGCGGCCATGGGCCCCCCTTCGATCGTGTGAGGGTAGTGCGGTGTGGCGCGGCTCGCTGCACGCGGCCGCGCCACAGTGTAGGCATTGCCTCGCTTTACGCCTCGGCGTTCTCCTCTTCGGGCTTGAGGATGCCGTAACCGCCGTCCTTGCGGTGGTAGATCACGTGGACGTTGCCGGTTTGCATGTCGCGGAAGACGTAGAAGTCGTGGCCGAGGAGGTCGGCCTGCACGAGCGCGTCATCCTCCGTGAGGCGCGTGTAGTCGATGTACTTCGTGCGCACGAGGCGATCGTCGTCCTCTTCGGCCTCTTCCTCGCCCCTCTCCACGATCTCGCCGAGCGGGGTGCCCGGCTCCACCGGCGCGAGGTTCTCGCCATGCACGCGGTGGCGCTTGTCGATGACCTTCGTCTTGTACTTGCGGAGCTGGCGCGTGACGAGGCGCGCGGCCTCGTCGATGGCGGCCTCGGCGTCGTCCTTGGTGGCGGTCACGCGCACGACGGTGCCACGCACGCGCACCGTCACCTCGCAGATGGTGCGTTCCTTGGTTCCCTTGTAGTTCGCGACGCGAAGCACCACGTCGGCCGTCATCGGCTGGATGTCAAAGACCTTGAGTGCATCGCCGATCTTCGAGATGACGCGGTCGTGCAGGGAATCCGTGATGCGGATCTTGCGTCCCGTGACCTTGATCTCCATGGAAACCTCCCTTATCTGGGTGGATGGCCTGGTGGTGCAGGAACTCTGAATGGGGTTCGTACCCGCTTGCGCGGGCTTCGAGGCGCTTTGCGCGGCCAATGCGCCTAGAGCGGCACGATGTCCCCCGTCCCACCCTCTCCTTCTTCGCCCTCGGTGGGGGTGCCCTCGGGCGTGGTCTCGTCGGGCGTGGTGGCATCAGGGGTGGTGGCGCTGCCCTCGTCTTCCGTGGGCGTGGAGAGGTCGGAGCCGCTCACCGCGTTTCCGCCCGGCATGCCGGGCTGGGAGGTGGGTTGCGTGGTGTCCGCGAGCTCGACGCCCGACACCTGCGAGGCGGCCGTCAAGCGCGGGAGGTTGCCCACCCACTTGGAGAGGATGAGCGAGAGCACGCCGTTGTCGCGGATGTCCGACATCGCGCTCTGCACGGCATCGACGAGCACGGTGTTTCTCGCCGAGACCCCCACGCCCACCTGCACCGGCACGTCGAGCGTGCCGCAGAAGCAGATGCCGCCGAGCTCGTTGGCGAGAAACGCGCCTGGATATACCGGGCAGAGCACGTAGGCCACCTCGCCCGCCACGAGGGCGTTCATGGCGTCGTCGATGTTGCCGTAGCTCTGCTCCGACATCGTGAGGTTCGAGGCGGCGAGGAGCTGCTGGCTCGCCGAGGCCGACTGCAGACCCACCGTCTGTCCCTCGAGCTCGGAGGCCGAAACCGTCGTGGGTTCGTCGCCGAGCGTGAAGAAGCCGATCGCCTGCTCCATGTAGTCCGACGCCACCACGAGGCCGCCGGTCTCGTCGGTGGCCACGCCCATCACCACGTCCACCGGGGTGAGCGCCATCGTCGCGCTGTTCGAGAGCGGCACGAACTCCGCGTCGAGGCCGAGCTCGGAGGCGAGCGCCGCCGCCACGTCGACGTCGATGCCGCGGTAGCCGTCGCCGTTCTCGAAGATTGCCGGCGCGCCCTCGTCGGTGATGAGGCCGATGGTGAGCGTACCGTCCTCGATGATGTCGGGGGCCTGGAGCTCGGGCTCGCGCGCCTCGAGGTAGGCGGCCTGCGCCTCGGCCACCGACGTGGTGGTGTAGGGGTTGAGGTTGTCGATGAAATCGCAGCCCGCGAGGCAGACGACGCCCGCCGCAAGCACGACCGCGAGGGCCGCGACCTTTGCGAAGGGATGGCGCCTGCGCGCACGCAGTGCAGGATTCTTCGAGGTAGAACTCATGGTTTCGGCTTCCTTTCGGTTGCCATTCCCGCCTTCGCACTCGAGGAACCCTTCACGGCTCCGTCGAGCGCTCGCCCCTTCCCAGCTGACCTGGTCTTTGACCCCACACCCGCGCACCGGAACCGTCGCTTCGGGCGCCGCGGCGCCCCCACGGTTGGTCCTCTCTCCCCGAGGAACGGCGTCCCTCTCGCGAAGGGAGGTGCGACTTACGTCTAGAACGAGCCGTGATCGCCCGGGTGCGCGCACCCGGGTTTACGTGGGTCCGTTGGGCCTCGTCTGCCATGGACTTGGGCGGGAATGCTCGCGCCTCACCCACCCGCAACCACAGACCTGGCAAGGGACCCCTGAAGTATACCAACGCCCTGCGCAGCGCAGGGGAGCGTGGCGCTACCACACTCTGGCCACCGACGCCGCGAGCGGCACGAGCGCGCCGCGCGAAACGAGGGCGCGAGCCGCTTCGCGAAGCGAGGAGCCGGTGGTGATGACGTCGTCCACGAGAAGGAGGCGGCTCCCCCACACCTCGCCCGCCACCTCGAACGACCCGCGCACGTTTTCCGCGCGCTCCTCGCCCCCGAGCTCGCGTTGGTCGCCCGAGCGGTGGTGGACGAGGACGTCGGCCACGGGAAGGCAGAGGCGCTTGGCGAGCTCACGCGCCACGAGCTCCATGTGGTCGAAGCCGCGGCGAAGGTAGGCCTCCTCGGTGGCGGGGATGAAGGCGATCGCGTCGAGAGCGGGGAGCGCGGTGGGCTCGCATTCGGCGAGGTTTTCAACCGCGAAGCGCAACGCCTCCGCGAGCAGCGGCGCGAGCCTGCGCTCGTGCTCGTCCTTGTAGACCTTCACGAGGCGCTCGGCCACCCCTTCATAGGCAAAGGCCGAGACCACGCGCCCCAGCTCGGGCGCGGGCTCGGTGCAGCCCGTGCAGGCGAGCCAGCCGAAGGGCGCGCCGCAACGGGGGCAGGCGAAGCGCTGGTCGATGGCGGAAAGCCCCGCCGCGCACTCCGGACAAAGGAGCGTCCCCGGTTCGTCGCATCCCACGCAGCGCGCGGGCCAGAGGAACTCGAGCGCCGCATCCACCGCGCGGCCAAGCAGGGGCGATTTTTGGAGGAGCGTTGCCATGGCGGGGCCTTCGCGTGGAGGGATGGGGCCACCACCCTAGCCGCCTGCCGCCCGCCGCGCTGATGAGAATCGGCCCCGCGAAAAAACGTCCAACACGTTGTTGGATTCCGGACGCAAGACAAAAGGATCCGTCCCCTTTGTCTTGCGGTTCCCTTTGCCTTGCCGAGAGGGCTAGAAGAGGGCGTGGGCGTTTCGCCAGGCGGATTCGAAGGTGGCCTTACGGGATTCGCCGAGGAGCTCGCCGCGCACCTCGGCGAGGAGGTCGGCCGTGGCGAGGGTGAAGGCGGGCTCGCAGGCACGGCCGCGCAGGGGCTCTGGCGCCATGTAGGGGCTGTCGGTTTCCGTGAGGAGCGCCTCCGCGGGGCAGGCCGCCGCAGCATCGCGTATCTCGTCCGAGCGCTTGAAGGTCATGGCGCCGCCGAACGCCACCTTCGCTCCGAGCGCGAGCCAGCCCTCCATGGGC
>CANQSI010000053.1 GCA_947626465.1 uncultured Atopobiaceae bacterium
GCGTGCGCCATCGTGCAGGCGGGCTGCGACCTCGCCTTCCCGCTCATCCTCCGCACGCTCGCAGACGGGCTCTTCCAAGAGGGCTCGGAGCGGATCCTTGCGGCCCTCTGGATGATCTGCCTCGGGCTCGTGGCGCTCTACCTCGTGCGCTACGCGTGCAAATGGTTTGTGTCGAAGTGGGGCCACATCATGGGCGCGCGCATCGAGAGCGCGATGCGCGAGGACCTCTTCGACCAATACGAGCGGCTCTCGTTTTCCTACTTCGACGAGCACGACACGGGCGACCTCGCGAGCCGCCTCGTGAACGACCTCTTCGACATCTCCGAGGCGGCGCACCACGGCCCGGAGTTCGTCGTCGTGTGCGGGATCGAGATCATCGGCTCCTACGCCATCATGTTTTCCATCAACTGGCAGCTCGCGCTTGCCATGGCGGTGGTGACGGCCGTGCTCGTGGCCTACAACTTCCATGCGAACGCGCGGATGCGCGAGGTCTTCAACGACAATCGCCGAAAGATCGCCGGCGTGAACGTGCAGCTCTCCGATTCGCTTGCCGGCACGCGCGTGGTGAAGAGCTTCGCGAACGAGGGCGTGGAGCGCAGGAAGTTCCGGCGCTCAAACGACGCCTTCTTGGACTCGAAGGCGCGCATGTACTCGGCCATGGGCTCCTACCAGGCGATGGCGGCGCTGCTCTCCGGGATCCTCTACACGATCATCATCGTCTTCGGCGGCTACCTCATCGCGAAAGGCAGCATGAACGCCACGGATCTCGCCACCTACGCCCTCTACGTGAGCCTCTTCGTGTCGCCGGTGGAGACGCTCATCAACTTCACCGAGACCTTCCAGAAGGCGCGCGCCGGCTTCGCGCGCTTCCTCGAGATCCTCTCCACGAAGCCGGACATCGAGGACGCGCCCGACGCGAAGCCGATCGACGTCACGCAAGGCGCCATCCGCTATCGCGACGTACGCTTTTCCTACCACGAGGGCGAGCCCGTCC
Source organism: uncultured Atopobiaceae bacterium (assembly GCA_947626465.1). Lineage (GTDB taxonomy): Bacteria > Actinomycetota > Coriobacteriia > Coriobacteriales > Atopobiaceae > CANRLS01. The sequence continues at coordinate 995 of CANQSI010000053.1, forward strand.
TCAACGGCCTCTCGCTCGAGCTTGCCCCCGGCAAGACCTACGCCCTCGTGGGGCCTTCGGGCGCGGGCAAGTCCACTACCTGCGCCCTCCTCCCGCGCTTCTACGACGTGGATTCAGGCGCGATCGAGATCGACGGTCAGGACGTGCGCTCCGTCACGCAGGAGAGCCTTCGCCAGGCGATCGGCATCGTGCAGCAGGACGTGTACCTCTTCAACGGCACCATCGCCGAGAACATCGCCTACGGGCGCCCTGACGCGAGCATCGAGGACGTGGTGGCTGCGGCGAAGCGCGCGCAGATCCACGGCTACATCGCCTCGCTACCCGAGGGCTACGACACGCGGGTGGGCGAGCGGGGCTCGCATCTTTCCGGCGGGCAGCGCCAGCGCATCGCCATCGCGCGCGTATTTTTGAAGGATCCGAAGATCCTCGTGCTCGACGAGGCCACGAGCGCCCTCGATAACGAGAGCGAGCGCGCCGTGCAGCGCTCGCTCTTCGAGCTCGCCTGCGGCCGCACGACGCTCATCATCGCGCACCGCCTCTCCACGATCCGCTTCGCCGACGTCATCTGCGCGCTCGAAGGTGGCAGGGTGGTGGAGATGGGCACGCATGAGGAACTGCTCGCCGCAGGCGGGCTCTATGCGCGCTACCAGGCGATGTATGTCGAGGGCATGACGGGCGAGGCGGCCGAGCAGGGCACCCGCGTGGAGCGCCGCGAGGCCGAGGGAGGTGCGTGCCATGGCGAGGCGTGAGCCGCTTTCCGCCGAGGAGGCCGAGAAGCTCTTCGCCACCGTCGACGAGACGGGCCATGCGAACGCCGCCGAGGCCGAGCGCGAGCGCGAGAGCCGCCGGAAGTTCGGCGTGGGGCGCGCGGTGGATCCGCTCTCCGGCCTCGACCCCTCGGGCTCGAACGTGGGCACGGTGATGGCGCGCGCCTCGGTGCTCCTCGTCGCGGCCTTCGTGGCGGTGATCGTCCTCACGCAGGTGTCGAGCGGCTGCGTGCGGCGCGATGCCACGGCGGCGCTCGCCAGCGAGGCGAACCTCCACACCGTGACGATGGCGCTCGAGGACGGCGTGGAGTGGGGAAGCGGCTTCACGCAGTTCCCGCAGGACTTCACCGTGCAGGAGGCGGATCAAGCCACGGGCACGATCGAGGTCTCCGTGATCGACACGCGCTACGCCACCGAGATAGAGGCCCTTGCCGCAAGCCAAATCCAAGCGGCGGCGCTCTCCGTGAACGCCCTCATGAACCCGAGCATCAACACGGTGATCTACAAGGTGAACGTGCACGTGGACGACGAGGGCAACCTCCTCCACGCCACGCTCTTCGACTTCCTCGAGCCCGCGGGGCAGGTGAAGCCGTTTGCCACCTTCACGTGGTCGAAGCAGGTGACGGACGCGGGCGACATCTCCCTCACGTGCTCCATCACCGGCATCGACGCGCAGACGACGGAGCGCCTGAAGGACCTCATCACCGGTGCCGACACCCCGCTTCTCGCCACCCTCGGCGGCCTCGGCGTCGACGTGGGCGAGGGCGCCGGCGAGTAGCCGCGCCCGTTCCGGCGCGTCGGAAAGGCGACTGCGCGGTGGAAGCCCTTGGGGGGCTACGCCTCGGCTTTCGCGCGTGCGGGGACGAGCTTCGCCACCTCGCCGAGGAGCGGCTCGAAGGAGACGCCGCGCACCTCATAGTCCGGCTGCGTGGGCGTGAGGGCCATCGCATCGCGCACGAAGGCGGATGCGAACTGCACGGCCTCGAGGAGCGTCGTGCCGCAGAGCACGGCGGCGAGGAGGCTCGAGCAGTAGAGGTCGCCCGTGCCGTGGAGCAGGTAGGGCAAGAGCTCGCCCGCCACCTCGGCGCGCTCGACATCCGCGCCCGCCACGTAGTTTCGGATGAGGCCGTCCTCGCGCGCGATCCCCTTCAGCACCACGACCTTCGCGCCCGCGGCAATGAGGGCCTCGAGCTGCGCGTCCACGTAGTCGTCGTCCACGTTCTGGCCCGCGTAGGGGATGCCCGTGATGATCGACGCCTCCGTGAGGTTCGGCGTGAGGAGGTCCGCCCCGTCCACGAGGCCGCGCATGGCGTCACAGAGCTCGGGAGTGTAGGTGGGGTAGACCTGCCCGCCGTCGCCCATCACCGGGTCCACGATGCGAAGCGCCTTCGGATGCTCCTCGTAGAGGCGCTTGATAGAGGCCACCTGCTCGGCGGCGCCGAGGAAGCCCGAGTACACGGCGTCGAGCTCGATACCCTCTTCCACCCACGCATCGAGGTAGCCCTCGAGCATGGGCGTGGTGTCGTACATGTAGAACGTCGGGAACTTCGTGTGGGCGGAGAAGAGCGACGTCGGCACGGGGCACGCGTCGCAGCCTGCGGCGGAGAGGACGGGGATGGCGACGCCGAGCGAGCACTTGCCGTAGCCGCAGAGGTCGTGGACGCAGGCGACGCGCGGGATCACGGCGCCGTCTCGCTCGAAGAGTCGAAGCGTGTTGGGATTTTGCATGGACGCTTCCTTCCAGCGTGGCAGATCGATAATTGTTGTTGAATCCTACACCTATACTGATTCCAAGCGAATCACCCTGCGCCTCGGACGAGGGTTGCATGGCCGCTACGCTGGGAATTCTCGAAGGGAAGGGAGGCCGGCATGGGCGAACCTCTGGTGGGCGTCATCCTCGGCTCCACGTCGGATGAGGCCGCCATGGAACCCTGCATGGCCGAGCTCGAGAGGCTCGGCATCGGCTACGACTTCATCGTGGCGAGCGCCCATCGCGCGCCTGGGAAGGTGGCGGAGTGGGCCGGCTCCGCGGAAGGGCGCGGGCTCGAGGCGATCATCGCCGCCGCGGGCAAAGCTGCGGCGCTGCCCGGCGTCGTGGCCTCGCACACCGCGCTTCCCGTCATCGGCGTGCCGATGAAGACGAGCGACCTCGGCGGCCTCGATTCGCTTCTCTCCATCGTGCAGATGCCACCGGGGGTGCCGGTGGCGTGCGTGGCCATCAACGGTGCGCGCAACGCCGCGCTCCTCGCGGCGCAGATCGTCGCCGCCGCGCACCCCGAGGTGAAGGCCGCGTTCCACGCGCTTAAAGAGGAGATGGCCCGAGCCTGATGCCGAGCGCGAAGCACATGGCTCCCCAAGGCCCCGAGCCACGCGGCAAGGCCTCGCGTCCGAGGCGCCATGCTCGCTGGCTTCCCATCGCGCTCTTCTTAGCGGGGGCGGCGCTCATCGCGTCTGCGGCGTGGCTCCTCTCGGACGCCTTTGGCAAATACGCCGCGCAGGACACGGTGAATGCCGAGCTCCAAGCCCACGTCACGCTCTTCGACGATCCAAACGAGGCGCCGCTCGTGGACTGGGCTGCGCTCGAAGCCGTCGACCCAAACGTCTGCGCGTGGCTCGAGGTGCCGGGTACGAGCATCAACTACCCCGTCTACCAAGGCGAGGACAACGAGTACTACCTGAACACCACCGCCGAGGGCGAATGGGGCATCGGCGGGCAGGTGTTCCTCGATTGCGACAACACGAATCCCGGCCTCGTGGACGAGCAGACGGTGGTCTACGGCCACCACCTGCAGAATGGCTCGATGTTCGCGCCGATCGCGGAGCTCGACGACCAGGCGGCCTTCAACGAAATCGGGCTCATCTGGTACGTCACGCGGGAGAGCGCCACGCAGCTCGTGCCGTTGCTCTGCTACCGCACGGTGGGTTCGGACGAGAGCGTGCGGCAGTTCATGTGGCCGAGCGAGGCCGACTTCCACCGCTACCTCGAGGGATTGGTGGACAAGGCCCAAGCGAGGGCCGAGGACGCGAGCACGCTCGCCGCGAGGGCGAGCCACGTGCTCACGCTCTCCACGTGCAGCTATGAAGAGGACAATGGGCGTACGCTTCTGGTGAGCCTGCCTGCGAGCGAGGCCGCCGGAGCCCGCGCCGAGGCTTAAAAAGGAGGGGAGTTGGTGAGCGGAATGGCGAATTCGTTGCGCGGCCCCGTGGCTGCGCCGCCCGCTGGCCCCGACAAGCTCCACGACGAGTGCGGCGTGTTTGGGGTCTGGGCCCCCGGCTCGGATGTCTCGCGCCTCACGTACTTCGGCCTGCGCGCCCTGCAGCATCGCGGCCAGGAAAGCGCCGGCATCGCGGTGGGCGACGGCCAGACGGTGCTCATCCGCAAGGATCTCGGCCTCGTGGAGCAGGTGTTCTCCGAGGCGGACCTCGCCGCGCTCCAGGGCAAGGTGGCGCTCGGGCACGTGCGCTACGGCACGAGCGGCGGCAAGGACTGGGAGGGCGCGCAGCCGCACCTCTCCGCCATCGACGACGTGATCATCGCGCTCGCGCATAACGGCACGCTCGTGAACACCGAGAGCATCCGCGACGAGCTCATCGAACGCCATATCGACTTCCGCTCCACCACCGACACGGAGGTGGCCGCCAAGCTCATCGGCTACTACACGCAGAAGACCCATCGGCTACGCGACGGCATCGCCAAGACGATGGCGCTCATCGAGGGCGCCTACGCGATGGCGCTCATCCGCGAAAACGCGCTCTATGCCTTCCGCGACCCCAACGGCATCCGTCCGCTCGTGCTCGGCGAGCTCAACGGCGCGCGCGGCTGGGTGGTGGCGAGCGAGACGTGCGCGCTCGAGATGGTGGGCGCGCGCTACGTGCGCGACGTGTACCCCGGCGAGGTCATCCGCATCTCCGACAGCGGCTTGAAGACGATGCAGGCGCTTCCGCCGGCGGTGCCCGCGAGTTGCATCTTCGAGCAGGTGTACTTCGCGCGGCCGGACTCCGTGGTGAACGGGCGCTCGGTCTTCGCCACGCGCTTCGCCATGGGCGAGCGCCTCGCGCAAGAGGCGCCGGCCTCGGCCGACATCGTCGTGGGCGTGCCGGATTCCGGGCTTCCCGGCGCCGAGGGCTTCGCGAACGCCTCGGGCCTTCCCGTGAAGACCGGCCTCATCAAGAACCGCTACGTGGCCCGCACGTTCATCCAGCCGAACCAAGAGCTCCGCGAGCTCGGCGTGAAGCTCAAGCTGAGCGTGCTCTCGGATGTGCTCGCCGGCCAACGCGTGGTGCTCGTGGACGATTCGATCGTGCGCGGCACCACGATGGGGCAGATCGTGAAGCTCTGCCGCGAGGCGGGGGCCATCGAGGTGCATGTGCGCATCAACTCGCCGGAGGTCACGTGGCCCTGCTTCTACGGCATCGACACCGCCACGCAAGACCAGCTCATCTCCGCGAACATGTCCGTCGAGCGAATCCGCGAGGTCATCGGCGCGGATTCGCTCGCGTTCCTCTCGGTGGGAGGGCTCATCTCCGCCTGTCCGAAGAGTGCCGGCCACTGCGCCGCATGCTTCACCGGCGAGTACCCGGTGGCCATACCGCCGTCGTTTTCCAAGGGAAGCTTCCTCGAGGGCTTCGAGCCGAAAGCGCTCTCGCGTCGCTCGGCGAGCCTGCAGATGAGCCTCGAGGA
>CANQSI010000054.1 GCA_947626465.1 uncultured Atopobiaceae bacterium
CCGCTCGTCACGCGCGTGCTCGCACGCCACGGTGGCGGCCCCTTGGAGCCGGTGGATGCGGGCTTGCCCGACAGCGAGGACGAGCTCGACATCTCGTAGCGGCTACGCGCGGTTGACGGGCACCTCGTAGTGGCCTACCTGCGGACGCTGCGTGGAGAAGCTCCACACGAGGAGCCCCACGCCGAGCAGGATGAGCGGAAGCGAGAGCACCTGGCCCATGGTGATGGGGCCGATGAGGTAGCCGAGCTGCGCGTCGGGCACGCGCACGAACTCGACGAGGATGCGGAAGATGCCGTAGAGCACGAGGAAGAGGCCGGTGTAAAAGCCCTGGGGAAGCGGTGGGCGCCTCCTCGCGAGGAAGTAGAGCACGCAGAAGAGCACGAGCCCCTCGAGGAGCGCCTCGTAGAGCTGGCTCGGATGGCGCGGGAGCGGGCCGCCCGTCTCGAAGACCACGCCCCAGGGAAGGTCCGTGACCTTGCCCCAGAGCTCGCCGTTCACGAAGTTCGCGAGCCTTCCGAAGAAGAGCCCGATGGGGGTCACCGTGAAGCCGAGGTCGCAGATGGTGAGGATAGAGATCTTGAGCGAGCGGCACACGATCGAGCCGCCGATGAAGGCCCCGAGCAAGCCGCCGTGGATGGACATGCCCCCCTGGTTCAGCATGAAGATCGCGAGCGGGTTTTCCCAGTAGTAGCCCGCGCCGTAGAAGAGCACGTAGCCGAGGCGTCCGCCGAGGATGCCGCCGAAGGCGATGCCCACGACGATCGAGAGGAGCTCGTCGAAGCCCACGTCGAGACGCCAGCGCTTCATGAGCGACCACATCACCACGGCGCCGAGCGCAAATCCCGCGAGGTAGGCGAGGCCGTACCAGCGCACCGTGAGCGGCCCGAGCGTGAAGGCCACCGGGTCGAGCATGTGGTAGATGTCGTTCAGCGAGGGCATGGGCTAATCCCGAAGGGCCGAGGAGGGGGTGGCGCCGCGCTGGCCCTGGTAGTGCGAGCCGAGGCCGGAGGAGCCGTAGGGGCGCTCCACCGGGCTCGACATGCGCTCGAAGGAGAGCTGGCCGATGCGCATGCCCGGCCAGAGCATGATGGGGAGCGTGGCCACGTTGGAAAGCTCGAGCGTGAGCTCGCCGTCCCAGCCCGGGTCCACGTAGCCGGCGGTGGAGTGGATCATGAGCCCGAGGCGCCCGAGCGTGGACTTTCCCTCGAGCTTTCCGAGCACGTCATCGGGAAGCGCCACGCGCTCGAGCGTGGTGCCGAGTGCGAACTGCCCGGGATGCAGCACGAACGCCTCGCCCTCGGGCACGTTGATGGTTTCCGTGAGGTCGGGCTGGGCGTTGCGCGGATCGATGTAGGTGTGGCGCGAGTTGATGAAGATGCGGAAGTTCGAGCCCAGCCGCACATCCACCGACGCCGGTTGGACGTCGGCGATGTCGAGGGGCTCGATGACGATTCGGCCGTTCTCGAGCTCGGCCTTTATGTCGCGATCGGAGAGGACCATCACTAGACGGCGCGCACGGCCGTGACGCCGGGCACATGCTCCTTGAGCACGCGCTCGATGCCCATGGAAAGCGTCATCTGGCTCATGGGGCATCCCGCGCAGGCGCCGGTGAGCTCGAGGGACACCACGCCATCCTCATCGACGCCCACGAGCTGCACGTCGCCGCCGTCGGCCTCGAGATTGGGACGCACCACGTCGAGCACCTTGGTGAGGAGGATTTCGTCAACGGCCATGGCCGATCCTTTCGCTGGTGGAAGTTTCAAGCTGCGCGCCCATGGTAACAACTCGCCGGGCCTCCGCGCCGCTCAGCCCACCGGCTCCAGAAAGTGTCCCAAGGTGGCGCGCTCTCCGACGCGCGGGAGCGCGCGCCCCATGCGGATCGCCTCGAGCGCACCCTGCACGCGCGAAATCGCGTCCACCGCCTGCCTTGGATTCATCAGCGTGGCGTCGATGAGGAGCCGCTTGACGCCCGCGGCGAGCACCTCGGAAAGCCGGGGCACGAGATCGAGCGGCGCATCCCAGAAGATGCGCGAGCGGCCGTCGGTGCCCTGGCGCACGGGAAGGAACCGCCCATCGATGTTTTCCAGCGTGGGCGCGCTGGCTCGCACCGTGCAGCGTTCGCACTCGCCCGCACACTCCCCTGCCACCTGCAGCACGCAGTGCTGCGTCGTCATCGCGCGAAGGGCGCCGGCCACCTTGAGCCCCACCGGCACCGGGCTCACGCGCGCGATGCGGGCGAGCTCGAGGGACGCAAGCTCGAAGGAAAGCCATACGCCGGTGGCCCCGCGCTGGGCGAGCGCCTCCACGCACGCGGCGTTGAAGATCGGAAGATCCGTGCCCGCTTCGAACGCGGCTCCCCGCGAGGAGGCGCGCTCGAGGGCGGAGAAGGTGGAGACCACGCAGGGCTCGCCCGGCAGGATGAGTCGATCCTGCTCCGCGGCGTCGCGGGCTCGCGAGATCTCGGTGAGCCAAGGGATGAAGCCCTCGGCGCGTGCCGTGCCCGCATCGCAAAGGGATTGCGCGAGGTAGACCCGCTTCGTGCCGGCATCCCTCGCCGCCCTCGCCACCTCGAGGGAGGGCGCGAGGCAGCAGATCTCCGCCTCCTCGGGCGCCATGGGGCTCGTCGCGCGGGGCTCCCGGGAGACGAGCGGAGGAAGCGGAGCCTCGGCCGCCGCCTCGATCCTCTTTCCGCGATCGCGCACGGGCGCAAGGAGCGCGTTCCCGAGCGCCTCCGCCGCCTCGGCCCGGAGGTGGTGGAGCGCGGAAAAGCCGAGGCCCGCGCCCTCGGAGAGGTCGACTTCCACCCGGCGCGCCTCGAAGGGGCTTCCCCCGAAGCGCGCGAGATGGCGCACCACGTCACGTTCCTCGAGGGGCTTCGTGCGAGCTGGCTCCACCACCTCGCCGCCCACCTCGACCACAACGTGGCTTCCATAGGCGGCGCGTTCCTCCGGCGTGCGAGCGGGCGTGCTCAGCCGGAGCCGAAGCGCCTCCCCCACGTGGATCCGCGTCGAAAGGTCCACGGGACGCAGGCGCGGGGAGCGCGCCTTGCCGAGGGTGCGCGAGGCCTTGATGGTGGCCTCCTCGCGAAGGGCGCGGACCGACACGCCGACCGGCATCGTCCGCTTGAGCTCCATCTCGAGGAGCTCCCCCGGCCCGGCGCTTCGAGGCGAAGGCGCGGCGAGGAAGCGATCCGGCGCCTCCTCGGGACGAAACTCGAGGAGATCGCCCTCGCCGACGCGCTTCGCGAGCTCCACGACGACGCGATTGCCGCGGCTCTTCGCCACCTCGCCCACAAGGGCGCCCCTGTTGTTGGAGCGCTCGTAGCTCATCATCTCGTTTCCCGAGCGTCCATGGAGGTAGCTCGAGGTGAAGCTCCTGTTGAAGGCGCGCGAGAGCTTTTCGCGTGCTGCGTGGCGCGAGTCCCCGTCGAGCTCCAGCGCGCCGGCGGGATCCACGCGCACCGCGTCGAGCGCCTCACGCCATGCCCCCACGACGGCGAGCACGTAGTCCGGCGCCTTCATGCGCCCCTCGATCTTCAGCGCCGCCACGCCCGCGTCCACGAGCTCGGCGAGCTCGTCGACCGCGCAGAGGTCCTTGGGGCAGAGCGCTCGGCTCTCCTCGCCGGCAAGGGGCGTGCCATCTCCTGCGACGAGGCGATGCGGAAGGCGGCACGGCTGGGCGCAGAGGCCGCGGTTCGCCGAGCGCGCGCCGCGCGCCGCGCTCATGCGGCAAAGCCCGGAATAGGCCATGCAGAGCGCGCCGTGGCAAAAGACCTCGCACTCCATGCCGAGCTCCCGGCCCGCGGCGCACACCTCGCGGATCTCGGCGAGCGAGAGCTCGCGCGAGAGCGTCACGCGGCTCGCCCCGAGCTCCGCGCAGAGGCGAAGGCCCGCCACATCGCCCACGTTCGCCTGCGTGGAGACGTGGAGCTCGAGCTCGGGTGCGCGCTTCGCGAGGAGGCTCATGAGCCCGAGGTCGGCCACGATGAGGGCATCCGCGCCAAGGGCCGCCGCGCGCACCGCGAGCGCGCACGCATCCTCGAGCTCGGCGTCCTTCACCGAGATGTTTTCCGTGAGGTAGACCCGCGAGCCCGCGAGATGGGCGAGCTCGCAGGCTTCGGCAAAGGATTCCTCGGTGAAGTTGTCCGCCCCGCGGCGCGCGTTCAGCTCAGAGAGCCCGCAGTAGATGGCATCGGCTCCCGCCGCAAGGGCGCAGCGGAAGGCCGCGGGGCTTCCCGCGGGGGCGAGAAGCTCGGGCAATGCGCGCACCGTCTGGTTCAGTGGATCGCGGGGCATGCCCTACGCGCGGGCGATGCGCGCGGCCTTGCGCTTGCCCACGCGCAGGATGTGGCCCTCGAGCGCCTCCGGCGCCACGGTGTAGGCCTTCGGCTGGAGCACCTCGTCGTCGATGCGCACGCCACCGCCGTCGATCAAGCGACGCCCCTCGCCCGCGGAGGGCGCGAGCCCCGCCTCCTTCAGCACGCGCGGCACGTAGACGTTGCCGTCGTCTCCCACGGAGAGGTCCAGGGCCACCTCGTCCACGTCCTCGGAGAGCTTGTGCTCCTTGAACACGCGGTCGAAGGCGCGCTCGGCTTCCTCTCCCGCGCCTTCGCCATGGTAGAGGTCGCAGATGTTCTTCGCGAGCTCGCGTTTGGAGGCATACGGATCGGCGGTGCCCGCCGCAAACGCCGCGTCGATGGCGTCCATCTCGTCGATGCTCGCCGTGGAGGCGAGGCGCCAGTACGTGGGCACGAGCTCGTCGGGGATGGACATGATCTTTCCGAACATGTCCTTCGGAGAATCCGTGAGGCCCACGTAGTTGCCATAGCTCTTCGACATCTTGAGGTGGCCGTCCGTGCCCACGAGCAGCGGCATCGTGAGCGCCACCTGCGGCTCCATACCGCGCTTCTCCATGAGCTCGCGCCCTGCGAGCAGGTTGAAGAGCTGGTCGCGGCCACCCATCTCCACGTCGGCGTTGATGACGACGGAGTCGTAGGCCTGCATCACGGGATACAGGAACTCGTGGAGCGCGATGGGGGTCTGGCTCTTGTAGCGTTTCGAGAAGTCGTCGCGCTCGAGGATGCGCGCGACGGTGAAGTTCGAGCAGAGCTCGAGGAGCGCCTTGAGGTCGAGCGGCACGAGCCAGTCGCCGTTGAAGACGACCTCGGTCTTCTCGGGGTCGAGGATCTTCATGGCCTGCTCGACGTAGGTCTGCGCGTTCGCCTCGATTTCCTCGCTCGTAAGCTGCGGGCGCGTGGAGTTCTTGCCGGAGGGGTCGCCGATGAGGGCGGTGCCGTTGCCGATGATGAGGGTCACGTGGTGGCCGAGGTCTTGGAACTGGCGCATCTTGCGCAGCGGCACGGCATGGCCGAGGTGGAGGTCGGGGCTCGTGGGATCCACGCCCATCTTGATGTTCAGGGGCACGCCACGCTCGAGCTTCTCGCGAAGTGCCTTCTCGGGGATCACGTCCTCGGCGCCCGAGGAGATGACGCGCATCTGTTCATCAACGGAGCGCATGGGCTTCACTTCCTACCTCTCGCGAGCAGGGTTTTTGCGCGCATCATCATAGGCGAGCGCGCTATGCGAGGTCGTTCGGGAATTGCGTGTCCATGAAGGAGACGATCTCCTCGCCGTAGTTTTCGCTCGACGCCCAGTTCTTGGAAAGCCCCTCCACCGAGGGCGACTTGCCCTTCGGGTTCACGAGGTCGAAGCGCGGATCCACGCACTCGTTGGCGAGGTTGCCTCGCGTGACGCCCGGATCCGCGTAGGCCCTGAGGTGCTGCACCTGCGCGCGAAGGCCGCAGCGCACGTCGGGGAAGGTGGCGATGTTTCGCCCTTCGGCGCTATCGGTGGCGCCAATCCCGCCAAAGTTGCAATCCTCGACCTTCACCAAGCCGCCGAACTGCAGCCAGCCGGTTTCCTTGATCACCTGCGAGAGCAGCACGTCGGGGCGCACGCCCTCGGCCGTGGCCTCCTCCCAGAGGATCTGCACGAAGTCCTCGGGGGTGGGCGCCCCCTTCTCAGCATAGAGGGCGTTGTATGCCTTGCCATTCGCCTTCATCGCGGACGCGAACCAGCTCTTCAGCGCCTCGCGGCTCGTGGCGCTCTCACCCATGATGGGCGTGCCCGTGGGCTCGGGCTCGGGCTCCTCCACATCGTCTTGCGGCTGGTCTGAGGGGATCGACTTCGGATCGATGCCATAGAACGCGATGCCCTCGCCAACCCAGCCATCGGCTTCGCGCGCATCGTATTCGGACTTCGACGTGGTGTAGAGGTGCGTGCCGACCTTCTCGTAGGGGTTGTAGAGGCGATACACCGGCAATGCATTCGGAGCCGTCTTATCGGCGTTGTAGAAGACGGG
>CANQSI010000055.1 GCA_947626465.1 uncultured Atopobiaceae bacterium
GAGTACGCGATCGTGCTCTGCGCGTTCCTCGCCATGGTCGTGGCTCTAGGAGCGATCGCGCATGCGGCGAGCGAGGGCGTGGTAGCGAGCAAGGCGATCGGCGCTGCCTCGCATAGCGCAGGCGAATCCTTCGTGGGCACGCTGCAGGACGTGGCGCTCTACTGAAGGGGCTTCCATGCGGATGTATGCGGAGGAACGGGGCCAATCGAGCGTGGAAGCGGGGCTTCTCCTGCCTTCGCTTCTGGTGGTGTTCGCCGTGCTCCTCGAGCCGGCGTGCGTGCTCTACACGCGCTCCGTGATGGCGGCGACCGCTTCCGAGCTCTGCCGAATCCTCGTCACGAGGCGAGGCGATGTGACGGATGCACAACTCAAGGCCTTCGCGCTGAGGCGCCTCGCCGCGATACCCGAGGCCACCCCCTTCCACGGGGGAGGCGAGGCGGATTGGACGATCGAGACGACCGGATCCGAGGGAGACGCCGAAGTGGCGGTGAAGATCGAGGGGCATGTGCCGCTCCTTCCGCTCTTTTCGCTGGTAGCGCGCTCCCTTGGCGTGGCGGGCGACGAGGGGCTCGCGCTCTCGGTGACCTCAGCGGAAACGCTCAGGCCCGAATGGCTGGAAGGGGGCTACGATGACTGGGTTTCCATGTGGAATGGCTAGGCGGCGCAACGCCGCGTCGCGGCCACGTCTGGCCGCGCGACCACGTCGACCTCGTTGGCCTCGCCATCTCGGGCTCTCGCTCTTCCTCGACGAGGAGGAGGGCTATACGACCGTCGCCGTGGCGGTGGCGCTCCTGGTCTCCCTCGCGCTCGTGCTCACCCTCGCGCAGGTGCAGTGGCTCGGTTCGCACGCGGCTGACGTGCAGTCGGTCGCGGATTCCGCGGCGCTCTCCGGGGCGCAGGTGGTGAAGGCCTACACGCTCGTGGCCGAAGTCACCGACGCCTGCGTCCTCACGCTGGGCCTCGGAGGACTCTTCGTGATGGGCGCCGGGCTCATCGTCTGCGCGATCCCCGGCATGGCGCCGACGGGCCTTCGCGTGATGGACGCCGGCGGCAAGATCATGGATGCGCGCAAGGACTTCGCCACCTCCGCCGCGGAAAACCTCAAGGAGCTCGAAGGATGCGTGCCCGCGCTCATCGCCGCGGATTCGTTTGTGACGGTCGAGGCGAACAACACCGGGGCCGTGGGCTATGCGGGTGTGGCCATTCCGTTTCCCGAGGAGGGAAAGTCCGACTTCGGCCTCGCCGACGACGTGGAGATCGACGATCTCGAGGACGCTGCAAAGGAGCTGGGCGAGGCCTCGGATGAGGCGAAGGAGGCCAAGGAGGCGCTCGACCGCGCGAAGGAAAAGGGATGGCGCGCCGACTGCGTGGACGATCCCCTCTGCATGCGCTCTCGTGCGGCAAGCCTCGCAGGGCTCTCCGGCTCCGAGAACCCCGACTACACGAGCCCCGAGGGATGGAACTTCGGAGTGGCGCTCCTTCGGGCGAGGGCGTACTACGCCGCGCGCTCCGCGCAGGAGGCGCCCGCGTCCGATGCCGTGGACGAGCGCGCCAACTCCGCGATGCGCAAGGTGTACTACGACTACGCCTTGCACGAGGTGAACCGCGGCTTCTACACCCAAAATGCCGATGGGTCGGTTTCCATGGACCTTCCCTCGCTTGCGCACAACACGGCGGAGACGAAGGCCACCTCCATGTACACGCAGGTGGCGTGGCCGTGTACGCAGGAAGCGCAGGGACGCACGATCCACGCCTTTGCGGGATGTCCCGGTGCAAAGGGAGCGAGTGCGGGGAGCGCCACGCTTGCGCAGATGGATGCCGGTGCCGCCCGCGAGTGCAGCGCGTGCCACCTCTCCACCACCGAGATGGGAAGCGTCGCCTCGGCCTCGACGAACATCTCGAATGGCTTCGAGCATTACTGGAGGATCGTCGTCGAAGCCTCGCGCGAATGGAGCGCGGCGAAAGCCGAGCTTGATGCCGCGGAGGAGAAGATGCGCTCCTCGGGCGAGGAGGGAGCCGATGCCTTCGACGAGGCGCTGAAGGCGCTCTCCGTACCTCGACCGAAGCTCTGCCCGCCGGGAGCCTGGGGATGCGTCGCCGTGGTCATCCACGGAGAGGCGGAAAGCCCCGGAGCCCTCGCGAGCGCCTTCACGGGCGAGGCGGATCTGCCACCGGGAGCGGCCATATCCGCGGCAACGCTCGCGCCCGACGATGCCACGGCGGAAAACAACATCCTCTCGCGCTTCTTCGATTCCGTCTCTCAGGGAGAAGACGGGGGGATCGAGGGCATCCTCCAGGGCATCACGGGCATGTGGGGAAGCCTTCTCGTGGGCTATGGATCTGCCGCGGAGGGCATCTCGGGAGCCGCGCGGAGCCTCTTCGACGGGCTCGATGCGATCGGCCTTGGCGCAATCGCGGATTGGCTCTCGAACACGCTCACGAGCATCGTGGAGGCGCTCGGATTCCAGCCGGCTGACATGCGCATCAAGAAACCCGTGCTCTGCAATTCGCAGGACGTGCTCGACAAGGATGGCTCTACGCAATCGGCGGACATCCGGCGCTATATCCAGGCCATGCCGGCGAACGGCGATGTGGGGGAGCTTCTCGCGGCCCTCGGACGCGAGTTCGCGCACGATATCCGCGATGTGGAGTTCACCATCGCCGAGCTGCCCATTCCGGGGACGCAGATCCGCATTCCGCTCAAGGTGAGCCTCGGCGGATTGGGGCTCGTATGAGGGTGCTATCCGAGGAGCGTGGCCAGATGGTGGCCGAGATGGCGGTGCTCGTGCCGGTGGTGCTCGTCTGCGCGCTCGTGGCGATGAACGGCGCGTGGTTCGCCAACCTCTGCGCGAAATTCGACCGCGTGGCGATGGACGCCGCGCTCGCCCACGGGGTATCGCCTGCGGGGGAGCAGGACGCCACGGCGGCGGCTTCGCAGGTGAAGGCGGCGATCGAGCGCGCGATGGGCGATCCAACCCTCGTGCTCGACGTCTCCGTGGAACATCTCGACCCCCTTGCCGAGGGGATCTTCTCCATCTCCCCCGCGCGGGTGCGCTTCACCTGCTCTATGGGGTATCGGCCCCATCCCTCGAGCTTCTCGGTGGCGGGCGCGTCCTTCGCGCTGCCCGTGGTGGCCACCCACACGCGATCGATCGTGGTGGACGCATCGACGATTGGGATTGGAGGGGAAGGCCATGCCTGAGGTGCGCTATCTCGAGGCGCGCGGCTTGCCGAGGGTGCCGCTCTGCGTCCTCAGGGGCTTCGCGGAAAGGCTCGTGGGGCTTCTCTGGGCGAGGAATCGCGAAGAGGCACCCAGCGTGCTCATCGAGCGCTGCTGCTCGGTGCATACGTTCGGCATGGCCTTTGACCTCGACCTCTGCTTCATAGACCGCCACATGAACGTGGTGCGCGTGGCACGGGGCGTGAAGCCCGGACGGGTGATTTCCGCTCGAGATGCGGTGTGCGTGGTGGAGCGCCCGGCTGTGGAAGGCCCCTGGGTGGGACGTGGCGAACGCGTGCGAATCAGCGCGTGAGCTCGTGTTTTTCAATGGACGAACCAAAACGGGAAAAGGAGAGGGAAGATGGCCTACGACACGCAAACGATTGCACGGGAAAGCGAGAAGACGGCTCCCACGTCGCTCACGAAGACCTGTCCGCGCTGCGGTTCGGTGGTGTTCGCGGACATGGACGTGTGCTATGGGTGCCTCTACGACTTCAACAGGCCGAGCCTCGACTATCCGGGGTCGGGCTCAACGCGCGCGGAAGGCTCGCCCGCGCCTGTCGCGGGCCAAGCCCACGCGGCGCCCTTCCCGCCGGCAGTGGCGAACGCATCTTCGGCGCCCGCCATGCGAGGGGAGAGCGTCCCGAGCGGCTCGATGATCGCGCAGGCGCCCCTCGAGCCGTCTTCGATCGGCACTTCGGCGCACGCGACGATGCCGATGCCGGTTTCCGCGCAGATGCCGAGCTCAGCGGGGACGCCAGTGGGATTTGCCGCGGGCGCGGCAGTGCTGGAGGCGCCTTCACAGGCGATTCCCGCCGACGCGGGGTCGCTACCCGCGAACGGAGAAGCGGAGGATGCCCGGCTCGCATCCGCAGAAGCGCAGGATCGGTTCTACCTCCGCGTACGATGGCGAGGCGTGGAGGTGCTGGTTCCCCTTGAGCACGGCGCCCTTACGGTGGGGAGGCTCCCGCAGAGCGATATCGTGCTCAGCGATTTCACCGTATGCGACGAACACGCGCGAATCGCGCTTTCCGGCGAACGCGCCTTGGTGGTGTTGGTGGATCGGCGCGCGCGGGCTACGAAGGACGGTGCAAACGTGCAGGGCTCGACGGAACTCGCCGCAGGCGAGGAACTCGACATCGCAGGCGCGCGGTTTGCCCTCGTGCGAAGGGAGGGGGCGGGTGGAAAGTAATATGGGGCCCACCACCCGATCTACAACCTAGGAGAGCCAATGGACGAGCGCGAGAACGCGGATGCAGGCGCGCGTACAGGGGAAGGCGCAGGCGAGAGCATGCGCGAAGGCGCAAGCGTGAAGCCGAGCGCGAACGCGGATGCAAGCGTGAAGGCGAGCGCGAACGAAAGTGCGAATGACAGCGCGAACCATGGAAGCGCGAATGCGAGTGCGGGGATGAGCGAGGAGGCGAGCGCAACCGCGAGCGCGAAGGCCCGGGAGGTGCTCTCCGCGCTCGACGCCTTCGAGCGGCGCCGCTATGCCCTCGCGAGCGCGCAGGCGGTACTCGAGTTCTCTGAGCTCACGGATCCCCCTGCTGCGCAAGCGGGCAGGGGAGTCGCCATGGCAGAACTCGAGGCGGCCGACCACGAGCTTCTCTGCGGAGGCGAAGCGGAGGCGCTCCTCCAGTCGCTGCGGGACGTCGCGCCAGAGCTCGACGAGGATCACGCGGCGCGCCTTCGGGTGCTCTCGCGCGATCGCGAGGATAGGATGCGCATCCCCGCGGCGCTCGAGGCGAAGCGCGTCGAGCTCGTGAACCGCTCCTCGGCGCTCTGGAAGGAGGCGCGCGATGCTGATGATTGGGGCGTCTTCGCCCCGGCGATGGAGGAGCTCGTCGCGCTCTATAAGGAGATCGCCGAGGCTGCGGCTCCCGAGATGCGCCCCTACGACTTCTGGCTCGACCAGTTCGAGCCGGGAAGCTCCGAGGCGAGTTTCGACGCCCTCTTCGGCGAGGTGACGCCCTACGTCGAGAAGATCGCACGGCGCGTGCACGAGGCGCTCGCCGCGGGTTCGTGGGTGGAGCCGCGTGCGCTCAAGGGGCCATTCGACCCCGCCCTGCAGCACGTGCTCTTCAAAGACGCCGCGGTGCTCGAGGGCATCGACCTCGAGCGCCTCGAGCTCGGCGACACCATCCACCCCTTCACGTCGGCGGTCGATTCGCACCACGTGATGATCGCCAACCACGCCGACCCCGAGGACGTATTGAGCGGGCTCCTCGCGGCCTTCCACGAGGGAGGCCATGCGCTCTACGAATCCTCGGTGGAGGGACGCTACGACTACACCTGCCTCGCGCATGGCACCTCGACGGGCATCCACGAAGCCTCTTCGCGCTTCTTCGAGAACTACGTGGCGCGCAGCGCCTCCTTCGCGCCCGTCCTGAGGAGCCTCATCGCATCGCGCTTCCCCGAGGCGGTGGACGGGGTGCGGCTGCACGACCTCTGGCGGCTCGTGAACGAAGTGCACTTCTCCACTTCGCGCATGGAGGCGGACGAGCTCACCTACCCCCTCCACATCGTCATCCGCTACGAGGTAGAGCGAGCGCTCATGGCGGGCGAGCTCAGCGTGGACGACGTGCCGGCTCGCTGGGCCGAGCTCTACGAACGCTATCTCGGCGTGGCGCCGAAGGGGGATCTCGAAGGCGCGCTCCAGGACGTGCATTGGTCGATGGGCCTCTTGGGCTACTTTCCGAGCTATGCGCTCGGTGGGGTGATCGGCGCGCAATTCCTGCACGCGATGCGCGAAGACGGCGTGCCCTTCGACGAGACCCTCGCGGCCGGGGATCTCTCGCCCGTGCGCCGCTGGATGGTGGAGCACGTGTGGCGCTTCGGCCGCGCGAAGGACACCGCCGACATCCTCCTCGATGCCACCAAAGAGCCGCTCAATCCCGTTTACTACCTCTCCTACCTCGAGGAAAAGTTCGACCCGAGCTCAGCGCTCTTTGAGAGGTGAGGCAAAGCTTTTCGTTGCGCCCTCGTCGACCCCGAATCAAAGTTTGAACGTGTTTTCGGCAAAAATAG
>CANQSI010000056.1 GCA_947626465.1 uncultured Atopobiaceae bacterium
CCCTCGTAGACGCCGAGCGACACGTCGCGAAGCACGCGGCGCGTGGGCCACTCGAGCCCCACATGGTCGAGGCTGCAGAGGATTGCCATGCGCTATCCCGCCAGCATCTCGGCGAGCTTCTCCACCAGAAGCCTTGCCACCTCATCCTTGGGAAGCAGGGGGAGCTCCACGATGCCCGACGAAGAGACGAACGTCACCTTATCGGTATCGGAGCCGAACGTGGAATCTGCTCGGGATACGTCGTTTGCCACGATGAGGTCGCAGCCCTTCCCGGCGAGCTTCTCCTCGGCATGGGCGATGAGATCGTTCGTCTCGGCGGCAAACCCTATCACCACCCGCTCCCCCTTCTCGGCGGAAAGCGTTTGGAGGATGTCTGCGGTTTCCTTAAGCTCGAGGACCATGAGCCCGCCCTCGTCCTTCTTGATCTTTTTGGCCTTGGGATGTGCGGGAGTGAAGTCGGCCACGGCTGCCGCGAGGATGGCAGCATCGACCTCGCCAAACGCTCGCTCGCACGCCTCGAGCATCTCCGCCGCCGACACCACCTCCACGAGCTCCACGCCCTTGGGATGGGGGATGTCCACGGGGCCGGAGACGAGTACCACGTGCGCACCGGCATCGCGCGCGGCGCGCGCGATGGCGTAGCCCATCTTCCCGGAGCTCGCGTTTGCGATGTAGCGCACGGGATCGATGGCCTCGTGCGTGGGCCCTGCAGTGATGAGTACGCGCGTGCCCTCGAGCACCCGTGCCCTTCCCGCCTCCGCGCAGCCTTCCATGGCCCTCCCCCTCATAGACGTGGGGCCCGAGACGAACCTCGAACCCCACGCACGCAATCGATGTTCGGCGCCCCTTAGCTTACGCGTCGAGCTTGGCGATCTCGTCGAGGCACGCCTTCACGATCGTATCCACCGGCGCGAGCTTGCCCTCGCCCCAGTCGCCGCACACGAGATAGCCCTCGGCGGGCTCGAGCACGATGATTCCGCGATCGCGCAGCGTCTTCACGTTGGCTTGCGTCGCGGGGTTCTTCCACATGTGCACGTTCATGGACGGACACACGATCACGGGCGAGGTGGCGGCGAGCACCGTCGCGGCTACGCAGTCGTCTGCGAGTCCGTGGGCGAGCTTCGCGATGCAATCGGCGGAGGCCGGAGCCACCACGATGAGGTCGGCCCACTCGGCGAGCTCGATGTGGGGCAGCTGGGACACGGGCCAGTCGAAGAGGTCGTAGGCCACGGGGAGGTCGGTGAGCGCGGCAAAGGTGGCAGGCCCCACGAACTCGCAGGCAGCAGGCGTCATGGCCACCGCCACGTCCAAGCCGCCCTTCTGGAGGCCGCGCACGACCTCGCATGCCTTGTAGGCGGCGATCGAGCCGCTCACGCACACCGCCACGCCGCGCACGTCCTCTCCCTCGAGCTCTTCCTCGAGCAGCGCGTCGGCAACCTCGTCCATGAGCACGAGCTCGGCATCCACCGCGCTCATGTCGCTGGCATCGAGATCCACCACGGCCTCGGTTACGATCTCGGACGCCATGGGGAGGTCATCTTCCTTCTCGGGCTTCTTGGCCTTCCGGGTGCGCTTGGGCTTCGGCTGCTCGTCTTTCGCCTCGCTCTTGCGCGGACGGCCGCGACGCCCAGTCTTCGCGGGCTTTTCCTTGGGATCGAGGCCCGTTTCCTTCACGACGATGATGCCCTTCGAGGGATCTTCCTTGTCCACGTGCACGCCCACCTTCATGCCGAGGCTCTTTCCGGCGTTGCGAGCGCGCTGCGTGAAGCGGCTGAAGCTTTCGATTTCATCCGGCTGGAGGTCGATGGCGACGCTTGCGTTCGCCTGCTTACCTGTGAGGGCGTCCTTGATGGCCTTTGAACGCTCGGACATGGGTCGACCGGTGGGCATGTGGTTTCCTTCCTCTCTCGGCCAGCGGAGGCGCTGGCGTGTTTCCTTGCATAGCGAAAGGACGCTCGAGGCCGCGGGCCTCAGGCGTCCTCTTCTCCCACAATGAGGATGCGGCGGCAGTAGGGGCACTGCGAGATGGGCGCGTGGTGCCATGCGTCCTCCACCGAGCGCGGCTCGAGTGCCATGCGACACACGCTCGGGCGATTGCCGTGGAGCTCCTCGACGGCAAGGCCATCGAAGCGCTCGAGGGCCCGCTCATACGCATCCACCAAGCCTTCGTCGAGCGTGGCCTCGAGCTCTTGGCGCTCTTCGAGGAGATGGGTGCGCTTTTCGGAGGCGCCTTGCACCGTTTCGCGGATCTCGGCCTTGACCCTCTCGATCTCGCGATCGAGCTTCGCCTTCGCGGCGAGCGCCTCGTCCCTTTTCTGGGCGAGCGCATCGTTTTGCTCGAGGGCGTGTTCGGCGGCGTAATTCACCTTATCGAGGCGCTTCATGAGGGAGGCGTGCTGCTCGTTCGTCCACGCCTGCTGGCGATGGTCCATCGCCTCGGCGCGGGCCCGCTCCTTTAAAGCCTCGATCTCTTCGCTGAGGTGCTCCTGCTCGCGCGAGAGATCCTGAAGGTCCATCTCGCTATCCTTCACTCGGCCCGTGAGCTGCGTGATGAGCGCTTGCACGCGCTTGGCGGCGTCGAGGAGCGCCTTTAGGCGATCCAGCGCGCCGGGATGCTTCTCGAGCGCCTCCAAACGGGCGATCTCGAGATCCACGCGCTGAAGCTCGAGCAGGGTGGCACCACGTGAGCGCCCCATCCGACCTCCCTCAAGTCCTCGGTGAGAAGGATCGGCCCCTAGAGCAGGCTCCAGTGGATGCCCTCTTCGAGCACGTGGACGGGAATCCCCACTACGAGCTCGCGCGCAACGTGCCCGAGGAAACGCGCATAGGGCAACTCGGAGACGTCATGGCCGATCACGATCACGCTCAGATTATCATTATCCGGCGTTTTCCTATTAATCAATTCCATCAAACGGTGGTAGGAATCCTCGCCGCACACGATCGTGTGGGCGCCACGCGCTGCCGCGTCGAGGGCGAGCTCGCCCGCAGAACCCGAGAGATAGGCTATCGTACCTGCGGCTACGTTCCTCGGATCGAATGCTTCCCGGCGAAGCGGGAGCCTCGTGGCCCCGTAGGCCTCGCCTGCGGCATTGGTGTTCGTTTTATGGATATCAACCGGAATTTCATTCGTATGCGCGTTCCATAGGATGGGATGGGCCCCGAGCTTTTCCTTGAGGACGTTTCCGAGGTCGCCCACGGAAAGGCCGTTCCCGTCGAGGAGGGCGCCATAGCCCTCTGCGCATGCGCGGCCGAGATACGTAAGCCCCAGTTCGTTCGCGAGGAAGCGAAGCGCCTCTTCCGAGCGATCGAGGTTCGTGTGGAGCGCAATCAGGCCCACCCCGCGCGCGATGGCCGCCCAGAGCGCAGCACTGGCAGTTGAATCGGAGGAGGAGGGCGTGATCGTCCTCGGGGGCTCAAGGTAGACGGGGTGGTGCGTGAGGAGGACGTTCGCCCCTGCGTCGCAAGCCGCCCGCACGGCACAGGCGGTGGGGTCGAGCGCGCAGAGCACCCCCTCGATCCTTGCCGAGGGATCGCCCACGGAAAGCCCCACGCGATCCCAATCCTCCGCGTCGCTCGCCGGAAACCTCTCGAGAAGCTGCTCCTCGAAATCGGCGACCTTCATCGCCCCTCCTCCCCTTGGAAGGAAAACACCACGTCTTCGATGGTTCCCTCTCCAAGCACCACGTCATCGCAATAGAGCACGGCGGATTGGCCCGGCGCGGCGAGCGGATGGCGCTCGGAAAAGCGCACGCGAGCACGATCGCCCCCATCGAGCTCGATCTTTGCGGGGAGCGCCTCGGCGCGGTAGTGGGTCTGCACGCACACGTCGAGCTCCGAGAGCGCGTGAGGGGGCACGCTCAGCGTGAAGTCCGAGAGCGCGAGCTCGCGCGCCCGAGGGGCCTTCCCATGCGTCACCGTCACGCGCTTCGAGGGCGCGTCGATCTTCGTGACGAACCATGGACCGCCCGAGAGGTGGAGCCCCTTTCGCTGCCCCACGGTCACGCTCGCGATGCCGTGGTGGAGGCCGAGCACCTCGCCCTCCTCCGTGACGATCTCGCCAGGCTCGAGCGCCTCGGACGCCAGCTCCGCGATCACGTCCTTGTACGAACCATCCGCGGCAAAGCACACGCCTTGGGAATCCGCCTCTTTCGCCGTAGGGAGGGAGAGGTCCGCCGCGATCGCGCGCACCTCGCGCTTCTCCAAGGACGCGAGGGGAAACTCCAGCCGCATCCTCTGCTCTAAGGGAAGCCGCGCGAGGAAGTAGCTCTGGTCCTTCGAGAGGTCGGCTGCGCGCGCGACCCTCGGCACGCCATCTTCGCCTTGGACCATGCGCGCGTAGTGGCCGGTGAGCACCCTCTCGGCGCCGAATTCGTCCGCCACCTCCAAGAGCGCCTTGACCTTCAGCGCGGGATTGCAAAGGGAGCAGGGATTGGGGGTGCGCCCGCTCGCGTAGGCGCGCGCAAACGGCTCTACCACACGCTCGCGGAAGGCGCCTGCCACCTCCCGCTCCACGTAGGGCACCCCGAGAAGCTCGGCCGTCTCCTCCGCGAGGCTTCGCGCTGCCCTTGGGGGAATGCTCGCATCGCCCCCTCGCATCACGAGGAGGCAGGCGATGGGGTCTCGCCCCTCGCGCTTCGCCCGCGCCACCACGGTCGACGAATCCACGCCGCCGGAAAAGCCCACGACCACGCTCAACGTGCACCCTCCGGGCAGACGATTCTCCCGAACGCCGCCATGAATGCTTCGAGCTCGGGCTTTCCCACGCGCTCGTCGAAGGAGATCCTGAGCGCTCCGAGGGCGAGGTCGCGCGGGATGCCCATGGCGGTGAGCACGTGGGAGGGGTCGAGCGAGCCTGAGGAGCAGGCAGACCCCGCAGACACCTCAAAGCCCGCGTCATCAAGCGCGAGGATGAGCGTCTCCGATTCCGCGCCATCCACCATCACGTTCACGATCCCCGGCAAGCGCGACGCTCCATCATAGGGAAGCGCGGTGGTGGCCTTCACCCGAGGGATGGAAGTGAGCCGCTCGGTGAGCCACTGCGCGAGCTCGGAGGTGGTGCGTGCGGCGGCTTCCACCTGGGGCGCGAGCGTCTCGGCGCATTTCGCGAAGGCAATCGCCCCGGCCACATCCTGCGTCCCCGCACGACGCCCCATCTCCTGGCCTCCCCCGAAGGAGTTCGCCTTGAAGGGAACCCCGTGGCGCACGGCGAAGGCGCCGACACCCGGCAGCGCCCCGATCTTATGGGCGGCGAGCGTCACCGCATCCACCTCGGAGAGCTCGAGGGGCACATGGCAAAACGCCTGGATGGCGTCGGTGAGGAAGAGCGCGCCCTTCTCGTGCGCGGCGCGCGCGAGCGCGCGAACAGGCTGGCACGCCCCGGTTTCGTTATTTGCCGCCATCACGCAGGCGAGCGCCACGTCATCGTCGAGTTCCCGCTCGAGCTGCGAGGCCCCCACCACTCCTTGCGCATCGGGCCGCACGAGGGAGACCTCGAATCCCCGCGCCTTCAGCTCGGGCGCGAGGTCGAGCACCGAATCGTGCTCGATCGCGGAGATCACCACGCGACGACGCGTGCGCGCCTGCCGTCGCCTTCCCTCGGCGAGGCCGAGCACGCAGAGGTTGTTCGCCTCGGTGCCCCCGCCCGAAAACGCCACGTCGAGGGGGCGGAACCCGCCGCCGAGCACCCGCGCGAGGCTCGTCCTGGCCTCGCCGAGCACGCGCGCCGCCTCGCGCCCCATAGTGTGGAGCGAATTGGGGTTGGCTCCCGAGAACGGCTCCTCGCGATATGCGGCCTCGGCTTCCTCGGCGATGCGGCGCACGGG
>CANQSI010000057.1 GCA_947626465.1 uncultured Atopobiaceae bacterium
GGAATGCGCTGGATGGGTTCGGGCGACGTCACACCTCGAACCTGGTCAGGGTCGGGAGACAGCAGCCATAAGGGGCCTCTGGCGGGCGCCCGCTCCCATCGAGCGCATTCCTTTTTCATGCGCTGAGCAGCTGAAACGCACTCGCATCCGAGCGCTTTGGGAGAGCCTTTGGACTTCATCAACGCCATCGTGAGCCTGCTGCAAGACCCCATGGCGGCCATCCAAGGCTGGATCGCCTCGGGGCCCATCGTGGCCTACGGCTTCATCTTCCTCATCGTCTTCGTGGAAACCGGCGTGGTGTTCATGCCGTTTTTGCCGGGCGATTCGCTCCTCTTCGCGGCGGGCTTCTTCGCGCATAACTCCGAGCTCGAGATCTTCATCCTGCTCGCGATGGTGTGGATGGCCGCCATCGTGGGCGACCAATGCAACTTCATGATCGGCCACTTCCTCGGCAAGCGGATCATCGAGAGCGGCAAGATCAAGGCGCTCACGCCGGAGCGCATCGCCGAGAGCCAGGGCTTCATGGAGAAGTGGGGCGGGCTCTCGATCTTCCTCGGGCGCTTCTTCCCGTTCATCCGCACCTTCGTGCCGTTCCTCGCGGGCATGGGAGGGATGCGCTGGCACCACTTCTTCGGCTTCAACGTGCTCGGCGGCATCACCTGGTCCACGCTCTTCACGCTGCTCGGGTATTGGTTCGGCGACATCCCCGTGGTGCAGGAACACTTCGAGCTCCTCGTGGTGGGGATCGTCCTCGTGAGCGTGATCCCCACCGTCGTGGGCGTGGCGCGCGCGTGGCTGAAGAACCGCCACGCCGAGAAGGTGCTCGCCGAGGAGGACATGGGCGAAAAGGCCGCCGACGGCGATGGTGAAGACGGGGGCAACGGAGCTATCTAGCTCGGGGAATAACGGATTTTTCGCAGGCTTCTAATTGTTGTTGGACTCCGCTCCTATACTTGGCGGCACAGCCATTTCGCGAACGCTTGGACGGCCCATGGAATCGCTCTACACCAAATATCGCCCGCAGACGTTCTCCGACGTGGTGGGCCAGGTGCCCGTGGTCTCCACGCTCGAGCGCGCCGTGCTGAACCAGACCCTCTCGCACGCCTATCTCTTCTGCGGCCCGCGTGGCACCGGCAAGACCACGATGGCGCGCATCCTCGCGAAGGCGCTCGTGTGCGAGGAGGGGCCGGGGGTGCTTCCGGATGGCACGTGCGAGCAGTGCCGCTCCGTCGCCGAGGGCATCCACCCCGACGTCGCGGAGATCGACGCCGCAAGCCGCACGAAGGTGGGCGAGGTGCGCGAGGAGATCATCTCCAAGGTGGACTTCGCGCCCGTGCTCGGTCGCTCGAAGGTCTACATCGTGGACGAGGTCCACATGCTCTCGACGGCCGCCTTCAATGCCCTGCTGAAGACCCTCGAGGAGCCGCCCGCACACGTGACCTTCATCTTCTGCACGACGGATCCGCAGAAGATCCCCACGACGGTGCTCTCGAGGCTCCAGAAGTTCACGTTCTCTCCGCTCTCGGACGCCGACATCCGCGGCCGTCTCGAGACCATCTGCCAAGGTGAGGGGTATCGCGCGGAGCCCGAGGCGCTCGATCTCGTGGTGCGCCATGCGAAAGGCGGCATGCGCGACGCCATCTCCGCGCTCGAGCAGCTCGCCGTCTTCGGCGACGGGAACGTTTCGGCCGACATCGCGCGGGATCTCCTCGGGCAGTCCTCGGAGGATGTGCTCGTGCGCCTCGTGGAGGGGTTGGCTGCGAGGGACACCGGCGAGCTCTTCGGCGTGGTGGCGGAGGTGGTGGCCGGAGGGCGCGATCTCCAGCAGCTCGTCGCCGAGCTCACGCTTCGCGTGCGGGATCTCTTCGTGGTGAAGAGCATCGGCCTCCTGCCGGCGCTCGTGGCCGCCACCGCCGATGCGGGCGCAGAGCTCGAGCGCGAGGCGGCGCTCTTCGAAGACGCGGATCGCCTCTCGAGGATCCTCCTTTCCTTGAGCGATGCCGAGTACGCGCTCAAGCGCGGGGGAGACCAACGCATCGCGCTCGAGATCGCACTCGTGCGCATGGCGCGTCCGGAGGGCGATCTCACCCTCGAATCCTTGAACGAGCGGATGAATCGCCTGGAAGCGCAGATGGTGGGGGATGTGGCGAGCGCGCCGGCCGCGCCACGGGCGGCGAGCGCGTCGGCGAAGCCCGTCGCTGCGGCGGCACCGGCTCCCACCCCCGAGCCGAAGCCGGTTCCGGCGCCGAAGCCTGCGCCCCCTTCCGCGCCCGCGTCTGCGCCGGCTCCGCGCGCTCCCGAGCCTCCCGCTTCGCGCGCGCAGGCGCCGGCGGTGCCTGCTTCGGCACCGATGGCTCCTGCTCCCACTCCTGCGTCCGTTGGCAACGGAAGGGATGCCGCGTGGGCCGAGGTGGTGGCCTCGTTGCCGCCGAACGAGGCGAGCCTCCTCGACGCGTCGCGCGTGCAGGCGGACGACGGGCATCTCCTCATCATCGAAGTGGATGACGATTCGCCCTTTACGCTCGGGATTCTCAGGCGCCCGGATGTGCTTCAGGAGCTTGAGGACGCGTGCGCGCCGATATTCGGCAAACGTCGGGTGGACGTGGTGCCCTCAAGGGATCAGAAGCCGCATGCCCCCGCGCCGAGCACCCGCCCGAGCGCGCCCGCAACGCCCAGGCAGGGCTTTCGCGCCCCCGCTCCCGCCTCCGCCCCCGCTCCGGCCCCAGCGCCACGCCCCCGGCAGGCCCCCGTGGCGCCTTCGCGTGCCGCCGCAGCACCCGCGCCCGTGAATCCACCCGTGCCCACGCCCCCGCCCGCTCCCCAACCAGGGCCTACTCCCGCCGCGCCTGCGGTCGGGGACGACGAGTTCTCCTCGATCCTCTCCGGGCTCCAGAACACGTTCGGCTCCGTGGAGGTGCTTTCCGTGGGGACGGACGCGCCCGAGGACGAGGTGCCGGGCGATGCGGGCTTCGACGAGGAATACGAGTTCGGCTACGACGATGGATTCGTGGAGGAGCCCCTCGACGACTAGCAGCGACGTCGAGTTCGTAGACGAGCTTTCAAGCCTTCGAGTGAAAGGTGTGCCCCATGGCCAGGAACAACATCCCCTACGGCAATAGGAGCCAGCGCCGCGCAGCCGCCCAGGGCGCAGGCGGCGTGGACATGGCCGCGATCATGCAACAGGCAAAGAAGATGCAGGCCGATCTCGAAAGCGCCCAGGAGAAGGCGAAGCACCTCGAGGCTTCAGCTTCCGCGGGCGGCGGCATGGTGAAGGCCACCGTCTCCGGCGACCTCCAACTGAAGGAGCTCACGATCGATCCCGAGGCGCTCGACCCCGAGGACGTGGAGCTCTTGCAGGACATGATCATCGCCTGCGTGAACGACGCGCTGAACGCCGCCTCCGACGCCGCGAACCAGGAGGTCTCCTCCGCCACGGGGCTTGGCGGCCTCGGCGGGGACGATCCCCTCTCCGCGCTCGGCCTCGGCGGCCTTTTCTAGGGTGCGCCGGTGAGCGAGTTCTCCAGCCCGCGTATTGCGAGCGCGCACGAGCACGAGGCTGATGCCCTCGGCGCGAGCGCCGAGGATCGCCGCGCTCTCGAGCGGCTCCTCGACGAGCTCGGGCGCCTTCCGGGAGTGGGGCCGAAGTCCGCCCAGCGCATCGCCTACCACCTGCTTTCCGCGCCGGACGAGGAGGCCCTCAGGCTCTCGAAGGCCATCGCCGACGTGAAGCGCCTCGTGCACTTCTGCCCCATCTGCAACTCCTACGCCACGGGCGAGGTGTGCGAGATCTGCGGCTCGCCGTCGCGCGATCGCACGACCATCTGCGTGGTGGGGGAGCCCAAGGACGTGTCAGCCATCGAGCGCACGCATGCCTACCACGGCCTCTACCACGTGCTCGGCGGGGTGATCAGTCCGCGCGACGGCGTGGGGCCCGACGACCTCCACATCGTGGGGCTCCTCTCGAGGCTCGCTTCCGGGGAAGTGGGCGAGGTCATCCTCGCCACGAACCCCGATGTGGAGGGCGAGGTGACGGCCACCTACCTCGCACGCCAGCTGAAGCCCCTCGGCGTGGAGGTCACGCGCCTCGCGAGTGGCCTTCCCGTGGGCGGGGACCTCGAATACGCCGACGAGGTCACCCTCGGCCGCGCGATCGAGGCGAGGCGTTCGCTCTAGCGCCACTTCGGCCGCGCCGCAGCCAAAAGGCGCCGAATCGCTACCATGAGGGCCGCACGCGCCCGATTACCCGAGAGGATCCGATGGCCGCACGGTTTCGCCAGAGCCCCGACGCGAGCGTGAGCGCTCCTTCAAAGCCGCGTCGCGTAACGCCCGCCCACGCCGCGCACGCGCGCGTGGATGGCGCGTCCCCTCTCGCTCGTCAGGCGCCCATCCTCACGGAGATCCCCCTGAACCCGCCCGCAGAGGTGGGCTCGATCTCCTCGCATGCGCCGCGTCCCATCGGCGTCGACCCCGTGGCCACCGGAAACTTCCAGAAGATCACGGCACAGGACGGCGCCCTCATGGGCCGCACGAGCGTCCATGATGGATTCGAGGCGCGCAGCACCCAGAGCGCGCAGGTGAGCGCCCAGCGCATGGACGATGAGCATCGTCCGAACGTGGAATCACACCAGAAGAAGGTGCGGGTGGGCAAAGCCCCCGCGATCATCATCGGCGTCGTGGCGGCCGTGGTGCTCGTGCTCGTGGTGATGATTGCGATCAACCTCATCTCCGGCCTCGAGAACCGCGGTCCGGAGATCCAAGATGCCGACCGCATCGAGCAGACGCAGGCTGCGCCCGGCGAGCTCATCCAATACGACGGCTACAACTACGTGCTCACGCAGTCGTCGGAGGGCCCATGGACCCTCGTGCGCTCCTCCTCCACGAACTCCGACCCGCTTGTGCTCTTCAACTTCCCGGGAACGCCGATGGGGCTCATTCTCTACAACGGCGCCTTCATCATCCCCGAGAACCTCAACGGCAGCTGGGACGTGGTGGCGTGGACGATGGGCGATGGCTCGGTGCCCGCGCTGCTTGCCAACGAGGACGGCTCGGACGTGAGCGGCACAGGCAGCCTCACCGCCGCCGCGCTCGACGGCGATACCCTCGTCCTCACCCTCGCCGACGGCTCCACGCAAGACGTGAAGCTCTTCTAGGTTCTCTTCGGCCGAGCAGACCTAATTGCGGTACCTGCCCGAAGCTTCGGCCGAGCAGACCTAACTGCGGTACCGCCGGTACCGCAGTTAGGTCTGCTCGGCCTTCGCAAAAAAGCGCAGAGCTCCGCGTCGCGGAGCTCTGCATCTGTATTGCTTGGCGCCGAGGAGGGGTTACTGCGGTACCTGCCGGTACCGCAGTAACCCCTCCTCGGCGTAAGCGGCCGGTACCGCAGTAACCCCTCCTCGGCGTAAGTGAACCTCCTCGGCAAAATAGAACTAGACAGTTTTCGCATGCGACGGGTACAATACCCACGCTCGAAGCGATGGGGTATTAGCTCAGATGGTTAGAGCGCCGGCCTGTCACGTCGG
>CANQSI010000058.1 GCA_947626465.1 uncultured Atopobiaceae bacterium
GCCTGGTCGAGCTCGCTATCGCGGCGCTTCGTGAGGTCCTTCAGGTGCTTCTCGGCAGCGCGTGCGGCCTTGCGCGCGCTGTTGAACGCGTCCTGGTCGGCGTCGGCGCGTTTTTTCGCAGACTGTGCGAGTTGCTGGTAGGGCGCGAGATCCTTCTCGTGCGTGGCCTTCATGTCAAAGAGCTGTTGCTCGAGGTTCTGGCGCTGCGCATCGGCTTCGTCGAGCTGGCCCTGGAGCTCCTCGATGCGGGTGGTGGCGGCGTCGATAGCGGCGGTCTGGTCGGCCACGATCTGCTCGAAGTCCTCCTCCACCTGGACGCGATGTTTTAGCGTGTGGTTGTCGTTCGCGATCTCCGCCTGGAGCTTCGCGAGCTTGTCGCGCGCATCGGCGTGCTCGCGCTTGGCGCGCCGCACCTCGCTCATCGCCGAGAACCCCTCGCTCATCCCGCGCTTCACGGAGCCGGCGTTGGTGGGCAGCTCGTCGGGCGCCTGCGCATCGTTGTCGAGCTCAGGAGCCACGCCCACCATCGGCGAGGTGGGCATCTCGAAGGCCGCCTCGCCGTCCGCCGGAGCGGCGGGCGAGGTGCTGAGCAGGGTTTCGTCCGAGCCGTCGAGGTCGGGGTTCGGGATGTTCCTCAAGGGGGAGTTGCCTTCGGCCATGGGATCTCCTTGTGCGGCGTTTGAGCGAGCGTTCCCCCTGAGCCTAGCTGAAAGACATACTTCCTGCAGCTCAGAGCAGGGCGATTCAGGTTTCCGTTTCGCCGCATCGAGTGCACGCTACACTAGCCTTCGCGACTGCAAGGGAGGAGCGTCCGGTGGATTTGTCCTTCGTCGTCTTCGACCTCGACGGCACCGTCTTCAAGAGCGTGGGCGTGCCGAGGATCACCTCCCGGGTGGAGCGCGCGCTCAAGGCCGCGCACGACTCCGGCCTGCAGGTGGTCTGCGCGAGCGGGCGTCCGTGGATGATGGCGGGCTCCACGCTGCGCAATGCCCCCTGGCTTGACTGGCACGTGGGCCTGAACGGCGCGGACATCACGAACACCACCCACGAGCACGTGCTCATGCGCCCGATCGCCGAGGGGCTCGCGGGCGAGATCCTGGAGCAGGTGCGCCACCCCGCTACGTTCTGGAACGTGGCCGTGCCCGACGCCTTCTACTTCGAGTTTCGTCGCGGACGCTTCCTCCTGAGGGGGCCGCTCGCGCATCTTAAGGTCCATAAATGGGACCGTCGCGGCCCCATCCCGCGCTGCTACCACGTGAAGTGGATCGAGCGCGGGATGCTTCCCGGCAGCACGATCCTCAAGATGGACCTCGTGGCGCCCGGCAAGGAACTGCAAGACGCGCTCATCGCCGAGATCTCGTGCATCGCCGAGCCCTACGGCGGCCTCGAGATCGCGAACATGAGCTACGGCATTGAGCTCACGGCTAAGGGCGTGACCAAGGCCACGGGCGTTCATAGCCTCCTCGAGATGCTCGATCTCGACCCCGCGGCGGGCGTCGTGTTCGGCGACTCGGCGAACGACCTCTCGCTCACGCATCAGGAGTGGACCTTCGTGGCGATGGCCAACTCCTCGCCCGAGATCCTCTGCGCGGCAGACGACCTCGCCCCTTCGGTCTTCGACGATGGCGTGGCCGTGTGGCTCGAGCGCGCTCTCGGCCTCCCCAGCGCGTCCGCCTCCGCCGCGCGCCGTCGCGCGAGCAGGCCCCACTAGCAGCGGAAAGGCCCTCATGACGAAGCCCTTTGCCTTCACCATCCTTCGCGAAGACCCCGAGACCTCGGCGCGCGTCGCCACGTTCGCCACGCCCCATGGCGACGTGCCCACGCCGATCTTCATGCCCGTGGGCACGAAGGCCACGGTGAAGGGCATCGCCCCTGCCACGCTTGCGGAACTCGGCACGAAGATCTGCCTCGCCAACACGTATCACCTCGCGCTTCGTCCCGGCGAGGAGCTCATCGAGCACCTCGGCGGCCTTCACGCCTTTGCGGCATGGGACGCGCCGATCCTCACGGATTCGGGCGGTTTCCAGGTGTTTTCCCATGGCCCTTCGGTGAAGCTCACGGAAGACGGCGTCGGCTTCCATGCGGTGGAGTACGGCGGCGAGAAGATCTTCTGGACGCCCGAGGAGAACATGCGCATCCAGCAGGCGCTCGGAGCCGACATCGCCATGCAGCTCGACGTGTGCCCGCCCTACCCGGCGCCCGACGCCGAGGTGCGCCGAGCCGTCGACCTCTCCGCGAAGTGGGCCGCGCGCTGCTTCGCCGCGCACACGCGCGAGGACCAGGCGCTCTTCGGCATCGTCCAAGGCGGCATGGACCTCGAACTCAGGCGCGAATCACTTCGGCGCCTCGAGGAGGCGGGCGACTTTCCCGGCTTCGGCATCGGCGGCTACTCGGTGGGCGAGGACCACGCGACGATGTACGCCTCCCTCGAGCCGCTCGTCTCGCGCTTCATGCCCAAGGACAAGCCGCGCTACCTCATGGGCGTGGGCAACCCCACCACGCTCGTGGTGGCGGTGGGCTTCGGCGTGGACATGTTCGACTGCGTGCTTCCCACGCGCACGGCGCGCATGGGCACCGCGCTCACGCACGAGGGGCGCATGAACCTTCGCCACGCGCGCTTCGCCGAGGATCCGCGCCCGCTCGACGAGGCGTGCGCCTGCCCCGCCTGCACCGGCGGCTTTTCGCGCGCCTACCTGCACCATCTCGTGAAGTCGAGGGAGATGCTCGGCGCGATGCTCCTCTCCGAGCACAACGTCTCCTACCTGCTCGACCTCATGGCGCGCATCCGCGCCGCCATCGCCGAAGGCCACTACGCCGCCTTCCGGGCCGCCTTCCTCGCCTCCCCCGAGGCCCACGACTGGTAGGAAGCCAATTCATTCGCTCGAATGGGCCCGCTTGCGGTGAGCCGCTTCGGGGCACGCCGCACCACGACCCCCTCGACGAAAGAGGGCTTGTCACATTGTTGTAAAGGGGCTTCCCTACAATGGCCGGAGCAATCCCGCGTGGAGGGAACCTTATGGCGCTTTCCGAACATGACGTGCGCGCGATCGCCGAGTACGCGCGCATTGGCCTCGAGGGCGACGAGCTTCGCGAGATGACGGCGTACATGAACGACGCCGTGGCGATGCTCCAGCCGATCGTGGACTTCGACCCCAAGGACGTGGATCCCACGTTCCATCCCATCGGCGACCTCTCCGACGTGATGCGCGACGACGTGGAGAAGCCGGGGCTCGATCTCGAATCCGCGCTCGAGAACGCGCACGCCACCGACGGGCGCCTCTTCCGCGTGCCCTCCATCCTCGGCGGAGGGGGGCTCTCATGAGCTGCTTCGATGTGCTGAGCGCACGCGAGATCGTCCGCGGGGTGGCCGCGGGGGACTTCTCCGCAGAAGAGGTGGCGCGCGCCTCGCTCGATGCCATCGCGGCGCGCGACGGCGAGATCCACGCGCTTCTGCAGGTGAGCGAGGAGCTTGCCCTCAGCCGGGCGCGCGAGCTCGACGAGGCGCGCGCGAGGGGGGAGGCGCTGCCGCCGCTTGCGGGCGTGCCGCTCTCCGTGAAGGACAACATGAACCTCATCGGCAGCCGCACGACCTGCGGCTCGCGGATGCTCGAAGACTACGAATCGCCCTACACGGCCACCTGCGTCAAGCGCATGATCGACGCCGGGTGCCTGCCCATGGGCAAGGCGAACATGGACGAGTTCGCCTTCGGCTCCTCCACCGAGACGAGCTACTTCGGAAAGACCGCGAATCCCTGGGACACGGAGCGCGTGCCCGGCGGATCCTCGGGCGGCTCGGCGGCGAGCGTGGCGTCGGGCGAGGTCACGCTCTCGCTCGGCTCCGACACCGGCGGCTCCATCCGCCAACCGGCGGCGTTTTGCGGGGTCGTGGGCCTGAAGCCCACCTACGGCGCGGTGAGCCGCTACGGCATCGTGGCGTTCGGCTCCTCGCTCGACCAGGTGGGGCCCTTCGGGCGCCGCGTGGAGGACGTGGCGATGGCCATGAACGCGCTCGTGGGCCCGGGGGCGGACCCCATGGATTCCACGAGCCAGGAGTGTCCGGTGGACTTCCTCGAGCACCTCGAGGACGGCGTCGAGGGATTGAAAGTGGGCCTCGTGCCCGCGCTTTCCGAGGCCGAGGGCATCTCAAACGAGGTGCGCGCGGCCGTGCGGGGCGCCGCGAAGGCGCTCGAGGACCAGGGCGCGGAGATCCTCGAGGTAGAGCTTCCCCACATCGACGATTCCATCGCCGCGTACTACGTGATCGGTCCCTGCGAGGCGTTCTCGAACCTCGCGCGCTTCGATGGCGTGCGCTACGGCTACCAGGAGCCCGGTTGCGCCACGCTCGCGGAGCAGAGCGAGAAGAGCCGCGCGAAGGGCTTCGGCGCCGAGGCCAAGCGCCGCCAGATGCTCGGCGCCTACCTCCTCTCCTCGGGCGTCTACGACCGCTACTACTACAAGGCGCAGCAGGCGCGCACGCTCATCACGCGCTCCTATGCGAAGGCGTTCGAGCGCGCCGACGTGCTGCTCTTCCCGTCGGCCCCGCGTACGGCGTTCAAGTTCGGCGAGATCTCGAGTCCCACGGAGATGTACCTCTCCGACATGTTCACCATCTCGAGCAACATCGCGGGCAACGGCTCCATCTCCGTGCCCGTGGGGCTTGGCCCGGAGAGCGGCATGCCGCTCGCGGTGCAGCTCCAAGGCCCCGCGTTCAAGGATCGGCGCCTCCTCACCTTCGCCCGCGCGATCGAGCGGGCCTTCGAGGCCGAGGGCTCCGTGGCGCCGGCGTGTGCCGGGAAGGGGGGCGAGCTCTGATGAAGACGCTTTCCGAGGTACTTCGCGATTGGGAGGCCGTGATCGGCCTCGAGGTGCACACCGAGCTCACCACGCTCGAAACGAAGATGTTCTGCGGCTGCAAGCTCTCGCATGACGATGAGCCGAACGCCAACGTCTGCCCCGTCTGCCTCGGGCTTCCGGGCGCGCTTCCCGTGCCGAACAAGGAGGCCATCCGAAGCATCGTGAAGGCGGGCCTCGCCACGGGCTGCGCCATCCAGAAGCGCTCGATGTTCTATCGCAAGCACTACTTCTATCCCGACATGGCGAAGAACTTCCAAACCACGCAGGGCCCGGTGGCCTTCTGCATGCACGGGAGGCTGAACCTCGAGGTGCGGGGGCAGGGCGCGAAGGAGCTCCCGGAGGACGCGCCGAGCGATCGCTTCGCGACGACGCCGACGGTGGCGATGAACGCGCACGGCGGCACGGGCGCCCTCTCCCTCGACGCGGCAAACGCGGAAGGCGGCGAGCTCAGGCGCATCGAGGGCGGCTATGAGGTGCCCATCCGCATCCTTCGCATCCACATGGAGGAGGACGCGGCGAAGATGACCCACATCGGCGGCGCGGAGGGGCGCATCGGCGGCGCCGCGGAATCGCTCATCGACTACAACCGCTGCGGCACGCC
>CANQSI010000059.1 GCA_947626465.1 uncultured Atopobiaceae bacterium
GTCCGATGGACGGAGGTCGTGACGCCTCCCGAGCCGGGGACGGGCCATCTCGGCGCCCCGAAGATTGAAGAAAGCGTGAAGTTCCCCTCCGACGTCGAATCGGAAGCCGACGCGGAGCCCGGCGAGCGCGAAGTGTATGGACAGGTGGCCTCCGAGGTGGCCGCCACGTGGCCCGACGTGGATCTGCAGTCGAGGGACGCCGTCGCCTCCATCGATTCTCCCGAGGTAAAGGAGGCCGTGGACGAGGCGATCGCCGAGCAGGACGGCTCCGAGGGAGACGAGCACATCGACCATCTCATCTAGCTTTCAACCGCGCCTCGGGACCCGCGTGTTGGCTGATTGGCAGCTCGCTGGACGCCCCCGGCCAGCTCGACCACACATTTTTGCAAGGTGCGCCCCCTAGGCTCCCATCGAACGGATTCCGCGCGATGGGCGAAGGGGGCGCAATCCTTGTGCTAGGATGGCCGTCTTGACCTTCTGCCTCGGGCACACCTTCATGTCCCGGGGCCATTTAGCCCAGAGGAGGTGAACGTTGTGAAGGCTTATGAACTGCTGTTCATACTCGATCCCAACCTCACTGACGAGAATCGTGCCGCCACCATGGCGCGCATCGATGCCGCTATCACGGGAGTGGGCGGCAAGGTGGAGGATGTGGACGAGTGGGGCCGGCGTAAGCTCGCCTATGAGATCGACCATCTCCAGGAAGGCGACTACACCCTCATCAAGTTCCAGGCGGAACCGGACCAGATCGAAGAGCTTGAGCGCATCCTGCGCATCACGGATGCGGTCAAGCGGTCCATGATCACTCGACAGGCAGCGTAGTCGAGTGACTGCCCGCAAGGCCCGTCGCCTTGCGAAAGAGAGGTGTACGCATGAGCATCAACCGCGTCCTGATCACCGGCAACCTCACCCGTGATCCCCAGCTTCGCATGACCACGAACGGCACCCGCGTGATGAACTTCGGGGTGGCCGTGAACGATCGCCGCCGCAACCAGCAGACCGGTGAGTGGGAGGACTTCCCGAACTTCATCGACTGCGTGCTCTTCGGCCAGCGCGCCGATTCGCTCTCGCGCTTCCTCTCGAAGGGCACGAAGGTGGCCATCGAGGGCAAGCTCCGCTACAGCACCTGGGAGTCCCAAGAGGGCCAGCGCCGCTCGAAGATCGAGGTGGTCGTGGACGACCTCGACTTCATCTCGCGCCGAAACGACGGCGGCCAGGGTCGAGGCGGCTACCAAGGCGGCCAGGGCTACCAGCCCAACCAGGGCTACCAGGGTGGTCAGGGCTACGGCGCGCAGAACCGCGGCTACGGAAACGAGAATTCCGGCGGCTACGGCCAAGCGCCCAGCTATTCGGTGCCGGCG
This sequence comes from uncultured Atopobiaceae bacterium, assembly GCA_947626465.1. Lineage (GTDB taxonomy): Bacteria > Actinomycetota > Coriobacteriia > Coriobacteriales > Atopobiaceae > CANRLS01. The sequence goes on from CANQSI010000059.1 coordinate 1,362, forward strand.
CCCCAAGGCGATGGCATCGACGACGGAATGTCGGCAGGCTCTTCCCCGGCGGCGCCCCTGCCGCCCGAGGGAGCGGTCTACGACGAGGACATCCCCTTCTAAGGAAGCAGCATGCCACGTAAAGTTCGTTCGAAGACCTCTGGTGACTACCAGAGGCAACCGCGCCGCAAGGTGTGCCAGTTTTGCCGCGACGGCGTGAAGGAAATCGATTACAAGGACACGCAACTCCTGCGCAAGTACGTCACGGATCGCGGCAAGATCAAGCCGCGTCGCGTGACCGGCGCGTGCCGCCAGCACCAGAACATGATCCAAAACGCCATCAAGCGCGCGCGCACGATGGCGCTCATGCCCTACGCCGTGCCCGTGGTCACCAATCGTGGCGCCCGGAGGCGCGACTAACCGAAGGAGCCGAACATGAACGTAATCCTGTTGACCGAGCTCCGCGGGAAGGGCGGCGAGGGTGACGTGATCGACGTGGCCCAGGGCTACGCCGAGAACTACCTCTTCCGCAAGGGCATCGCCGAGCCCGCCACCAAGGGCAACATGAAGCAGCTCGAGGAGCGCCGCCACAACATCCAGAAGCGCGAGATTCGCCGCGTGGAGGACGCCGAGGCCGTGCGCGACATCCTCGAAGGCAAGCTCGTCTCCATCGAAGACGTCCGCGTGGGCGAGGAAGGCCAGCTCTACGGCTCGGTGACCTCCACCATGATCGCCGACGCCATCGCGAGCCAGCTGAAGGTGACGATCGATCGCCGCCGTGTGGAGCTCAAGGCGCCCATCAAGCAGGCTGGCCTGCACGTGGTGGACGTGAACCTCTACCGCGACATCACCGCCTCGCTGAACGTGCAGGTGGGCAAGCCCGAGGATCTTCCCGCGGCCGATGAGGCCGCCGAGGCGGACGAGGCGCTCGCCACCGAGGCCGACGTCGAGGGCGTGGTGCTCGCAAAGGACGCGCACGATCTCGAGGTCGCCGAGGAAGAGGCCGCCGAAGCTGCCGAGGCGTAAGGGCGGCGCGCCCCTGGCCGGCGCCGCCGGCCGATGAGGGGGTTGCAATCGCCCAACAGGCACTTTCGACATGCCCTTTCGCAGGGTGGTTCCTGGAAATTCGCCAAAGTAGCTGCGAAACCACAACGGAAGGCCGTTCGTCAAGCGTGACGGACGGCCTCTTTATGCATCGCCTTTTGGTGGATAAGCCCCTCTACCAGCAGTTTTGTCATATCGAAAAATCGGAAAAACGGCGTAACCCCACGTAGATGGGCATGGCTTCCATTCGGTGAATATTTTGTGATGGATGTTCAAAACTCAACGCCGAAAACGACGTGAATTTGTAGACAACGTCGAAAAGCGTCGTTTCGCGGGAAGGCGCGAGGGGACTTTGCACATCTGCGAGTCGAGAGCTGAATCGGGTCGAAACGGCTCTAATTATTGTCAAGTTTGGGGGCTACCATCCATTCGCACGCATTGAATCGAGTGGAGTCTGCATGCCCGAATTCGCGGAGAAGCCGCGCCTCACAGAAGTACCCTCAGGCGCCGCGCGCCGTGGCCTTGCGCTGAACAGCGGCCAGGCGCCCGACCTCATCCTCCCCCATGACGCCAAGGCGGAGAGCTCGGTGCTCGCCGCGATGATCACCTCCGAGGATGTCCTGCGCGACTGCCTGATCGACCTCAAGAAAGAGGACTTCTACCTCGAGCGGAACCGCATCGTCTTCGAGGCCCTGCAAACGCTCTTCAACAAGAGCTACCCCACCGACCCCATCTCGATCGTGAGCCATCTCCGCAGCCTCGGCACCCTCGAGCGCGCCGGAGGCGCCTCGTATGTGAACGACCTCGCCAACCAGCTCTTCTCGCTCGTGTCGTGGAAACACCACGCCGAGCTCGTGAAGCGCGACAGCCTCCTGCGCGCGATGATGGTGGCTGCGGCCAACATCACGGCGTTGGCCGCCGATGCCCCGGAGGACCCGAAAGAGGTCGTGGACGCGGCCGAGGAGCTGCTCTACAAGGCCACCGAGAGCAACGTGGGCAATGCCACCATCCCCATCAGCGACGCCATGGTGGCGCTCTATAACGACATCCAGGTGCGCCGCGAGATGGGAAGCCAGCTCCTCGGGATCACCACCGGCTACGAGCGCCTCGACGAGACGCTCATGGGCCTTCGCCCGGGGCAGCTCATCGTCGTGGGCGCGCGCCCGGCGGTGGGCAAGACGTCCTTCGCGCTGAACCTCGCCGTGGAGGCGGCGAACCCCGACAAGCCCGATGCGCAGGCTTCCGTCCTCATCTTCTCCCTCGAGATGAGCGCGCTCGAGATCGCCCAGCGCCTCCTCTCGAGCGTCTCGAACGTGAGCCACTCGGCCATCGCCAAGGGCCACATCTCCGCCTCGGAGTGGCCGGTGATCACCTCCGCGAGCCAGCACCTCTCGCGCCTCGACATCGCCATCGACGACACCCCCGGCACCTCCGTCACGGAGATCCGCGCCAAGGCGCGCCGCCACTTCCACAACAAGGAGCGCGGCATCGTCATCGTGGACTACCTGCAGCTCCTCTCCTCGGGCAAGCGCTACTCCGACAACCGCGCCACGGAGGTGGCGGAGATGAGCCGCGGGCTGAAGATCATGGCGAAGGATCTCGGCGTGCCGGTGATCGCCCTCTCGCAGCTGAATCGCCAATCCGCAAACGCCACGCCAAGGCGCCCGCAACTCTACGACCTCCGCGAGAGCGGCGCCATCGAGCAGGACGCCGACGTCGTCATCCTCATGGACAAGTCGAATTCCCCCGAGGAGGCCGAGAAGCCCGATCGCCCCGACAAGAACATGACGGACTTCATCGTGGCGAAGAACCGCTCCGGCCCCACGAACATCATCACGATGGGCTTCCTCGATCGCATCACGAAGTTCTTCGAGATCGACCACCGCCACGACGAGTAGCGAGGAGTCGGCGCGCGGCTGGCGCACGGAGGGCACATCCCTTCGTGAAAGAGCTGTTGCGAGGGCGCGGGCATATGGGAGGGCCGTGCCGGCTCTTCTATACTTGGGGCCGCGGGCCACGCGGGCGGCGCGGGCCCTGAAGGCGAGCTGAGGCCAACGTGAGCGAGGAGAGAGCTATGGGCGTGACCGTGCTCGTGGGCACCCAATGGGGCGATGAGGGAAAAGGCAAGGTCACGGATCTCATTTCCGGCGACTTCGACGTCGTGTGCCGCTATCAGGGCGGCGCGAACGCCGGCCACACCGTCATCGTGGGAGACCAGAAGCTCGGGCTTCACCAGGTGCCCTCCGGCGTGATGTATCCCGGCGTGGTGCCCGTCATCGGCAACGGTTGCATCGTGGATCCCGAGATCCTCGTGGACGAGATGGACATGCTCGAGGCCGACGGCATCTCGTGCGAGCTCCTGAAGATTTCCGGCAACGCGCACCTCGTGATGCCCTACCACAAGGACCTCGACGGGGCGAACGAGCGTCGCCTCGGCAAGAACCTCATCGGCACCACGCGACGCGGCGTGGGGCCCTGCTATGCGGACAAGGCCACGAGAATCGGCCTTCGCGTGCAGGATCTCCTTGACGAGAAGGTGTTCCGCGAGAAGCTCGAGACGGCGCTCGCCGAGAAGAACCCCATCCTCGAGCTCGTCTACGGCCTTCGCCCCTACACGGTGGACGAGATCGCCGAGCGCTACCGCCCCTACGCGCGGCGCCTCGCGCCCTACATCGCGGAATCCTCGCGCTTCTTGAACGACGCCATCGACGCCGGCCAGTCCATCCTCTTCGAGGGCGCACAGGCCACGATGCTCGACATCGACCACGGCACCTACCCCTTCGTCACGAGCTCGAACTGCACGGCCGGTGGCGCGATCACGGGCTCGGGCGTGGGGCCCGTGGCCATCGACCGCGTGCTCGGCATCGCCAAGGCCTATCTCACGCGCGTGGGCTCCGGCCCATTCCTCACGGAGCTCCCCCAGGGCGACGAGATCGGCGAGAAGCTCTGCGAGGTGGGCCACGAGTACGGCGTCACCACGGGGCGCAAGCGCCGTTGCGGCTG
>CANQSI010000060.1 GCA_947626465.1 uncultured Atopobiaceae bacterium
TAGACGCCGTCCACGAGGCCGACTCCGAAGATGCCGGCGTAGCTCGCGTAGAAGAGGAAGAGCTGCCAGTAGCCGTACGTGGTCTCCGTGAAGAGCTTCGGGAGCAAGAGGGCGTTGATGAACCCCACGAGCATGGCACTCACCTGCGCCACGAACGCGAAGCCGAAGTCGCCTGCGAGGCGTTTGATGTCGAGCGCCATGCGCCCCTCCTCTCGCGGCTCCCGTGGCGTGCACTGCCTTTGAGCAGGTATTCTACGGCACGCTACGCTACGAAGCCGCTGCGCGGGGGCGGGGGAGCGCGGCGCTCCTGCGCTTCGTCCCAAGCCCCCGGAAGCCCGTATGCTCTAAGGGCGGCCGCGGCATGTCCGGCTCGACGGGAGGGAAAGGGGAACCGATGGCATCTGAGACGCTTCGCGTACTCCACGTGATTGGCACGATGGATCGAGCGGGAGCAGAGACGTTCCTCATGAATCTCTACCGGCTCCTCGGCCCGAAGGGCATCCAATTCGACTTCCTCATCCACGGCGACGCGCCCTGCGACTACGAGCCCGAGATCCGCGCGCTCGGCGGCGAGGTCTATCGCCTTCCCGCGCGCTTCAACGGGCTCAACGGGGTCGCGTATCGCAGGTGGTGCCGCGAGTTCTTCGCCGCGCACCCCGAGCACCCGATCGTCCACGGCCACATCGGGAGCTCGGCCGCCATCTACCTCGACGAGGCCAATCGCGCGGGGCGCATCACCATCGCCCACGCCCACTGCGAGAACCTCCCCCTCTCGCCTACGCAGCTCGGCACGCGCTTCTTCTCCTTCGGCACGCGTTTCGTCGCCGACTGGTTCCTCGCGTGCTCGCGCGCCGCGGGGCTCGATCGCTTCGGGAGGCGCGTGGTGGAGGGCCCGCGGTTCCATGTGATCGCGAATGGCATCAACACCGAGGCCTTCCGCTGCACGCCCGAGGACCATCGCGAGGCGAAGCGGCGCTTCCTCGCCATGGGAGGCTGGAACGCGAAGGGCGCGTCTCCCGTGCTTCATCTCGAGGAGGGCGAGGTGCCACTCATCCTCGGCACCGTGGGGCGCCTCACGAAGATCAAGAACCAGCGCGTCCTCCTCGGCATGGTGAAGCGGCTCAACGACCTCGGCGTCCCGACGCTCGCGATCATCGTGGGGCGAGGCGAGCTCGAGGACACGCTCATGCGCGAGGCGCGCGACCTCGGCATCGAGGGAAGGTGCCTCTTTTTCGGCGTCACCGACGACGTGAAGGCGATCCTAGACGTGTTCGACGTGTTCGTGCTCCCCTCGCTGAAAGAGGGCCTGCCCGTGGCGGCGGTGGAGGCGCAGGCAGCCGGCTTGCCCGCGCTCATCTCGGCAGACATCCCCGAGGAGGCGGTGCTTCTCGGCACGACTTTCAGGATCGACCTCGCCGCCGGCGTGGACGTGTGGGCAGACGCCGCGCTCGAGGACTTCCTCATCGAAGGCGAGCGCATCCCCTGCGCGAGCGAGATCGTGCGCAAGGAGGGCTACGACATCCACGACGGCGCCGAGTGGCTCGCGCGCTTCTACGAATCCCTCATCGCGAACGGAAAGCCTCGCAGCTAGAGGGTCTCTTCCGCGCACTCGCCGAAGGTATCGCCATCGCCGAAGTCGATGAGCACGGGGAGGTGGCTCTTGCGCTCCTCCTCGGGCGGGAGCGCGTGCCAATCGCCGTACTTCACCGTGAGGTAGGCGTCCGGGTCGGCGGGAACGGGCCACATGCGTCCGCAGAACGCGTGATGGGATACCGGTACGAGCGTGTTCTTCGGGTGGCGCAGCTCATAGGGAAGCGGCACGTAGATGTCGCACACCTCGTCTCCAGGCGAAGGGATCGAGCGCTCGAAGCCCGCGAGGGCCCGCTCGTGCCCCACGAAGGCATGGACCACGGGGTTCGCGAGGCTGCAGACCACGCGCTCGGTGGCGCCGAGGGCGCCTGCGTGGGGCACGTTGACGTCGCCCGAACCGCTGAGGTAGAGGAGGTAGGTCCAGAGGCGCGCGCCCATGAGCTGGCGGCGCTGGGCCGATGGGTCGGCGAAGAGGGCGTCGTAGGGAAAGACGTCCACGAAGATCCCCTGCTCGAAGCCCTCGTCGATGGCGCGCTGGTCGAGGAACTTCGTCCCGTCCTTGAAGACCTTCGCCATGATCCCGTCGAAGCCCTTCGTGTCGCGCGCGGTGTGCACGGAAAAGCCCGGCACGAAGCCCTCGGTGGCGGCGAGCTCCACGAAGCGCTCCCACTCGCCCCGAAGCATCCCCACGTCCGCGTCGTCATCCCAGGGGATGAAGCCGTCGTGGCGAAGCGCGCCGAGCGTCGTGCCCGAGTCGAGGAACCACTCGATCTCGTGCTCGGCGCAAAACGCGGCGATGGCGTCGAGGATCTCGAGGACGCTCGCGTGGAGCTTCTCGAGCGCTTGGTCGTGGGTGAGCTGCATGGGTGCCTCGCGCTCCCTTCGATGCGAGGGTTAGAGGTAGTTTCCGAGGATGCGAGCCTTGAGGAGCGCATCCTCAAGCGGGGTGGGCAGGCGAAGCGCGGGGTTGAAGGCGGCCTCGACGCGGGCCTTGGCTGAGCGCGGGAGGCTCGCCACGAGGCGCACGAGCTCGCGGTTCTCCCTGCCCATGAGCTCGCCGTAGCTCTCCGAAAGCAGGGCCGCCGCATCGGTGAAGGTGTGCTCACGCGCGTGGAAGAGCTGTCCGAGCGCGGCGCCCATGCGCTTCGCACTGAAGCGCCCGAAGTCGCGCTCGATGCGGTCGAAGGTCACGTTCTCGTGGGTGATCCTGTGGATGATGGAGGAGTGGCCGAGGTCGGGCACCGTCTTCGCGCAGGAGAGCGCCACGAGGTGCACCCAGGCGTCGTGGTGGCGGGGAAAGCACGTCTGCGGGCGGGCCTGGAGGAGGCGCAGGAGCTCCGCGTCGAAGACCATCGTGCACCCGGCCGCCCAGTTCGAGACGAGGCACGTGCCAAGGTTGCGCGCGCAGCTCGCGTACATCGGCGAATCCGACGAGAGCACCCTGCCGCTCTCCGCGTCCACGTGCGTGACGTCGGAGTAGTAGAGCGTCCGCGGCCCTGCGCAGGCGAGGAGCTCCACGGCGCGGGCGAGCTTGTCGGTGAGCCAGAAATCGTCGTCGTCGGCGAAGGCGAAGTAGTCGTAGGAGGCGGCGTCCGCGTCGGCGACCATCTGCATGAAGTTCCGCGTGCACCCGAGGTTCTCGGGGTTTCGCCTGAAGGCCACCTGCGCAAGCGCGCGGGCGTAGGCCTCGCCACGCTCGACGGTGCCATCGGTGGAGCCGTCGTCGGAGATGAGGAGATGCACGTCCACGTCATCCTGCACGAGTATGGACTCCACTTGGTCTTCCAGGTGCTCGCCCGCGTTGTAGGCGGCCATGAGCACGAGGATCCGAGGACGCGCGCGCTCACTCATCGCCGAGCGTCCAGCCGTGGGCCATGGCGCCGAACATCTCTGGCAAGCCCTCGGTGGGCCGCCAGCCGAGGGCCTGGAGGCGGGTGGTGTCGAGGTCGAGCTCCGAGGGCGCTCGGAAGCGCGCCGCGGCGTCCGCGTCGAGGGAGAAGACGACCTCCGCGCCTGAGCCCTCGGGCGAAAGCGCGTCGAGCGCCGCGCGCGCGAGGTCGCGTATCGCGACGTAGGTGGCCTCGTTCGCCGCGTTGTAGGCGAGGCCCGCCTCGCCCCTCGCGAGCGCCACGAGGATGGCGCGCACGGCATCGTCCACGGAGAGGTAGGGGTTCTTCTTCGTGCCAGTGGTGAGGAGCGTCACGTCCTCGCCCGCGATCGCGTGGCGGCCGAAGTCCGCGAAGACGCGCCCATCATCTCTCGCCACGCCCTCGCCGAAGGTCTGCGCGAGGCGAAGCGTGCAGCCCCTCACGCCGTATTCGGAGGCGTAGGCGGCGACGAGGCACTCCGCGAGGCGCTTTGACTCGGGATAGCTGCTGCGCACCACCATGGGGTCGAGCGGGCCGAACGTCGTCTCGTCGAGGCGACAGAAGGCCTCGCCGTACACCTCCATGGTGGAGAGGAAGACCATCTTCTTCGGCTTCGCTACGCGGCACATCTCGAGGACGGCCCTCGTGCCGCAGACCACGGCGTCGATCACCTCGACGGGCTCCCGGGCAAAGCCCGCGCTCGAGGTGGGCGCGGCCCCATGCACCACGTAGTCCACGGGCTCCGCGGCAAGGAGGGGCTGCCCCGCCTCCCATGGCATGAAGGAGAGGCGGGGGTCGCTTCCGAAGCGCGCCTGTGCCCGCTCGACGTTTCGCACGGGCAGCACGACCCTCGAGATGGCGGGGCGCTCGAGGAGCGTGCGCACGAGCTGGGCGCCGATGAGGCCCGTAGCGCCGGTGACGAGGACGCTCGACCCATCGAGCGCCTCCCAGCCAAGCGCGGGATCATCGGCAATTGAACGTGCGCGTTCGCGCAGGTAGGCGGCTAGTTCTCCCATAGTTGCGCCATCTCCTTGTAGTCCACGTATCCCTTGAAGGCGAAGAAGTCGCGACGCGTGGTGATCTTGATGTTGTCGGGCGGTCCCTCCACGGTGGAGATGACGTGGCCGTAGTGGCTCATGAGCGAGACGCAGTCGATGAAGTCGGTGAGGCCCTCCTCGCGCGCGCGGCGATGTTCGGCGAGGAGCTCTGAGAAGCGAAAGCCCTGTGGAGCGCGGGCGAGCTGGCAGCGGGAGCGATCGAGCACCTCGTCCACCTGCCCGTTGCTCGTGACGATCACCGTCTCGCTCGCGGGCGCCACGGTGGCGGTGGGGCCGTTCTCCTCGACGGAGCGGATGCAGCGCGTGATCGTGGAGGCGTCGATGAGGGGGCGCACCCCGTCGTGCACGAGCACCACGGGATCGGCCGCCGGAGCCGCACCCTCGATCCATTTCGCCGCCGCCTCGAGGCCCTCCGCGATGGAGAGCTGGCACGTCGCGCCACCGGGGACGATGCGCTTCACCTTGCCCAAGCCGAAGCGATCGACGAAGCCCTCGAGCGCGCCGATCCAAGGCTCGAGGCACGCGATGAAGATCGCGCCGATCTCGGGGTGGTCTTGGAAGTGCCGGAGGGTGTGCACGATGATCGGGCGCCCGCCGAGCTCGAGGAACTGCTTGGGCATGGTGGCCCCGTTCATCCTCGAGCCGGTGCCGCCGGCGAAGATGACCGCAATGGCCCTCGGCGCGCTACTTTCCATGGAGCACCTCGCAGGACGTGGATTGCCGCTCGGCTCAGATTGTGACGGAATCGGCCGCCGCGCTCAGTCCACGCTCACGATGTCGCCACGAAGCGCGCGGATGGTCTCGAGCACGATCA
>CANQSI010000061.1 GCA_947626465.1 uncultured Atopobiaceae bacterium
GTGCCCTCGTTTCTCGCCTGCCTCGTGCTCCTCGTGATCCAGGCGCTCTTCGAGCTCGCGCTTCCGGGCTACATGAGCAGCATCGTGGACGTGGGCATCCAGCAGGGAGGCATCGAGAGCTGCGTACCCTCGTCCATTCGAGCGGACGTGCTTTCCGAGCTCGCGGCGCAGATGGCGCCAAATGAGCGTGCGCTCGTGGAGGCGGCATTCGAGCCCGCGGACGCCTCGGGCATTCGCACCCTCAGCCCGAAGGCGGATGCCACGCCTGATGGTCCGCTCGCAAAGGCGCTCGAGGGGCCCGAGGCGGCCTATTTCGGCGTGCAGGAAGCCGCGTCGGGCGCAGAAGACGTCTTCGCCTCCGCCGATGACGCCGACGTGGAGGCGCTTCGCGCGATCGAGTTCGTGCGCGAGGAATATCGCGCACAGGGGGCCGATCTCGTGGCCATCCAAAACGCCTACCTCCAGAAGATGGCATGGCTCATGTTCGGCGTGACGGCGGGCTCCTTCGCGGCCACGTTCTGCGTGGGCTACATCGCGAGCCGCACCGGTGCCGCCATCGCTCGCGACACCCGCAAGCAGCTCTTTTCCCGCGTGATGGACTTCTCGCCGGCCGAGGTGGATCGCTTCTCCCAGGCATCCCTCATCACGCGTTCCACCAACGACGTCCAGCAGATCCAATTCGTGGCCACCATGAGCCTTCGCATGGTGCTCTTCGCGCCCATCATGGGGATCGTGGCCACGGTGGAGGTGGTCGCGGCCTCCACGGGCCTCGAGTGGGTGATCCCGGTGGCGGTGACCGTGATCCTCGCGCTCATGGGCCTCATGTTCGGCCTCACGATGCCGCGTTTCCGCCTGATGCAGAAGCTCGTGGACCGCGTGAACTTCGTGGCGCGCGATCTCCTCGACGGTCTCATGCCCATTCGCGCCTTCAACCGCGAGGCCTTCGAGCTTGAGCGCTTCGACGACGCGTCGGGCGAGCTCCGCGACACGCAGCTCTTCACCGGGAGGGTGATGAGCCTCGTGAACCCGATGATCATGCTCGTGATGAACCTCGTGACGGTGGGCATCGTGTGGTTCGGCGCGGGCATCATCGCCAAAGGCGGCCTCCTCGTGGGCACGATGATGGCCTTCATCTCCTACACCATGCAGATCGTGAGCGCCTTCATGGTGCTCGCCATGGTGGCGGTCATGCTGCCGAGGGCGCAGGTGGCGGCCCAGCGCATCCACGAGGTGCTCGAGACGGAGCCCTCGATCACGAGCCCCGCGAGGGCGAAGACTCCGCGCGAGGACGCACGCGGGACGATCGCCTTCCACGATGTGTCGTTCACCTATCCCGGCGCCGCGGAGCCCGTGCTGAAGCACGTGGACTTTTCCTGCGCACGCGGCGAAACCGTGGCCATCATCGGGGCCACGGGCACCGGCAAATCCACCCTCGTCTCCCTCGTGCCGAGGCTCTGGGACGTGGGCGAGGGCGCGGTCGAGGTCGATGGGGTGGACGTGCGCGAGCTCTCGCTCTCCGATCTTCGGAGCCGCATCGGCTACGTGCCGCAGCAGGGGCTCCTCTTCAAGGGCACCATCGCATCCAACATCGCATTCGGCGAGGACGGGGCCTCCGAGGCCACCATCGAACGCGCGGCGGCGATCGCGCAAGCCACGGAGTTCATCGAGGATCGAGAGGGTGGCTACGAGGCGCCGGTGGCCGAGCGCGGATCCAACGTCTCCGGCGGGCAGCGCCAGCGCCTCGCCATCGCCCGCGCGCTCGCCGTCTCGCCCGAGATCCTCGTGCTCGACGACGCCTTCAGCGCCCTCGACTACAAGACCGACGCCGCGCTTCGCCAGGCCCTCGCCGCCGAGGAGGCTGCTACGACCGTGCTCGTGGTGGCGCAGCGCGTGGCCACCATCATGGGCGCGGACAAGATCATCGTGCTCGACGACGGGTGCGTCGCGGGGCAGGGAACGCACGCGGAGCTCCTGCGCAGCTGTCCCGCCTACCTGCGGATCGCCGCCTCGCAACTCGCCCCCGAGGAGCTCGGGCTCTCCGGAGACGAGGTGGCACGCGTCCTTGCCGGCACCTCGTTTGCCACTCCCTCGCGGGGGGAGGTGGGCCATGGCTGAGGAGCGCACCGACATCCCCAAGAGGCGCAATCGCAGGATGAGCCGCTTCGACAAGCCGCACGACTTCCGCCGCGCGATGCGTGGCCTCCTCGCGTTCGCACGCCCGCATCTCCCGGCGATCCTTCTCGGCGTCGTGCTCTCCATGGCGAGCGTGGCGTTCTCGGTCATCGGGCCCTACGTGCTCGGCCTCGTGACGACCCAGCTCTTCGAAGGTGTATCGGCGCAGGTGGCGGGCACAGGCGGCATCGATTTCGCGGGCATCGGGCGCACCATCCTCTGGCTCATCGGCATCTACTGCGCCTCGAGTGCCTGCTCGGCCGTGCAGGGATTCGTGATGACCGGCGTGAACCAGCGGATCTGCTTTCGCCTACGAAACGCGCTTGCGGCGAAGGTGGCCACGATCTCCATGGGCTACTTCGAGGACCACCAGCGAGGCGACGTCCTCTCGCGCATCACGAACGACGTGGACACCGTGGGGCAGAGCCTGAACCAGGTGGTGAACCAGGTGGTGAGCTCGGCCACGCAGGTGGTGGGCGTGACGGTGATGATGTTCGCGGTCTCCGCCCCGCTCGCCGGCATCACCCTCCTCACGCTGCCGGCCTCGCTCCTCATCGTCGGCGTGATGGTGGGCGTGTCGCAGAAGCACTTCGTGCGGCAGCAGAACATCCTCGGGCAGGTGAACGCCATCGTGGAGGAGGACTTCACGGGGCAGCTCGTGATCCAGGTCTTCGACGAGGCCGAGAACGCGCGCACGCGCTTCGACGAGGCGAATGGCGAGCTCTATACGGCGGGGTGGAAGAGCCAGTTCCTCTCCGGCCTCATGCAGCCGCTCATGGGCTTCGTGTCGAACATGGGCTACGTGGCCGTCGTGGTGGCGGGCGCGGCCTTCGTGCTCGGCGGCGCGGTGACGGTGGGCGATGTGCAGGCCTTCATGCAGTACGTGCGCAACTTCACGCAGCCCATCGCCTCGCTTGCGAACGTCTCGAACCTCATGCAATCGATGGCCGCCGCAGCCGAGCGCATCTTCACGTTCCTCGATGGCGAGGAGGAGCAGGGCCCCGCGCATCCGCTCGCACCCACGGGGCCGCGCGATTCGGTGGTCTTCAACCACGTGCGCTTCGGCTACACCCCCGCTGAGCCCGTGATCCACGACTTCTCGCTCGAGGTGGAGCCGGGGAAGACGGTGGCCATCGTGGGCCCCACGGGCGCGGGTAAGACGACCCTCATGAAGCTTCTCCTTCGCTTCTGGGACGTGAACGCGGGGCAGCTCTCCGTGGGCGGCGTGGACGTGCGCGAGCGGGAGCTCCACGACCTTCGCGGCGACTTCGCGATGGTGCTCCAGGACGCCTGGCTCTTCGAGGGCACAATCCGCGAGAACGTGCGCTACGGGCGCCTCGACGCCACGGACGAGGAGGTGGAGGAGGCCTGTAGGATCGCGCGGTGCGACCGCTTCATCCACACGCTCGATGGCGGCTACGACTTCGTGATCAACGAGGAGGCCACGAACATCTCGCAGGGCCAGCGCCAGCTCATCACCATCGCCCGCGCGGTGCTCGCCGCGCGCCCCATCCTCATCCTCGACGAGGCCACCTCCAACGTGGACACGATGACCGAGGAACTCATCCAAGAGGCGATGGACAGGTTGCGCGTGGGACGCACGTCATTCGTGATCGCGCACCGCCTCTCCACCATCCGCACGGCCGATCGCATCATCGTGATGAACGAGGGCGACGTGGTGGAGACGGGCACCCACGACGAGCTCCTCGCCGCCGACGGCTTCTACGCCACGCTCTACAAGAGCCAATTCGAGGGCATGGACTAGCGCATCGCCTCTGGGAGGGCGCGGTGTGGGCGAAGTCGCACGCCCTCTTGCCGAAGTGCGAGGTCGAGCGCGCGCCAGTTCGGGGAGACGCGGTCCATGAGCGCCTTGAAGGCGGGCCCATGGTCGTGGGCGATGAGGTGGCAGGCCTCGTGGAGCGCGACGCTTTGCAGGTAGCGCGGGTCGTGCGTGGCGAGATCGAGGTTCAAGGTGATGCGTTTCGTCTCCCAGCGACACGACCCCCAGCGGCTCGTCATCTTTCGCACGGACCAGTGCTCGGCGGTGATGCCGAGGGCCGCCATGCAGCACGCGGAAAGCTCGGGGATGCGCGCCTCCATCTCCCGCGCGAGGAGGCGCTCGAGGGCGAGGCGTCGAGTGGCGCACGCCTCGGGGTCCTCGCCTTGCGCGTCTTCGGGAAGTGAGAGCACGAGGCCCCCACGCTCGAGCTTCGCGCTCGCCCGCGCGGCGACGTCGCGATAGAGCACCGTCGTTTCCCTGCCCCACACGGGCACCCGGTCGAGCTCGGCGAGGCGCGCGAGCGCGAGGCGATAGGCCCTCTCGGTGGGGGAGGGCGCCACGCGCGCCGCCTGCGCGAGGATCTGCGCGCGATGCTCGACGACGAACTCCCGCGCCTTCGCCTTGGTGAACCACGTGGGGACGGAGAGCGTGACGCGTCCGTCGGGATAGGCGCGGATCACCACGCCCTGCTTGCGGCGTCGCGTGACGCGCACGGGCGTGCCATCGAGGGTGAGGTCGAATTGCGTGGGCGTGGGCATGGTGGGAGTGTACGAGGCGTTCGCGCCGTCTTTCCTTGATCGCGGGAGCATGGGTGCCGCTCGCCGAATGATACCCGTGGCCTTCAGGCACGAACACGCGGTAGGAGCGCACGGATGCTCCCATACCGTACATTCATCGAACTCCTCATGCAGATTTTGTGGTGAGGGGCTACCCTCTAGCCGTTTGGTCAGCCCAAAACCCGATGGGTTCCCATGGAGGGGAACCCGTGAAAGGGAGGAACTATGCCCCTCACCAACGAAGAAGCACTCCATAAGGATATCGTGGGTGTGAAGGTCTCCTCGTGGATCCTCATCATCCTCGGCATCATTGGCGTCATCTCGGCACTCGTGCTCATCATCACCGGCCCGTTCATCCTGGGCGCCTCGGGCAACGCCGAGGTCATCGA
>CANQSI010000062.1 GCA_947626465.1 uncultured Atopobiaceae bacterium
ATTCGCCCAGACTTCGAGGTTAAGATCGCCGTCCTTGCCCGAGACGGCGTTCACCGCAAGCACGCCGTCCGGCGCCATGCACGCCCTCACGCGCGCGAGCGCCTTAGGACTCGCCATCTGGGGCTCCGCATCCATGCCGCGATACACGTCGAGGACGCAGGCGTCGTAGGTGGAGGGGCATTCCTCTAGGTAGCGCACCCCGTCTTCGATGATCACATGGAGAAGTGGCGATCCGTCCTCGCCGCAAAGCGCCTCCGCATCCGCAAGCCCGAAGAACTCGCGCGCGATCCTCACCACGGAAGGATCGATCTCCACCGCGTCCACGGCCACGCCGCGCCTCGCGAGCGAAACGGGATAGGAGAACCCTCCCCCGCCGATCGCGAGCACGCGCTCGGACGCCCTCGGCCCAAAGAAGATGGCGTCGAACGCGCGCACATAGGGAAATACCAGCTCATCAGGATTATCGAGATCCATTCCCGATTGCCAGCCATGGTGTATGGAGAGCACGCGCACGCGCCTGCCCGCGAAGCGCCGCGTCGTGAAGATCGCTGCGAGCCCTGCTTGGGTACGCCGAAGGTGGAACCCGTTATGCCAGGCGATCGCAATCGCGAGCGCGGCGGCGAGAGCAAAGGGCCAGATCATGAAACGTCGAGCTCAGCCCTAGAGTCCGAAGGGCTTCTTAAACGAGATCACGATCCAGCTCACGAGCGCGATGATGAGCGCGATGATGAGGCAGATCACAGTCGGGTTCAGATTCAAAACCATGCCCAACGCCCTTCACCCTGCGTGACGTACGCCCCGCATACCATCCGACTGCCCTATCGCTTCCACCATAGCGGAAATGCAGGGGTATTGAGGCGTGCCCGCAGGGGAATCCCATAGGATGTGCAAAGCCTCGCGACCCGAAATGAGGGCCCCATGAAAACACGGCATGCGGCGCTGCTCGCAGCGCTTCTCGTCTGCGGCAGCCTCGCGGGATGCGGTGCGTCCCCCGAGCCGGAGCCTGCACCCGAGCCCGATGCAAACACCCAAACGGAAGAGGTGGCAAGCGTGTCCGATCCCGCGCCCTACTACGACCTCGGCCTCGGCCTCTTGAAGAACATCGATGCGAAGGACGGAAACTCGCTTGTCTCCCCCATCTCGCTCGCGCGCCCGCTCGCCGTGCTCGCCACGGGCGCGGAGGGCGCCACGCGCACACAGATCGAGGACGTACTCGGCGCGCCTGCCGACGGCTCGCTCGAGACCGAGCTCAAGAGCCTTGCCGAGAGCTGGAGCAAGGACGGCGACACCTTCTCGCTCGCCGATTCCATCTGGCTGAACGAGACCTTCGAGCCCAACGAGCAGTTCATCTCCTCCGCGCAAAACGACTTCGGCGCCGAGGTCTATGACCGCTCCTTCGACAACGCCACGCTGCAGGAGATCAACGGCTGGGTGGACGAAAACACCCACGGTATGATCGATTCCATCCTCGAGAAAATCGACCCTTCCTACGCGCTCTACGTGATCGACGCCTGCGCCTTCGAGGGCGGCTGGGAGACGCCCTACGAGGAGGGCGCGGTGGAGGAGGCCACCTTCCACGCGGAGGACGGCACCGAGGCCCGCGTGGACATGATGTATGAGCAGGATTCCTCGGGCTACCTCGAGAATGCCCAGTGCACCGGCTTCATGAAGCCCTACGCGGGCGGTCGCTATATGTTCGTGGGCCTGCTTCCGAAGGAGGGCACGAGCGTCTCCGAGCTCCTCGCCGAGACCACCGGCGCAGAGCTCGCCGACCTCGTGCGCATGGGCAGCCAGGGCAGCGTGACGACCGGCCTTCCCAAGTTCGACGGCGAATATGACATGGATCTCTCGGGCACGCTCCAGCGCCTCGGGATGACGGACGCCTTCGATCCGCAGCTCGCGAACTTCTCCGGCATCAGCCCTGAAAAGCTCTGCGTCGGCGAGGCGGTGCAGAAGACCTTCATCGAGGTAAACGAGGAGGGCACGAAGGCGAGCGCGGCCACGGAGATGGGCATTGAGGAGACGAGCATGGCGCCCGACCTCGAAGAGTCCCACCAGGTGGTGCTCGATCGGCCCTTCGCCTACCTCATCGTCGACGCCGTCGCGAACGTCCCCCTCTTCATGGGCACCGTGGGATCGATCGACTAGACACCCATAGGCTTACGCATCAATGTGTGCGCCGCATAGCCACTTTCTCCGTGCGAGACCACACCGAAAAAGTGGCTATGCGGCGTAAAAGTAAACGCTAGTCGCGCTTTAGCCCGGCTTTAGGAGCGCTCGGCAGACTTCCTTCCCAACGGCGGAGATAAGGCTCCGCCCCAAGGAAGGAGTCTTCCATGTTCAACCGTTTGCCCATGGGCATGGCCGGCGGCAACGTGCTGCTCGGCGTCTTCGGCCTCATTTTCACGGCAGCGCTCATCGCGGCCACCATCATCGCCATTGTGATGCTCATCGACGCCGCACGCGCGAAGGGCGTTGAGGTGAAGGGCGCGAGGCTCGCCGGTTTCTGGATCGTCGGCATCGTGCTCACCCCCTTCATGCTCGGCCTCTACGTGCTCTGCATGAAGCCGCGCGAGGCGCGGGAGCAGGTCGCGGTCTTCGAGGCCGTGCAGGGTGAGCCCACGCCGTTTGATCCTAAGGCTTCCGTGCCCACGCAGCAGATCCCCTCGGATCCCACCACCACTGACAGCGCCCTCGCCTAGCGCGGCAAAGCATCCCGCACCTCCCCGCCATCGCACACGAAAGGCAGCACATGCATATCCTTCTCGCCCTCCTCGCGTCGCTCGCGCTCCTCGTGCCAGGCACGGGCATCGTGGCGGCGAACATACTCGACCACGACGACGCACCCACAGCCCAAGCCCCACAGGGCACCTACGACGACGTCGATGACCTCGACGACCGCTTCGAGAACCGGTTCGACTTCGAGGATCGCGACTTCGACGAGCACCTCGACCGCCACGACCTCGAGGATCGCTTCGACATCGACTTCGAGGATCTCGTGGAACATCAGCTCATGAACGGCCAGCGCGGTAACGGCCGGAACCAGCAGAACCAGCAGCAAGACACCCAGAATCAGAGCACCCAGACGCAGCAGAACCAAAGCACCCCGCAGAGCCAGCAGACGCCGCAAAAGCAGCAGAACCAGCAGCAAAACCAAAATCAGAACCAGAACACGCAGGACAACCAGTCCAACGGCGCTGTCTAGCCCCTCTCATGCAGAAGGCCCCCACGGCGCATGGTGCGCACGAGGGGCCTTCAGCATGCAGATCCTCTATTCGGCAGATCCTCTACTCGCGAAGCCCGAGCGCCGTAAGGGCGTTCCACACGCCGTCGGCATCGCAGGCGCTCGTGATGTAGTCCGCGACGGCCTTCACCTCGGGCGCGCCGTTTCCCATGGCCACCCCCACCCCGGCAAATGCGACCATGTCGCGATCGTTGTTGCCATCGCCGAAGGCAAGGCACTGCTCGCGCGTGGCCCCGAGGGCGCGGAGCACGGCCTTCATGCCCTCCTGCTTGCCGCCGTCAGCAGGCACGATGTCGGCGAACCACTCGGTCCAGCGCACGCTCTTGAGATGCGGCGTGTGGGCGAGCACCTCGGCGTCGCGCTCTGGCGGCACGACGGCGTTCAGCTGGTAGACCGGGCGAGAAAGGTCGAGCTCGGAGTAGTCGACGGCGGGAGAGTGCTCCCAGGAGTCGTTGATCACCGCGCGATCGCCTCCCGGTACGGCCACCGCGAGGTCGTGGTCGTAGGTGAGCGCGAGCCCGTAGCCCTTCTCCCTCGCCTCTGCGATGGCCGTCAACACGTCGCCGTGGTCGAGCTCCTGCGCGCGGACAAGCTCGCCATCGAGCACGCAGTAGCTCCCGTTCGCGCAAAGCCAGCCGTCGAAGTCGTGGAAGCGCGCCACCTCCTGCGCAAAGTCGAGGTGGCGGCCCGTACAGACGACGATCTTCACGCCTCGCTCCTGGAGCCAGTCCAAGGCGGCCACGGTCGAGGGCGGCATGGTGCCCGTGCCGATGGGCATGATCGTGCCGTCGATGTCGAAGAAGGCCACCTTGGCCGACGCGGCTCGCTCGCGAGACGTAGCCGTGGCCGGCTCGGGCCACACGGGGGCGTCCACCCTCCCGCTCACGCTTCGTCGCCGTCGTGGTGATGGTGGTGCTCGCAGCCGCACTCGTCGTCGCAGCCGCACTCATCCTCGTCGTCGAGGACGCTTTCGGCCACGTAGACATGCTCGATGATGCCCCAGTAGGCCGTGTGGAGCGGCGTTTCGCCGGGATAGCGCGAGCCGAGGATCGCCTTGTCGAGGAACCTCCCGGCCTCGAAGTCCGCGCTATAGACCTTGCGGCAGCTGATGATGAGCTCGGCGTCCTCAAAGGCGATAGCGCCGTCGTCCACCTCCATGGGCTTGATGCCACACTCGGTCTTATCGGTGTTGCGCCCGGAGCGCGAGCCGCAGAAGTTCAGCTTCTCGCGATCCTCCTCGCCGAAGAAGGAGATGGTGAAGCGATCGTTTGCCTCCATGAAGCCATGGGTGTGGCGGTCGGGGCGCACGTAGACCGTAGCCATGGGCTGGCTCCAAAGCGTGCCGAGACCGCCCCAGCCGATGGTCATCGTGTTCCACGATTGCGCCGTGCCCGCCGTGAGCAGGGCCCAATCGGTGGCGAAGATATCCATGGGTTGGAGGCTTAGCTCCTTGGGGTCGACGTCGTAGAACTCCATCATTCGCTCCTTCGCTTCTCCGTTGCTTCTCCGCGTTGCCGTTCTCGATCATTTTCCCACACCATGGCAACAGCATTAAGGAGCCCTTGCGCGCCTGCACGGCGATGGGCGTGATGGATCTGCGAACTCTCAATTCGAGCCGTCGGTTCGCTTGCACTTAGCGGCTCGAATCGCGACAATAGCCGAGCACCAACGCTCCATATGGTGGGTGTAGCTCAGTTGGCAGAGCGACGGACTGTGGCTCCGTAGGTCGAGGGTTCGAGCCCCTTCGCCCACCCCATCCTGGAGCACCCACATACGGGCTGTTAGCTCAGCTGGCAGAGCAGGGGACTCTTAATCCCAAGGTCCAGGGTTCGAACCCCTGACAGCCCA
>CANQSI010000063.1 GCA_947626465.1 uncultured Atopobiaceae bacterium
TAGGTATCCGGCACGAACGTGACGTCGAGGCCGGTGAGCTCGCGGAGCTTGTCGGCCGCGGGCTTCAAGGAGAGCTTGGGCTCGGGGCCGTCGCCCTTCGGGCGGCCGAGGTGGCTCATGAGGATGACCTTGGCGTTGTGGTCGACGAGGTACTTGATGGTGGGGATGGCGGCCTTGATGCGCGTGTCGTCGGTGACGTTGCCGTTCTCGTCCAGCGGCACGTTGAAGTCGACGCGCATGAGGACGCGCTTGCCGTCCACATCGATGTCGCGGACGGTCTTCTTGGTGAATGCCATCGGCGTTCCTCCCTTGGATTGATGGCGTGAAAAAGGACGCGAACGAAGCCTTCGCCTCGCTCGCGTCCTGTAAGCCCGCGCTATGCGGGCGATGAGCTCTTAGCGCGAGAAGGCCTACACGAACTTCTCGAAGTACTTGATGGTGCGGACCATCTGGGAGCTGTAGGAGTTCTCGTTGTCGTACCAGGAGACCACCTGGACGAGGTACTCGTCGTCGCCGAGGTCGCAGACCATGGTCTGGGTGGCGTCGAAGAGGGAGCCGTAGGTCATGCCCACGACGTCGGAGGAGACGATCGGGTCGGTGTTGTAGCCGAAGGTCTCGGGGTCGGAGGCGGCCTTCATGGCGGCGTTGATGGAGTCCACGGTGATCTTCTCGCCGTCCTTGGACTTCACGACGCAGTAGAGCAGGGTGGTGGAGCCGTCGGCCACGGGCACGCGCTGGGCGGAGCCGATGAGCTTGCCGTTGAGCTCGGGGATGACGAGGCCGATGGCCTTCGCGGCGCCGGTCGAGTTCGGCACGATGTTGATGGCGGCGGCGCGAGCGCGACGCATGTCGCCCTTGCGGTGCGGGCCGTCGAGGATCATCTGGTCGCCGGTGTAGGCGTGGATGGTGCTCATGATGCCGGCCTTGATGGGCGCGTAGTCGTTGAGCGCCTTGGCCATGGGAGCGAGGCAGTTCGTGGTGCAGGAGGCGGCGGAGACGATGTTGTCGTCAGCCGTGAGGGTCTCATGGTTCACGTTGTAGACCACGGTGGGGAGGTCGTTGCCCGCAGGAGCGGAGATGACGACCTTCTTGGCGCCGGCGTCGATGTGGGCCTGGGCCTTGGCCTTCGAGGTGTAGAAGCCCGTGCACTCGAGGACGACGTCGATGTTGAGCGCGCCCCAAGGAAGGTTCTTGGCGTCCGGCTCCTTGTAGATGGTGATCTTCTTGCCGTCGACGGTGATGGAATCCTCGTCGGAGGTCACCTCGTGGGTGCGGGCGTAGTTGCCCTGCATCGAGTCGTACTTGAGAAGGTTAGCGAGCATTGCGGGGTCGGTGAGGTCGTTGATCGCGACGATCTCGGTGCCCTCATGCTCGAACATCTGGCGGAAGACGAGACGCCCAATGCGGCCGAAGCCGTTGATGCCAACGCGAACTGCCATGTGCTGCTCTCCTTTCAGCGACCCCGCCGGCAAGCCCCTTTGGCTGGCCCGGTCGGGCCCAAAACATTCGACAACGCAATAGTAGCGCGCGGAGGGGATGCGTTACGGGTGGAATTCGCGAGAGTTTCGCACTCGTTTTTCCGTTGAATCGATCCTTTAGACTGAGCGGCGTAGAACGCACGAAGGGAGAGGCCATGGACGAGCAGGTGGACGCGCAGCGCGAGAGCCTCGCCGTGGCCGACGTGGTGGTGATCACCGGCATGAGTGGCGCGGGGCGCACCCATGCGATGCACGTCTTCGAAGATCTCGGCTACTACGTGATCGACAACCTTCCACCGAGCCTGCTTTTGAGCCTCGCGGAGATCGTGGGCATCCAAAGCGGCGTGGGCCGCCACCTTGCCTGCGTGTGCGACCTTCGCAGCCAGGGTCTCTTCGACCAGCTCCTCGAGGAGGTGGAGAAGCTCGAAGAGCACGAGATCTCCTGCTCCGTGCTCTTCCTCGATGCCTCCGACGAGGTGCTGCGCCGCCGCTACGCCCTCTCGCGCCGCCGCCACCCCATCGCACAGGGCGGCGAATCGAACCTCCATGCCATCCGACGCGAGCGCGCGCAGCTCGAGGGCGTGCGCGCAGACGCCGACGTGGTGATCGACACCACGAACCTGCGCCCGGCCGAGCTCACGCGCGCCATCGAGCGCCTCTATTCCGAGCTCTCCGCGCAGCAGCTGATGGAGGTGCACGTCTTCAGCTTCGGCTTCAAGTACGGCATGCCGCCCGAGGCCGACCTCCTCATCGACGTGCGCTTTTTGCCGAACCCCTTCTGGGACCCTGCGATGCGCGCGCTCTCCGGCAAGGATGCGCGCGTACGGGATTTCGTACTCGAGCACGAGCAGACGAAGGCCTTCCTCGGGGCTTGGGAGCACCTTCTCGACACGGTGCTTCCCGGCTACGTGGCCGAGGGGAAGTCCTACCTCTCGATCGGCGTGGGCTGCTCGGGCGGCCAGCATCGCTCCGTCGTGCTCGCCGATGCCACCGCGGCGTACCTGAAGGAGCGCGGCTACCAGGTGAGCGTCTCACATCGAGACCTGCCGAAGGCGAAGCTCGACCCGCTCATCACCGCCGAGGACGGCGCACCGGCTGACGGAGCGAAGACGGGCGCTTCCGCCTCCCCCGCCCAAGCGTCCGAGGATGAGGCGTAGATGTCCTTCACGGCGGAGGTGAAGGAGGATCTCGCGCGCATCGACGGCCCCACGCGCCCGTGCGATGTGGCCGAGCTCTCGGCGCTCACGAAGGTGGCGGGGAACCTCTCCTTCCAGAGCAGCGGCTCGTATTCGCTCGTGATGGTGACGGAGACGCCCGCGGCGGCGCGCGTCTTCTTGCGCCTCGCGCACACGGCCTTCGACCTCCACACCACGCTCTCCGTGCAGAACTCGAACTTCCACCGCTCGCGCAACCGCTCCCGGCGCACCTACGTGGTGACCCTCGCCGAGCAGGCGGGGCTGAACGAGGCCCTCGAGGAGATGGGGATCGTGAGCCTCGGGCAGGGCGTGACGCTCGGCGTACCCTGGGCGCAGGTGAAGGGCCCTGCCGAGCGAGCCGCCTACCTGCGCGGCGCCTTCATGGGAGCCGGCTTCGTAGCCGATCCGCGCGGCGATTTCTCGCTCGAGTTCGTGTGCGAGGGCGAGCCGCTCGCCCTCGGCATCCAGGCGATCCTCGACAGCGTGGGCGTGCATTCCTCTATCAACCGCCGGCGCCAGGCCTTCGTGGTCTACGCGAAGTCCTTCGACGACGTGGCGACGCTCCTCTCCTACATGGGCGCATCCTCGAAGACGATGCTCCTCGAGCGCGTGCGCGTGGTGCGCTCGCTCAAGAACGACGTGAATCGCGTGGTGAACGCCGAGCTTGCAAACCAGCGTCGCGCCCTCTCCGCCGCGCAGGACCAGGCGGCGCTCGTGGCACGCGCGAAGGAGGAGATCGGCTACGACGCCATGCCCGCCGCGCTCGTGGAGTTCTGCCGGCTGCGCGAGCGCTACCCGGACCTCTCGCTCGCGGAGCTGGGGCAAAAGGCCGAGCCCCCGCTCTCGAAGTCGGCCATCTACCACCGGCTCCTCCGCGTGAAATCCCTCCTCGAGGACGCTGGGGAGAGTACCGAAGGCTAGGCGGACATCTCCTGCTCCCAGGCGCGGAGCGTCTCGTAGATCTCGCGCGCCACGGCCGCCGGCACGCCGGGCACGGCGGCGATCTCCTCCTCCGAGGCCGCACGGAGCTTCGCCATTGAGGGGAACGCGCGGCGTATCGCCTTCTTGCGCTTGGGCCCCACCCCCTCGATCTCGTCCAAGATGGAGACCGTCATCGCCTTGTCGCGAAGCTCGCGGTGGAAGGTGATCGCGAAGCGGTGCGCCTCGTCGCGCAGGCGTTTCACGAGGTAGAGCGAAGCGGATCCGTTCGGCAGCACGACGGGCATGTCGTCCCAGGGGACGATGAGCTCCTCGTCGGCCTTCGCGAGCCCGCACACCGGCACGTCGATCTCGAGATCCGCGAGCTGGTTCAGTGCGGCCGTGAGCTGGGGCTTGCCGCCGTCGAGCACGAGGAGGTCGGGGCGCTTGCCGAAGCGCTCGTCGGCCATGCGCTCGGGCGAGTAGCGCCGCGAGAGCGCCTCGCTCATGGAGAGGAAGTCGTTCGCCTCGGTGAGCGGCGTGCGGATCTTAAAGCGCCGATACTGCGACTTGTCCGGCTTGCCGTTGGTGAAGACCACCATCGAGGCCACGGTGTGCTTGCCGTGGATGGTCGAGATGTCGAAGCACTCCATGCGAAGCGGCGGGCCGGGCAGGGCGAGCGCGCTCTCGAGCTCGAGCAGGGCTTGGTTCGTGCGCGTGTCCTCGTAGCCCGTCTTCACCTCGTGGCGCACGAGGTAGTGGCGTGCGTTTTGCGTCGCCGTGTCGAGGAGCTTCTTGCGCGCGCCGCGCACGGGCACGTGGAGCTGCACCTTGCTCCCCCGCTTCTCCGTGAGCCATGTGGCGAGGGCCTCGGCGTCCTCGGGGAGCCACGGCACTTCCACCGCACGCGGCACGTCGTTGGTCTGTCGGTAGTAGCGCTTGAGGAATCCGCTCGTGAGCTCGCCTTCCTCGATGTCGAGGCCCTTATCGAGCACGAACTCCACCGAGCGCGACACGCGCCCCTCGCGCATGGCGAGCACGCACACGCCGCAGATGGTCTCCTCGCGAAAGATCCCCACGACGTCCGCGTCCACGTTGCCTTCGAGGATCACCTGCTGGCGATCCTCGAGCCCCTGCACGGCGTCGAGGCGCCTCTTGTAGCGCGCGGCCCGTTCGAAATCGAGCGTGTCCGCCGCGTCCGCGATCTCGTCGTTCAGCGCGGCGATGAGCTTCGCGCGCTGGCCCTTCAGGAGCCCCTCCACCACGGCGACGTTCTCGGCGTAGGCCTCGGGGCTGATCTCGCCCGCGCAAGGGCCCGGCCCGCGCCCCACGTGGTAGTCGAAGCAGGGCCTGCCGGTGGCCGCCATCGCGAGCTCCACCACGTCCTCGTCCTCGGGATGCGCGTCGAGGCGACGCTTCAAGCGCTTCCA
>CANQSI010000064.1 GCA_947626465.1 uncultured Atopobiaceae bacterium
GTGCGCATCTTCTGCGAGCGCTGGGCGAAGGTGCCGCCGTACTTCAACGTGATCACGAACAACTGCGAGGACTTCGTGGACCGCGCGCTCGCCGCGGGCGGGATCGTGCTGAGGGGCAAGGATCACAACCTCGACCACATGCCCATCCCCGACATCGCCTTCGACCGCACCACGATGCGCACCTCCGGCATCAGCTCCCTCGCAAGGATCGACTTCGAGTAGCGACGCGGAGTCGCGGCAAGCATGTTGCCGCACGCGGAAGGTCGACGTCCGAACTCGCTCCAAGTACGTTGCCCCACAAGCAAGGTCGACGTCCGAACTCGCGCCAAGTACGTTGCCCCACATGGCAAGGTCTCGGATGGCCGTGTTCGGCCGTCCGAACCGCAGCCCATGTGGAGGGCGAAGAGCGGCTCAAGGCCTCGCCTTGGGCCGCCGCACTTTTATGCCCGCCCAGCCGAGGATGTCTCTTCCCCATCATTTAGTTTCTAGTGTGTAATAATTGTGGTAAAGGACGCGCGTGCGTTTATTTTCTAGTGTTAAAGGTTAAAGTAGCTGCAGCGTTATCGCAAGTAACCACCTTTTCGCTGGAGAGGAGACGCAATGGCTGAGTATTTCGATCCCTCGCAGGCGCCCGAAGGCGCGTCCCGTCCCGAGGCTCCCGCGCCCGTCCACGAGCCCACGGCCCCTGCGCCCGTGGCAGCTCCCGCCGAGGACATCCCCGAGATCTACTACGAGCTTGCCGACGAGCTGGCGAAGGTCCAGGGCGAGCTTCGCCGCGCGAGCGGCCCGCGCCCACATCATCACCCGCACCATGGACCTCACGGCCCTCACGGTCCCCACGGCCCCCACGATCCGAATGGCCCGCGCTGCGCGCCGGGAGCACCGCACGAGCCCTTCCCCGGCCCGCGTTTCGCCCACGGCCCCGCCGTGCCCCCGCCGCCGCCCCATCTCGCGGGTGGTCCGGCAGTTCCCCTTTCCCCGCCCGGCGAGCCGCCCGCGCCGCGCCCAGGCGAGGAACCCCAGCGTCCCGACCCCTTCGGCCCGCGTGATCCGCGCGCGCCCCATCCGATGGAGCGCGTTGGCCGTGGTACGAACGCCGTGCTCCACTACCTCGCGGAACACGACGGCGAGGCTTCTCCCGGCACCATGGCCGCCGACCTCAGGCTGTCCAACTCGCGCATCTCGAACATCCTCGCCGCGCTCGAAAAGCAGGAGTTCGTCACCCGCGAGCACCACGCCGAGGACGGCCGCAAGGTGGTCGTGAAGCTCACGGAGAGCGGCGCCACGCGCGCGGTGCGCATGGAGCACGGCGTGCGCGACGAGCTCGCCTCCTTCCTCGCCGATCTCGGTGAAGACGACGCCCGCGAACTCATCGCCATCCTCAAGCGCGTGATGGCCGTGGTGCAGGAACGCCGCGACCGCGCCATCGACGCCGAAGTCCAAGGCCTCGTCGACGAGATCCCGTCACAGATGGCATAGCGCCGCGCGTCGCAAGCGCACACGCTGCAAGCGCGCACGCTGCAAGCGCACACGAGCGCGCGTAAGCAAACGCAATAGCCAGATCGCCAGCCGCAAGGGCCCACGCGCCCGCTGCGGCTGGCGTTCGTTATGCCGCGTAGCGCCTTCGGCCGGTAGCACGTGTCGCGTAACGCCTTCGGCCGGTTCACGTAGCTCCTTGCGCCGGTAGTGGAACCGTGTAGGGCCTTCGGCCGGTTGACGATTCGCGGGATCGCGTGAGATTTCGCCCATATTCCACCGGCCAAAGCCCCTATATCGCAGAAATGCCGGCGCAAGGGCCTACGCGACGGGAACGCCCTACCGGCCGAAGCCCCTACACGCTCCCGCCACCGGCGCAGGCCCCTATGCGAACCGGCATAAGCTCCTACGCATTCCCGTCACCGGCGCAGGCCCCTACGTGACGGAAGTGCCTCACCGGCCGAAGCTTCTACACGCTCCCGCTACCGGCGCAAGCCCCTCCGCGCGCCCCCCGCCCTCATGCCTCATGCGACATTCGTGCAGCGAAAGCGTTGTTTCGTTCGCGGAGGGATACGCCTGCGGATGCCTGCGCGTTGGGGACGCGAAACTCGTGGAAGATAGGGTTTGCTCTGCCAACGTGCGTCGATTCGTCCCGTGTTCCGCGCGAACGCGGCACGGGCCCCTCGCACGCACGCCGCTTCGAAAAGGAGGCTCGATGGGCCACACGCCACATTCCATCCTCAAGAAACTCGGAACCGTCCTCGTCGCGTGCACGCTCGCCACGCTCGCCGTGTTCGCGGTGGCCACGCCAGCGCGCGCCGCGGACTCCAAGACCTACGGAAACCTCACCTTCAGCTCGAGCGAGTCGCTTGAGGGCATCATGAGCGACGCCGAGGGCGAAGTGGTGGTGTCCGGCGCCTCGGACATCGTCGTCACGCCGGCTACCGCGCCCGATGGCGTGGACATCACCTCCCTCGTCATCGGCGGCGAGGGCGACGACGCCTACTCCGGAAGCATCACCTTCAACGGCGTCACGCTGAACCCCGTGGCGATCACGATTAACAGCGCGAACGTCGAATTCAACAACTGCTCGCTCACCGGGAGCGACAAGGCGCCCACGATCGTCTCCCTCGGAGCGTCCGCGATCGAGTTCGCCGGCACCAACACCCTGAACGGAGGCGCGGGCAAGAGCGGCGAGAACCCCACCGTGGGCACGGCGGCCCTTCGCGCGACCGGCACCACCGCCATCAGCGTCTCCGGCGAGATGACCGTCGAGGGCGGCGCGGGCGGCAACCCCGACGCCACGTTGGGCACGCCCACCACGGGCGGCGCGGGCATCTACGCGCCCACGGC
The DNA here is from genome assembly GCA_947626465.1 of uncultured Atopobiaceae bacterium. Taxonomy (GTDB): domain Bacteria; phylum Actinomycetota; class Coriobacteriia; order Coriobacteriales; family Atopobiaceae; genus CANRLS01. The sequence continues at coordinate 2,830 of CANQSI010000064.1, forward strand.
CACGCTCTCCATGGAATCCGGCAAGCTCACCGTGAAGGCCGGCAACACCTACACCGGAAACCCCGTGAACACGCCGGCCGACCTCCCCGTAGGGCTCACCATCGGCACCTTCGACCTCTCGAACGGCACGGGCGAAGCGGGCAAGGGCCCCGAGGTCACGGCCATTGGCTGGCCCACCGCGAACTCCAAGCCGCTCCCCGTGGACGGATTCAAGGCAGGCTCGGCCGACGACAACACGTTCTACCCCTGGCTGCTGCAGGTTTCGGGCTCGCTTGACGGCTCCGACCCCTACCTCATCGACTTCGCCGGCTCCGGCAACACCGAGCCCATCACGCGCGAGGGCTGGCGCTGGTTCAACATCGCGCCGCACCCGGTGACGGGCCTCGACGTTTCCTTCATAGGCAGGTCGGACGTGGCCACCGCGGGCCTCGTGAACGTGGTGAACCAGGTGCCCGGAAGGAGCGTCGCCATCCCCTTCACGCTGGGCGTTTCGCCGACCTTCAACGGCGTCGAGGACCTCATCGCCTTCGGGTGGATGGAGGGCGCCTCCGTGAGCAACCCCACCGCCGAGCCCGCGAACGCGGTGCAATGGAGTGGCGCGGACGGTAGCTTCACGGTGGCTCCGAGCTTCACCGGCGAAAGCATCGAGTTCAGCGGCACCGCCGTGCTGCCCAGCTCGTTCACGAGCCTCTACCCGAACCTCCCGACGAGCCTCTCAACGAGCGTGCCCGTGGGGAACGTGAAGGCCGTCTACCGTCTCTATAACCCCTATAACGGCTGCCACCTCTACAGCACCACGCCGAACGAGGTGAAGACGTGCGCGGACGCCGGCATGACCTACGAAGGCCCCATCTGGCTCCAGCCGGCGACGCCAATCGCGGGCGACAGCACGATCGTGCGCATGTACAACCCCTATAGCGAAGACCACTTTTACGTGCCGGAGTCCAACGAGGCGCTCATCGCCGAGCTCAAGGGCTATGGCTGGAAGCAGGACGGCGAGGCAGCGAACCTCATCAGCATCCCCAAAGAGGATGGCGTTCCGGTGACGATGCTCTTCAACCGCTACACCACACGCGACACGCACCTCTGGACGCCGAACCCTTCTGAGGTGGCGTTCCTCTCCGAGGCCGGCTGGCAAGATCAGGGCGCCTACATCTACGCCCTCGCCCTCACCCAGTCGCTCTAAGCGAAAACCCTCGCACGCCAAAGCGGCCCGCCCGATGCGACATCGCGTCGAGCGGGCCGCTACGTTGGCGAGGGAGCGGGATGCGCAAGCCGCCTTCCGCAGGTCCTAGCGTCGGCCGTGGCAGTGCTTGTATTTCTTGCCGCTCCCGCAGGGGCAGGGATCGTTGCGCCCGACCTTCATCACGGTGCCGTCCTCGTTGAAGAACTGCGTGTGCCCCGTCTCACGCTCATGGAGCTCGAAGGCCGAGTAGCCGTGGTCGTACCACAGCGGGATGTCGTTCACGAAGCGCGTGTACACGGCGAGGAGCTCTTCGAAGAAGTCCATCATCTCGTCTTCGCCCGAGAAGTCGACCTCGCGGTAGCGATCGAGCACGATGTGCACCTGCTCGGTGGGCGGGGTGTGCATGCACGCAGAGTCGTAGAGCTCCTCCATCACGCGCTCGGCGAAGGCGAAGTCGTTCTCGCCATCGGGCACGTGCGCGTCGAGCCATTCGCGCAGAAGGCGCGCCGATTCGCGCTTCAACAGCCAGTAGAAGAGCGAGGTCTCGTCCATCACCTCGGCGAGCGGGCGCCGTAGGACGATCTTCTGGCGCTCGAGCAGCTCGCGCTTATAGTCCATGGCGTCCACGCGCACTTCCGCGCTCGCTCCCACTTCAAGGAGCCACTCCTCGCTGATCTGAAAGGCCACCAGCGTGGGTTCGCCGTCGACGACCTCGAAGCAGAGATCGCGGTCGCGGAAGAGGCACACGCAGAAAAGCAGGTCGTAGAGGTAGCGCGGCTCGCCTTTCCAGCCCGTGGCCTTGCCGAACTCCTCGGCGAACGCATCCAGCGTCACGATGCCGTAGAGCTCGCACGCCCTCTCCGCGTAGCGGACGGCCTCGCCGGCGAACTCGCGGCCATTGCGAATGGCGTCCCAATCCAGCTCCTCGAGGAGCCCTCGCACGGGCTCGTGGATCGCGACCGT
>CANQSI010000065.1 GCA_947626465.1 uncultured Atopobiaceae bacterium
ACGCGTTGCGCGCAAGACAAAAGCTCCGTCCCCAATGTCTCGTCCCCAATGTCTTGCGGGCGTCGTTTAGAACTCCAGGGCCTCCACGCGGGCGAAGATGGGGCCGATGCGGCCGAGGAAGGTCCACGGGTCGAAGATCGGCTCGAGGTCGTCTGCGGAAAGCGGGCACTCGGGGTCGGCGGCGAGGCGCTCGGCGAGGCCCGGTCCCTCCTTCGCCTGCTGCACGTCGCCCCACACGGCCATCGAGTTTCGCTGCACCACGGCGTAGGCGTCCTCGCGGCTCATGCCGCCATCGACGAGCGCGAGCAGCACCTTCGACGAGAAGATGAGGCCGCGCGTGCGGTCGAGGTTCGCGCGCATGCTCGCCGGGTAGAGCTGGAGCCCGTCGAGGATCCAGCGCAGCTTCTCGGCCATGTAGTCGAGCGCGATGAAGCTGTCCGCGAGGGCGATGCGCTCGGCTGAGGAGTGCGAGATGTCGCGCTCGTGCCAAAGCGCCACGTTGTCGAAGGCCACCTGCGCGTTCGCCTTCACCACGCGCGCCATGCCGCACACGCGCTCGGCGGTGATGGGGTTTCGCTTGTGCGGCATCGCCGAGCTGCCCTTTTGCCCCTTCGCGAAGGGCTCTTCGGCCTCGATGGTGTCGGTCTTCTGGAGCGCGCGCACCTCCGTGGCGATGCGCTCCATCGTGGCCGCGAGCGTGGCGAGCACGCCGGAGAGGTAGGCGTGGTGGTCGCGCGAGACGATCTGGGTGGAGAGCGGATCCGCCTCGAGGCCGAGGTGCTCGCACACGTACTGCTCCACGCGTGGGTCGATGCTCGAGTACGTGCCCACGGCGCCGCTTATGGCGCCCACGGCCACGTTCTTGCGCGCGTCGAGCAGGCGGTCGAGGTCGCGGCGAAGCTCGAAGGCCCAGCTCCCGAACTTGAGGCCGAAGGTCATGGGCTCGGCGTGGATGCCGTGCGTGCGGCCCACGCAGAGCGTGTTCTTCTCCTCAAGCGCGCGGCGACGGCAGATGCGCCCGAGCTCGCGCACGTCGGCAATGAGGATGTCGGTGGCCTGCGTGAGCTGGTAGCAAAGCGCGGTGTCGCCGAGGTCCGAGCTTGTCATCCCGTAGTGGATCCAGCGGCTCGGCTTCGCGCCCGAGAGGCCCTCGGGGAGCTCGCCCTCCGGCACGTCAGCGTCCACGTAGGCGCCGAGGTTCGTGAGGAAGGCGATCACGTCGTGGTTCGTCACGGCTTCGATCTCGAGGATCTCGGCGGGATCGAAGTGCGCGTGGGCGCGGATCCACGCGGCGTCGGCCGGCGTGATGCCGCATTCTCCGAGCTCAGCCTGCGCCTCGCACGCGAGCACCTCCACCTCTTGCCACACGGCGTACTTGTTCTCAAGGCTGAAGATGTGGCCCATCTCAGGCCGGGTGTAGCGATCAATCACGGCGCTCTCCTTATGTAGGCGTGCGGGCTTTGCTGGCGTACGTGCGTGCGGGGGCGTTCCACATCTATCGTAGCGCCCGCGATCGTGCTGCGTAGCCCCCTCGGCCGGCTCGCGTGGCGCCTCCTTCGCCGCCTAGAGCCTTCCGCCGGGAGGCTCGACGCCCCTCCCATCGCCTAATCCCTTCGGCCGGTTGCTCTTTCACCGGTTCACGCGCCTGCATGTCGTCTAGACCTTTCGGCCGGGAGGCTCGGTACCCCTCCCATCGCCTAGGCCCTTCTGCCGGGCCGTCTAAGCCCTTCGGCCGGTCGTGCGGTACTCCCCTCATCGTCTAGAGCCTTCGGCCGGGCCGTCTAGGCCCTTCGGCCGGTTTCTATTGCGTATAGAGGCTTGCGCCGGTCACGCACTTTGCCGCATAGCGGCTTGCGCCGGTAATTCTCATCGCGTAGAAGCTTCCGCCGGTCAAGAACGCGCGATACTCAGCCTTCGTGTGCCACTTCCCTACCGGCCGAAGGCGCTACGCGTCTCAAATACCGGCGCAAGGCCCTACGCGAACCGGCGCAAGCGTCTAGGCGTGCTCGCCCTCCGTTTCCCGAGAGCCCTACCATAGGCATGACGACATCGCGGCATTGCGTCATGGCGGCATGGCGGCACTGCGGCATGACGGCATGGCGCCACGACGTCGTGAAGGGGGCACGGTGGAGGTTTTCTATCCCAGCTGCAATTTCGCGAGGGTCTCGCCCCAGGCGGCCAAGCGCGTGCGCCAGGAGATGAAGGGCGTGATGGACGTCTTCGGCTGCTGCCTGCGCGAGAAGCGCGAGCTCGGCGAGGGCGACGTGGGCATCTACATGTGCCAGAGCTGCCGCGAACACGTGAAGGGCGGCTCCACGGAAAGCCTCTGGGAGTGGGCGCTTCGCCAGGACGATTTCGAATGGCCGAGCTACGAGGGCCTGCGCGTGGTGGTGCAGGACTGCTGGCGCGACCGCGAGCACCCCGAGGTGCACGAAGCCGTGCGCGAGGTGCTCCGCCGCATGGGCGTGGCGTGGGCGGAGCCCGAGGATGCGCGCGAGCGCTCGACCTTCTGCGGCACGCGCCACGTGGAGCCGCGCACGCCGAGGCAGCGCGAGCTCATGGCCGGCCACCCCGACTTCTACGTGCGCAAGCTGCCCGAAGAGGTGCAGGCGGAGCTCATGGCCGAGCGCGTCCGCGAGCTTGAGGAGGCCGCGACGAGCGCCTGGGGCAAACGCGACGGCGACGGTGGCGGCGACGGCGCGGCCAGCGGAGGCGATGGCGCCAGCGCTCGCCCGCTCATCCTCACCTCCTGCAACGCCTGCACGCAGGGCCTCCAGCTCGGCGGCGGCAACGTCGTCCACCTCGGCGAACTCGTGGCTGGCACGTACGCGCCGACCCTCGCGCCCGTGTCCTAGGCTGCAAAGGGCGCCCATGGACGCGATCGTCTTCGCCATAAGCTTCCTCGCCTCGTGCATCGGCGCGATCTGCGGCCTCGGCGGCGGCATCATCATCAAGCCCGTGATGGACGCCGTGGGCAGCTGGTCCGTCTCCACGGTGAACCTGCTCGCGGGGTGCGTGGTGCTCGCCATGAGCGCGTACTCGGTGGCGCTCATGTTTGCGAAGGGCACGGAGAAGGCGGACGTCTCCACCACGCTCCCCATCGCCATCGGCGCCGCGGTGGGCGGCCTCGCGGGAAAGCAGCTCTTCAGCTGGACTTCCGAAGCCCTGCCCGACCCCGAGGAGGCCGGCGCTATCCAGGCGGGCATCCTCCTCGCCGTGACGCTCGCCACGCTTCTCTACACCATCTATCGCAGCCGCTTCGCCACGCACCGGCTCACGAGCCCCGCGCTGAATGTCCTCGTGGGCTTCGCGCTCGGCGCCATCTCGTCTTTCCTCGGGATCGGCGGCGGACCCATCAACCTCGCGGTCTTCTTCTACCTCTACTCGATGGACATCAAGGAAGCCGCGCGCAACTCGCTCTTCGTGATCCTCTTTTCGCAAGCCACGGCCGTAGCGGCCATCATCGCCGGCAAGGGGCTCGCGGGCGCGAGCGCGTGGATGATCCTCGGGATGATCGGGTGTGGCCTCGCGGGCGGCGTCGTGGGGCGCGCCATCAACCGACACATCGACGACGCGATGGTGAACCGCCTCTTCACTGGCCTCATGGTGGTGATCTGCGGGATCTGCGTCTACAACATGTGGTCGCACATGTAGAAAAAGGAAGGGCCTCGGATGCGGAGGGTCCTCGCGCGTTCGAACCGCAGCCATGCCGGGAGTAAAGAAGAGGCTAAGGGCCCGAAACCTTGAGCTTTCCGCAAGCTTCCCACCTTGCCCTTGCGCGGCATGGCTGTCTAGTTGCGAGCGAGCGCGTGCGGCGGCGCGTCGTTGCGGGCTCGGTACGAGCGCGTGCGCATGAGCGCGTGCGCATGAGGGCGTGCGGCGCCGCATCCACCGTCCTACACTACGCACCATGAGCAGGCCACGCAGGCAAAACGGGGCGAGCACGGACGACGCACGCGATAGCGCGGCGCTCGCCGAGGGAGTCTCGCGGCGCCCCATCCTCGACGCGGGGATCGCGCTCGGAGCGCTCATGGTGGTGGCCCTCATCATCCTCACCACCACCCGCTCGCTCGGCGTGTTCACGCCCGCGCCCAACGCCGACCCCACCACGGGCGAGATCCTCGCCTTTGGCGTGGAACCGTGGCCCTCGCTCGCGCGGATCGTGATCGGGGTCTGCCTTCCCGCCATCGTGTGCGTGGTCGTGGTGGTGCTGCGCGATGTGGAGCTGCCGCGCGGCGTGCGCTATGCGGCCTTCTCGCTCGCGGTGGTGTTTGCCACGATCGTGGTGACGCTCGCGGTGCTTGCGGCGGTGGGGCCTGCGGATGCGCCCTCTACGCTCGCGAATGACGCGCGGCTCGCCTGGCTCTCCGAGGGCGGCGGTCTCTTCGTGACGATTGCCTTCGGGTGCTGCCTCGGGCTCTCGCTTCCCGCGGTCCACAAGCAAAAGCCAGTGCCTTGGCGCCGCGTGGCGGGCCGCCCGTCGCGAAGGCACGTGACGTTCTACGTGCTCTTGGGGCTCGTGATGTCGATCGTGGCGTGGCTCGTGACGGCCTGCGGGCCGCTCACGGAGATCGCCGGCACGGGCGCGCACTGGGACGAGTGGTTCCGCGACTTCGTGGCGCTGCCGGCGATGAGCTTCCAGACGATGACGCTCGCGGTGGCCATCCTCGGGCGCTTCGTGGAGGTGCGCGCGCTCCCCACCACGCCGAGGCACGTGATGGTGGCGGTGCCGCTCATGGCGTGGGCTGGCGTAGCCATGATCAGCGCGCTCGTGGGCGTGGACGGGCTGCCCTCTGGCCCCGGCTGGGTGGCCCTCATGGTCGTCATGTTCGGCGGCCTCGGC
>CANQSI010000066.1 GCA_947626465.1 uncultured Atopobiaceae bacterium
GCGGAGCCGCTCTTCTTCCTCGACTACGTGGCCATCGGCAAGCTCGAGGCGCCGGTGATGGCGAAGATCGTGGGTGGCATCGCCTGCGGCTGCGAGCTCGCGGGATGCGCGCTCATCGGCGGCGAGATGGCCGAGCATCCGGGCGTGATGGCACCCTCCGACTACGACCTCGCGGGCTTTTGCGTGGGCGTGGTGGAGAAGGAGAGGCTCCTCGGCCCGGCGCGCGTGCGCGAAGGCGACGTGATCCTCGGCCTGCCCTCCTCGGGCATCCACTCGAACGGCTATTCCCTCGTGCGCGCCGCCCTCACCGACTCGCTCTCCGACGAGGAGCTCCTCGAGCCGAGGGTCGACCTCAAGGGCGCTTCGCTTGCCGATGCGCTCCTCGCGCCCACGACGATCTACGCAAAGCCGCTCGTGCGCGTGCTTGCCGCGGGTACGCCGATCCACGCGCTCGCGCACATCACGGGCGGGGGCATCACGGAAAACCTCGACCGCATATTGCCGGATGACCTCGATGCGCAGGTGGACTGGGGTGGCGGCACGCCCGGCTGGAGCATGCCGCCGATCATCGGGCTCGTGTGCGAGGCGGCGCAGCTTTCCGCCGTGGAGGCATGGAAGACCTTCAACATGGGCGTGGGCATGGCGCTCGCCTGTGCGGCGAAGGACGAGACCGAGGTGGTGGCGGCGCTCCGCACTCAAGGCCTCTCGCCGTTTTCCATCGGGCGCGTGGTGAAGGGTTCGGGAAAGGTGGTCTACGCATGAGCCTCAAGCTGGGCGTCCTCATCAGCGGGAGCGGCACGAACCTCCAGGCCCTCATCGACGAGATCGAGGCCGGCCGCCTCGACGCCACCATCGAGCTCGTGGTTTCCTCGCGCGCGGACGCCTATGGCCTCCAGCGCGCGAACGCCGCGGGCATCCCCACCCTCACCATCTCGAAGGAGCTCTACGCCGAGCCGGGCGTGGCCGACCAGGTGATTGCCACCGAGCTCAAGCGCGCGGGCGTTGAGCTCGTGGTGCTCGCGGGCTACATGCGAAAGGTCGGGGCGGCGGTGCTCCTCACCTGGCCCGACAAGGTGGTGAACCTCCACCCCGCGCTCCTCCCGAGCTTCCCCGGCGCCCACGGCATCGCCGATGCGTGGCATCGCGGCGTGAAGGTCACGGGCGTGACGGTCCACATCGCCAACGCCGACTACGACGCAGGCCCCATCGTGGCGCAGGAGCCGGTGCGCATCGAGGAAGGGTGGGATGTGGACGAGCTCGAGGCGCACATCCACGAGGTGGAACACCGCCTGCTTCCGGCCGCCATCCAGCTCTTCGCCGAGGGTCGCGTCGAGGTGCTCGAGGACCGTCGCGTGCGCATCGCGCCCGAGGGCGGCTCGGGCGAGGGGGCGTAGCTCGATGGATCACGCGCGCATCGAAGAGGGCGTCCGCCTCATCCTCGAAGGCGTGGGGGAGGATCCCGCGCGCGAGGGCATTCGCGAGACCCCGCATCGCGTAGCGCAGGCGCTCGAGGAGTGCCTCGCCGGCATGCGCCAAGACGCCTCCGAGCTCTTCCGCGTGGGCTTCGACGCGGACTGCCACGACATCGTGGTGGTGCGCGACATCCCGTTCTTCTCCCTCTGCGAACACCACTTGCTGCCGTTCTTCGGTTCGGCGCACGTGGCCTACATCCCCGGCGAGAGTGGACGCGTGTGCGGCATCTCCAAGCTCGCGCGCACGGTGGACGTCTACGCGCGGCGCCTCCAGCTCCAAGAGCGGCTCTGCGCGCAGGTGGCCGATGCCGTGGACGAGGCGCTCCATCCGCTCGGCGTGCTCGTGGTGATGGAAGCCGAGCACCTCTGCATGACGATGCGTGGCGTGAAGAAGCCCGGCGCGCTGACCACCACGTCGGCCGTGCGCGGGGCCTTCCAAAAGAACTCCGCGACGCGCGCTGAGGCCATGAAGCTCATCTTCGACGGCAAGGCCTCCGGGCTCTAGGAGCACCGAGGCGCTAGGCTAGGGGCCGTCGGCCCAGAGGGGCAGGCTCGGCTCCACGCCCGAGGAGGGACAGTATGCCCAGGCGCAACGAGACGATCTGGCACATCGGCGACGCGGAGCTCTCGCTCGAGCGTCCGCGCGTGATGGGCGTGGTGAACGTCACCCCCGATTCCTTCTCCGATGGAGGCGACGCCTTCGACGAGAAGGCAGCGCTCGATCGCGCGTTTGAGCTGCTTGACGAGGGCGCCGACATCATCGACGTCGGCGGCGAATCCACGCGTCCCGGCTTCTCGCCGCTCACGCCAGAAGAGGAATCCGGGCGCATCGTGGGGGTCGTGCGGGAGCTCCTCGCCGCGGGCGCCATTGTGAGCGTGGACACCCGCCACGCGCCCACGGCGAAGCTCTGCTGCCGCCTCGGAGCGCACATCATAAACGACGTCACCGGCTTCATCGACCCCGCGATGGCGCAGATGGCCGCCGAGACGAGCTGCGGCCTCATCGTCTGCCGGAGCGTGATGGCGCCGGCGCGCACCGCCTCCACGGGGAGGCGCCGGAGGGCCTACCTCGACACCGATCCGCGCGCCCACATGGCGCACGTGGCAGACGAGCCGGAGGAGGCCGAGGGTTCGCTTTTCCCCGACCTCCCCGTCGCGCCCGCAACGAGCGCGGACGGGGATCTCCTCGCGAGCCTCATGGATGAGGACGCACATCGCACCTCGGGGATCATGGGCGTGCACCGCCCCGTGAACCGGCGCTTCCCCCTGCCTGAATCCGCGCCGGTGATGCGCCAGGTGATGGGCTTCCTCGGCGACCAAGCGCGCATCCTTCGCCGCGAGGGCGTGGAGGCCGACCGCATCGCGCTCGACCCCGGCGTGGGCTTCGGCACCACCACCGACGAGGACGTGCTCATCTGCCGCGCGATGGCGCAGATGGTCTCCATGGGCTACCCGCTCGTGTGCGCCGTTTCGCGCAAGCGCTTCGTGGGCGCCATCTCCGGCGTGGGCGAGCCGGTGGCGCGCGATGCCGCGAGCCTCGGCGTGGCGCTTTCTGCGGTGGAAGCGGGCGCGCGCATCGTGCGCACCCACGACGTGGCCTCCCTCGTGCAGGCACTCGACGCCTGGCGCGCCATCTCCACCGATTCGATCGCGCGGGCCTTCATCTCCCTCGGCTCGAACGTGGGCGACCGCGTGGCCTACCTTGCGCGCGCCGTGAAGCTCATCGATGAACTGCCCATGACCTGCGTCTTTGCCGTGTCGAACGCCTATGAGAGCGACCCCGCGCTTGGCATCGCCACCCCGGTGGCGAACGCCATGTGCGAGATCCGCACCGAGCTCGAGCCGCGGGTGCTCCTCGGACACCTGCTCGACATCGAGCGCACGCTCGGGCGCATCCGAAAGCCCGGAATGGGTGGCGCGCAGCCGCGCACGATCGACCTCGATCTCGTGTTCTACGAGGATGAACGCTCGGCGGGAACGCGCCTCACGCTCCCGCACCCCGGGCTTGGCGAGCGCGACTTCGTGCTCGTGCCCATGGAAGACCTCATGAGCGACCCCGAGCGCTACTTCGCGAGTTTCGGCATCGCCGTGGCGCCGCGCGAAGAGCGCATCGGCATCGTGCGCGCCGACCTCGGCCCCATCGACTGGGACGCATAACTACCCCACCCCACTCCAAAGACTTACGCGGCGCAAGGAAGGTGTGGTTACGCGGCGCAATTCTTTGAAGGCTACGCCTCGAGGGCGAGCAGGCGGATGCCCCGCAGCGTGAGGTCGGGATCGATCGCCGTGAAGCACTGCGTGGCGAGGCCCACCGTCCGCGCGAGGCCGCCCGTGGCCACCACGGGGCAGCCTTCGATGCCGAGTTCGCGCTGAACGCGTGCGACAAGTCCCTCGGCGGACGCCGCCGCGCCGATCACCAGGCCGGATTGCAGCGCCTCTTCGGACGTGGCGCCCACCACGTGCTCCGGGCACTCCACCGCCACGTTGGCGAGCTTCGCCGCGTGGGCGAAGATCGCCTCTGCCGAGAGCATGAGCCCCGGGCTGATCACCCCGCCCACGAAGCGCCCCTCGGCGTCCACCACGTCGATGTTCGTGGCCGTGCCGAAGTCCACCACGAGCACCGGCGCCCCGTAGGCGGCCTTCGCGGCGACGGCATTCGCCAAGCGATCGGCTCCGAGCGTCTCGGGATGGGGGATCGCCACCTCCACGCTCGAGGGCATACCGGACTTCACGATCGTGAGCGGGCGTTCGAGCCTCGAGAGGGCGCGCCCCCAGCTTCGCTCGAGCGCCGGCACCACCGAGGCCACGGCGCAGGCGTCCACGTCTAAGGGGCCGAAGCCGCGCAGCTGCAGGTAGCCCGCGAGGCGCAGCGAGAGCTCGTCGGTAGTCTCCTTCGGGTCGCTCTGGCAGCGCCAGATGGCAGCGGGCTTTCCCTCCACATCCATGAGCCCGAAGGTGGTCTGGCTGTTGCCGACGTCGATGGCGAGGAACATCGCGCCTCCTGTGGACGAACGTTGATGGCCGCTAGTGTGCACCATTCGTGCTGCTCACGCCGCGCTTCGCGTGGTATGATCTTCGGGCTTCGCCTTGGTCGGAAACCAAGGCAATGAGGAAGGATAGGCCATGAAACCCAACATCCACCCTGAGTATATGGAGTGCACGGTCCGCTGTAGCTGCGGAAACACGTGGAAGACCCGCGCCACCGTGCCGAGCATGACCCTCGACCTCTGCAACAAGTGCCACCCGTTCTACACCGGCACGCAGAAGCTCGTGGACACCGGCGGTCGCGTGCAGCGCTTCGCCAACAAGTTCGGCAGCGCCGCCGAGAACCAGCTCAAGCG
>CANQSI010000067.1 GCA_947626465.1 uncultured Atopobiaceae bacterium
CATTTGCCATTGCCGCTCAATTCTTGTTGAGGTCGTGGGGTATCCTCGTGCCACGGTACCCAATGAGAGAGCGCGAGGCTATGGAAAACTCCCTTCTCCACACGCGCATCGCCCTGCTCTGGGGCGGGTGGTCAGACGAACGGCCCATCTCGAAGGAGTCCGCGAGCGCGTGTCTCGAGGCGTTGCGCGACGCCGGCTTCTCGAGTGTGGAGATGCTCGACGTAGCGGAAAGCGAGACCATCCAGCGTCTCGTGGCGCGTGAGTTCGACCTCGCGTTCGTGGCCATGCACGGCCCCTTCGGCGAAGACGGCTGCATCCAAGGTCTCCTCGAGGTGCTGCACATCCCCTACACGTTCTCCGGCGTGCTCGCGTCCTCGATGGCGTCGGACAAGGCGATCTCCCGCTGGGTGTACGAGGAGACGGGCATCCCCATCGCGAAGGGCCTGAGCGTGGCGGACGCCTCCGAGGCCACGTGTGCGCGCATCCTCGAGGCCCTTGAGCTGCCGATTTTCGTGAAGCCCGCCGTCAACGGCTCCTCGCACGGCGTCTCGAAGGTGAACGCGCCGGAGGAGCTTCGAGCGGCCCTCGAGCTCGCGCTCCAGTCTTCGAGCCACGCGGTGGTGGAGGAGGCCGTGGGTGGCATGGAGATCACGGTGCCGGTGATCGGCGGGGCGCATCCCCAGGCCCTGCCGGTGATCGAGGTCGTCACGGGGGCCGAGTTCTACGACATCAAGGTGAAGTACGAGCCCTCCGAGCTCCACCACGTGATCCCCGCGCGCCTGCCGGAGGGCGTCATCGCTCGAGCTCAGGAGCTTGCCCTGCGCGCGCATACGGCGCTCGGCTGCTGGGGCGCCTCGCGCTCGGACTTCATCGTCGCCTCCGACGGCACCCCCGTCATCCTCGAGACGAACACCATCCCCGGCATGACGGCCGCCTCGCTCCTGCCGGATAGCGCCGCGCGCTCAGGCATGCCCTTCAGCGAGCTCGTGACGCATCTCGTGGAGTGGGCGCTCGAGCGTCCCGGCGTGGGCACGGGCGCCCTCCCGCGCGCGGGGGGCGAGCGCGCGTGAGCGGCGTGCAGGAGGCGGAAGCTCCCGTGTTTGACCCTTCTGAGCTCGAAAAACTCCTCATTCCCGGCACGCCGGAGCCGGTGGCGGAGCTCTATCGGAGCCTCCCCGAGCGTGCGCGCACCACGTCGTTCGGCCTTCTCGAGGAGGATCTCGTCATCCTCGACACGGAGACGACCGGCCTCTCCTTCAGGCGCGACGACCTCATCGAAATAGCCGCGGTGCGCATCTCCGGCAAGCGGGTGGCGGACCGCTTCCAGACCTTCGTGAAGCCGGGCCTCGCCATCCCTGAGGAGATCACCCAGCTCACCGGCATCACGAACCTCGACGTGGCGAAGGCGCCGAGCCAGCGCGCCGCGGTGGCAGAGCTCGCGAGGTTCGCAGGCGGCCTGCCCATACTCGCGCATAACGCGGTCTTCGACCGCTCGTTCGTGCAGAAAGTGCCAGGCGGCGAGCTCACGAGCAACGTGTGGATCGACTCGCTCATGCTGAGCCGCATCGCCCTGCCGCGTCTCTCGAGCCACGCGCTCTCGGCTATGGCGAAGGCCTTCGGCATCAGCCCCGTCACGCACCGCGCGATGGCGGACGTCGAGGCGCTCACCGGCATGTGGCCCGTCCTCCTCGCGGCGCTCCAGGGCCTGCCGCAGGGCTTCCTCGCGCGCCTCGCGGATACGCATCCCGAGGTGGAGTGGCCCTATCGCCCCATCTTCTCGAGCCTTTCCGCGGGCGACCCCAAGACCTCGTTCTCGCTGCTCGAGGTGCGAAAAGACCTCGTGCGCCAGGAGAAGCTCCCCCAGAAGCGCGACGCGCGCGAGCTCGCGGAGCTCGTGGCCCCGAGCACGGAGGAGATCGACGAGGCGTTCTCGCGCGCGGGCGTGATCGGCACGATGTACGACGCCTTCGAGCCGCGCCCCGAGCAAACGCGCATGGCCAAGGAGGTGGCGGACGCGCTCGCGAGCTCCACGCACCGCGCGATCGAGGCCGCCACGGGCACCGGCAAGAGCGTGGCGTACCTGCTCCCGCTCGCGCTCTTCGCGAAAGAGAACGGCATCACCTGCGGCGTCGCCTCGAAGACGAACGCCCTCACCGACCAGCTCGTGGCCTCCGAGCTCCCTGCGCTTGCCAAGGCGCTGCCTGGCGGCGTCACCTTCGCGAGCCTCAAGGGCTACGACCACTACCCGTGCCTTCGCCGCGTGGAGCGCGCGCTTGAGTGGGATCTCCCCATCGAGCGCACCATGCAAGCCACCGGCGCTACGCCCGAAGCCGCAGCGACGGACCTTTTGAATGCGATCGCGGTCACCCTCGCCTCGGCCTGCCAGTCGCCGCAGGGAGACCTTGATTCGCTTGGCATTCGCTGGAAGTTCGTGCCGCGCGGCCTGCTCACCACCACGCCCGAGGAGTGCCTCCACGCGCGCTGCCCGTTCTACCCGCACGCGTGCCTGCTCCATGGGGCGCGCCAGCGCGCGCAGTCCGTGGACATCGTCGTCACGAACCACTCGCTACTGCTTCGCGACGTGGAGGCCGAGGGCAAGATCCTCCCGCCCATCCGCCACTGGGTGGTGGACGAGGCGCAGGGCTTCGAGGACGAGGCACGCAGCCAGTGGGCCGTCGAAGCCCAGGCAGCGGGCGTGAGCCGTGCGCTCGAGATGCTCGGCGGGCTCCAAACGGGCGCGATCCACAACCTGCTGGTGCAGGTGGCGGGCGTGGAGGCGGGCACGACGCCCGCGGCGCTCCTCACGCGCGCGGCGGGGGAGGCGGCGCGGATCGCCCCGCTCTCCGCCGACTTCTTCGACCACCTCGTGGAGGTGGTGCGCGTGGCGGCGCACCGTGGCGGCTACGACCTGCAGGACGTGCGCGTGAGCGAGGAGCTTCGCGCGAGGCCCGAGTTCGAGGAGCTCGCGGAGTGCGCGGGCTCCCTCATCCCGGCGCTCTCCACGCTCGTGCTCCATCTCGGCGAGGCGCAGGCGCTGGTAAACGATGCCGTGGACGCGCCCGCAGGCGATCTCGATCGGCCGAAGCGCGAGCTCGTGCAGGTGCTCCGCGCGCTGCGCAACGTCTTCGAGCGCCCCGACGAGACGACCTTCGCCTACCTCTCCGCGTCGCTCCAGGCCTCGCGCAGGGGCACCGAGAAGCTCGTGGTGGAGAAGTACGACATAGGCGCCGAGCTCGCCGAACGCTGGTATCCGGAGATGATGGGAGTCATCTATTGCTCGGCGACGCTCGCCCTCGAAGGCAACTTCGAGCGCTTCTGCCACAGCGTGGGGCTCGACCTCGTGGACACAGACTCCTACGCCACGCTCGCGCTCGAATCCTCCTATGACTTCGACCACGCGATGCAGGTGGTGGTGGCGCAGGGCCTGCCCGAACCGAACAACCCCAACTACCAGCGACTCCTCACGGACTTCCTCTACGACGTGCACGTGGCCATGGGGGGCTCGGTGCTCACGCTCTTCACCAACCGGCGCGACATGGAGAAGGTCTACCGCACCCTCATGCCGCGCCTTCGCGAGGTGGGCCTGCCGCTCTTGCAGCAGGAACGCGGCACCAACGTGCGGCGTCTGCGCGAGCGCTTCGTGAAGGAGGAGGAGCTCTCGCTGCTCGCGCTGCGCTCGTTTTGGGAGGGCGTGGACGCGGCGGGGGATACGCTGCGCTGCGTGGTGGTGCCGAAGATGCCCTTCGCCGTGCCCACCGACCCGCTCACGCAGGAGCGCGACGCGCGCGACGAGCGTGCGTGGAGCCACTACTCGCTGCCCGACGCGGTGCTTTTGGTGAAGCAGGCCGCCGGGCGCCTCATCCGCTCCTCCACCGACGTCGGCGTGCTCGTGCTCGCGGACAGCCGGCTCCTCACGCGCAGCTACGGCCCCTCGGTCGTGCGCGCGATGCCGAGCGAATCGGTCTCGGTCGTCTCCGCGAAGTCGATCGAGCGCTTCATAGAGAGCTGGCGCCGCGGCCGCGGTCGCTAGGGAAGCGTCGCGAGCAGGCGCCTGACCTGCGCTTTCACCTCAGGGTGGTCGCTGGTGCAGGCGCCGCCGCAGGAGACGATGAGGCGCGCGAGGTAGGGCGAGCCGTCGAAGAGCACCACGTCCACGGCGAGCCCTCGGCGGCCGATGCGCGCGCGTTCCTCGGGCGAAAGCTCGGTGCGCGGCACGGGGCGAGTCCACATCCAATCCTCGTAGTCCTCGAAGAGCCGGCGGTCGGTGAAGTACAGCCGCGCCCAATGGTTGCCCGAGTCCCAGGGAAGCGCCTTGAGTTCGTCGTGGTGCGCGGCGAGGGGGAAGCTCTCGAGCTCGCCCATGCGGCGCACGCGGAAGAATCTCCGGCAGGCGAGGAGGTCGTCTGCAGTGGGCGTGGCGGCCTCAAGGCTCGCGAGGGCGCCGAGGTCGAGCGCCTGCAGCACGTACTCGCCGGCGTGCAGGCCGAGGGAAAGCGGCTCCACGCGACGCTCCGTGCTCGCACGTTGGCCCTCGTAGGAGAAGGCGAGCCCGCGATGGCAGGCGATGGCGTCGAGGCAGAGTGCGAGCTGGTGGGGCAGGAGCGGCTCCTCGTCCTCCGAGCTAGCGGCTGTGCCCGCCAGCTCGCCCTCACGTGCATATTCCGCAGGGTAGAGGGCCCCCTCGATCGCGGGGCGGATGCCAT
>CANQSI010000068.1 GCA_947626465.1 uncultured Atopobiaceae bacterium
GAGGTTGGGGAACCACGTGTCGGCGTCGGGGCGCCTCACGTGGTGAAGCGTGACTAGGCACTCGTCCACCCAAGGCAGGAGCGAGCGGTAGACCGTCTCGCCGCCGATGACGAACACCTCGTCTTCCTCGGGCGCCACGAGCGCCTTCGCCTCCTTCAGGCCGCGTGCGATGCGATAGCCCTCGCCGGAGGGCGCGTCGCTTCGCGTGAGCACGATGTTTTCGCGGTGGGGGAGCGGCCGGCCGCCGGGCAGGCTCTCGAGCGTGCGGCGTCCCATGATGACGGTGTGGCCGGAGGTGAGCTGCTTGAAGCGCTTGAGGTCGTCCGGATTGCGCACGAGCATGTCGCCGTCCTTGCCGATCGCCCAGTCCTCGGTGGCGGCGACGATGAGCCGGTACTTCGCGCGATGATCCATCGGTGTCCTTGGTGGGAGGGGAGTGGGGCGGGAAAGGCCGAGCTAGATGGCCACGGGGATGTGCTTCACCTGTGGGCCGGTTTGGTAGTCCTCGACGATGAGGTCGTCGGTGGTGAAGTCGTAGAAGCTTCGCACCTCGGGGTTCAGGCGCACCTTCGGCGCGGGGTAGCGAGGGCGGCTGATGAGTTCGCGGACGATCTCCACGTGGCGATCGTAGATGTGCGCGTCGGCGATCACGTGCAGGAGCACGCCGGGCACCATGCCGCTCACCTGCGCCACCATCATGAGCAGGAGCGCGTACTGGGCCACGTTCCAGTTGTTGGCGGTGAGCACGTCGTTCGAGCGCTGGTTGAGCTCCATGTTGAGCACGAGCGGCCCGGGCGTGCCGTCGGCTGTCCGCGGCTGCGTGACGTTGTACGTCACGCCATAGGCGCAGGGGTAGAGCTCCATCTCGGAGAGATCGGCGAAGGTGTAGGTGCTCGTCATGATGCGCCGGGAAAACGGCGTGTGCGCGAGGTCGTAGAGCACCTTGTCCATCTGGTCGAAGTCGCCCTCGGGGTAGTGCGCCACCTGGCCTATCTGGTAGCCGTAGGCCTTGCCGATGGTGCCCGCCTCGTCGGTCCACTCGTCCCAGATGTGGCTCGCGAGGTCGGCCACGCGGTTCGATTTCCTCTGGTAGATCCAGAGGATCTCGTCCATCGCGCTCTTGAGCGCGGTCCGGCGAAGGGTGATCGCGGGGAACTCCTCGCGAAGGTCGTAGCGCGCGGTGGCGCCGAAGACCTTGATCGTGTAGGCCGGCGTGCCATCCGCCCAGTGCGGGCGTACGAGCTCGCCCTCGGTGGTAGTGCCGTGCTCGAGGATGTCTTCGCAGAGCGCGACGAACGCGTCATCGGCCTTCGACATGGGTTCTGCCTCCTTCGCGGCGAGCGGGGTACGAGCCGTGCGGGCTAGGAAGCCTGCGTGGGGGAGAGATTCGCGCGGCCTTCGTCAAGCGAATCGATGTAGCCCCAGCCGCCGAAATCCCTGTCGCCATAGCCCCAGTCGTCGTAGTACCAGTCGTCATAGTCCCAATCGTCGTAGCCCCAGTCATCGTAGTCCCACGTGATGCCGGAGCTTGAGCCGTCGTAGTACTCATGGCGAAGCGCGGCGTAGAGCGGGCCTTGGATCGCGCCGGCGACGAAGCTCGTGAGCGCAAAGGCGATGAGCGCGAGGAGGGCGACGATCCCGAGCGAAAGCACCACGGGAAAGCCCCCGGCATGGTTCTCCTCGTGGTTGGTGGTGGCCGATTCGCTCTCCACCGCAGGCGTGACGTGGGTAAGACCCTGCTGTTCTTGGTACATGGCGACCTCGATTTCTCGCCGCGCCCAAGCTGGAGCGCTCGAGCCACACGGCTGGCCGGAATTCTACTCGCCCCCGCCACGCGAAAGAACAGACACAGCCAAGCGGGCACGCGCTCCGCAAGACAGTGGGGACGGAGCTTTCGTCTTGCGGCAAGCCGTCTACCAGCGCCTTTTCCAAGACAGAAGAACCGTCCCTTTCGTCTTGCGACGTTTCCGCTGCTAGATGCGCTGCGCGCAAGACAAAAGAACCGTCCCCTTTGTCTTGCGTGCGATTACGGGTATCTACCGGTGGAGGCAAGGCAGCTTCGCCGGCACGCGTGCCTGCGAGTAGGAAAGGCGGTTGTGATGAGCCTCTTCTTCGCCGTTCGCGCGCCCGAGGGCGTGCACGCCCATCTTTCCGAGTGTGCAGCCGACGTGGCGCGCCTTGCGCCCGAGGCACAGGTCGTGAAACCTGAGAACTGGCACGTGACGCTCGCGTTTCTCGGGAAAGACCTCGACAAGGACGAAGATGCGGTGGCGCGCGCGAAGGCCGTGCTCGACGCGCTCGAAGTGGAGGAGTTCATCTTCGACGTGCAGGGCATGGGCTACTTCCCCACGCGCCAGCCGAATCAGTGCATCGTCTGGGCACACGTTGAGGAGATCCATGAGCTGCGGCGTCTCCATGCGGATCTCCGCGAGCTCCTCGCCAAGGAAGGATTCAAGCTCGGCCATCAGGCGTTCCATCCGCACGTGACGCTCGCGCGCAAGGTGAATCGCCTCGCGGCGACGGAGCTCTCGGAAATCGAATTCCCCGAGTTTTCCTATCCCGCGCCTGCGGAGGCCGTGCAGCTCTTACATGGCGTGAGCGCGCCGGATGGCGGGTTCGTCTACGAGCCCCTCGCCACCAAAGCGCTCGCGTAGAGCGGCGCCCCCGAGCAAAACGCGAGCATTTCTGCCAAGATTTGCGCGTACGGGGCAGGAGGCGAGCGTGGCGACCTACATTCTGAGCGATGTGCACGGCCATCGGGCGGCGCTTGAAGCGGTGCTCGAGAAGGTGCAGCCGTCGCCTGACGATACGTTCTACATGCTCGGCGACATGACCGATCGCGGCCCGGATCCCATCGGCTCCATAGAGGTGTGCGCGAGCCTGCCGAACGTGACGATCCTCCTCGGAAACCACGAGGACATGCTGCTCAACTGCATGGCGCAGAAGGGCATCAGCCTCGAAGACGAGTTCCTGTGGATGCTGAATGGCGGCCACACCACCATGAAGGGCCTCCACAAGCTCTCGAAGAAGCAGCGAAACGAGCTCATCGACTGGCTGCGCGCGCTTCCGCGCTACGCGATCGTGGCGATGCCCGAGCGCATCTACGTGCTCGTGCATGCGGGCATTCGCCCGGGCATAGGGCCCGTACCCGAGGACGGCGTGTGGGACGAGGAGGCGCTTCGCGCGATGCTCGACGCCCAGACGGACGAGGATCTCACGTGGATCCGCGACGAGTTCTGGGGTCAGCCCACGGGGCTCGTGAACGAGCGCGGCGAGGGCCCGGTGGTGATCGCCGGCCACACGCCGAGCATCTACTGCGTGACGATGGCGAACGGCGTGAGCGGCGGCGCCACCGACGACGAGGGTCTCGGCCAGATGCTCTTCATCGGCGCCTCCGAGGCCACGGGAGGCGTGGCGGACAAGATCTGCATCGACGCGTGCGCGGCGGCCGGCCACGGGCAGGGCCAGGTGGGCATCCTTCGCTTGGATGACTTCGCCACGTTCTACGCGCCCATCAAAAAGGGCGAATAGTGCGCGTCCTCGTCTGCCCCGATTCCTTCAAGGGAACGCTCTCGGCTCCGCAGGCGGCGGAGATCATAGCGCGTGCCGCCGAGGGCTCGGCCGAGGACGTCGAGGCCATCGCGCTTCCCCTCACGGACGGGGGAGACGGCGCGCTCGAGGCGCTTGCGAAGGCAGGAGAGGGGCTCGAGCTCCTCGAGGCCTCGGTGGCGGGCCCGCTTGGCGAGCCGGTGGCGGCGCGTTGGGCAAAGGATTCCTCGGGTCGTGCATTCATCGAGATGGCGGAGGCCTCCGGGCTCGCCAAGCTCACGGGCGCGCCGAACCCGCGTGCGGCCTCCACCTCTGGCACGGGCGAGCTCATCCTCGCCGCACTCGACGCCGATTGCCGCGAGATCTCGATCGCGCTCGGCGGCTCTGCCACCAACGACGGCGGCATGGGCTTCGCCTCGGCCCTCGGCGCACGCTTCCTCGATGCGGAAGGGGAAGAGCTCCGGCCTTCGGGCGCGGCCCTTTCGCGCGTGGCCGAGGCGGACCTCTCGGGGCTCGATCCTCGCCTTGCGGAGTGCACCATCACCATCCTCTCGGACGTGGACAATCCGCTCCTCGGGCCCGACGGGGCCACCTTCACCTTCGGCGCGCAGAAGGGCGCTACGCCCGAGGTGCTCGAGGAGCTTGAGGCGGGCATGGCCATCTACGCGCAGGCGATGGCTGCGGCGACTGGCCGCGACGTGGCGTGCTCGCCCGGCGCGGGCGCCGCGGGAGGCCTCGGCTTTGCGTGCCTTGCGCTCTTCGACTGCACGCTCACGCGCGGCATCGACGGCGTGCTCGACCTCCTCGACTTCGAGGACTATCTCGCCACGGCAGACCTCGTGGTTACGGGCGAGGGCCACGCCGACGCACAGACCCTCCACGGCAAGGTGGTGGCCGGCGTGCTCGAGCGCTGCAACGTGGCGAAGGTGCCCTGCGTGGCCATCGTGGGCGCCATGGACGAAGGTGCGAGTGTCCTTCTCGACCTCGGGCTTTCCGCCCTCGTGCCCTGCGTGATCGAGCCCGGCGCCGACGCCGCGCTCGCCCACGCCGCCCGCAACCTCCGCCTCGCCGCCGAGCGCACCTTCTCCCTCATCTCCCTCGGCCGCGCCCTCGTC
>CANQSI010000069.1 GCA_947626465.1 uncultured Atopobiaceae bacterium
CGCTCGACGTGGACGCGATGGCCGCCGCCGCGCCCGTGCTCCTCGGAGAGCAGGACTTCAAGAGCTTTTGCCGCGCCTCCTCCGCCGAGGGCAAGCCCACGATGCGCAACGTGCATTCGGTACGCGTGCAGCGAACGCACGAGATGGGGGAGCGCGTGATCGCCATCGACATCGCGGCGAGCTCGTTTCTTCACACGATGGTGCGAAGCATCGTCGGATCGCTCGCGCTCATCGGCGAGGGTGCGCGCGAGCCGGAATGGCTCGCCGAGGCGCTCGCCGCCCGCGATCGGCGCGCCGCCGGCCCCACGGCGCCCGCCAAGGGCCTCACCTTCCAAGCGGTGCGCTACGAGCCGGGGCTCCTCTGCCCATGGGAGCGTGGATGATGGGCGTCTTTCTCGAGGGCCTTTGGGACGCGGTGCTCGACACCGTCGCGCTCGTCCCCTTCCTCTTCGCCACCTACCTCGTGATGGAGGCCATCGAGCACGCCGGGCTCGGCGCCTCCGAGCGGCTCATCCGCCGCGCCGGTGTCGCGGGGCCCGTCGTGGGCGCCGTCCTCGGCATCGTGCCGCAGTGCGGCTTCTCGGCGATGGCGGCCACGCTCTACTCCGTGCGCGTGGTCACGGTGGGGACGCTGCTCGCCGTCATGCTCTCCACCTCCGACGAGATGCTCCCGGTCTTCGTGGCGCAGGGTGCGCCCGTCTCGCTCATCGCCGAGATCTTCCTCGTGAAGGTGGTGGTGGCGATGGCGGCGGGTTTCCTCGTGGATCTCGCGATGCGCGTCTGGCGCGGCGCTCCCGAGGCCCCGGCGATCCGCGACTTCTGCGAGCGCGAGGGCTGCCACTGCGCGGAGTGCGAGGACGAGGCGTGCGAGGAGCGCTGCGATGCGTGCGAGGGCGCGTCGCACACGCATGGACCTGCCGCTCCGCATGCCCATGCGCACGAGCATGCGCACGCCCATGGCTCCGCGCTCCGCGTCATCGTCACGTCGGCGCTCTTCCACACCGTGAAGGTGACGATCTTCATCTTCCTCGTCACCTGGGGCATCGACCTCGTGCTCGAGGCGGTGGGCCACGACGTCATCGCCGCGTTCTTCGCCCAAAACCCCATCTCGGCGATCTTCGTGGCCGCGCTCGTGGGCCTCATCCCCAACTGCGGCGGTTCCGTCATCATCTCCGAGCTCTTCCTCGAGGGCACGCTCGCGTCGAGCGCGCTCATCGCGGGCCTTCTCTCCGGCACCGGCGTGGCGCTCCTCGTGCTCTTCCGCGCGAACCGCCACGCAGGTCAAAACCTCGCCATCACCGCCACCCTCTTCGGCGTCGGCGTGCTCGTGGGTCTCATCGTCCTTTGCTCGGGCTTCGCCTTCGCGTAGCCGACGTGGTATGAGCGGAGCTTGTGGTGGCATGACCGAGGGCGCTTGCGATTGTCCGTAATTGTTGTGGGGGTCCCGCGGTATCGTAGGGAGCGCCTCGCCGCCTTATGGGGGCGGCTCTGAGAGAGATACGTGGGAAGCGCAGGTATGCGAATGAAACACCGTCGCTCTATCTTCGTCCTCGCGGCAACGGCGCTTGCGGCACTGCTCGTGGGGCTCACGCCCGTGGTCGCACGCGCCGATGAGGCAAACACGGGCATCGCGATCATCCACTCGAACGACGTCCACTGCGCAGGGCTCAACACCGGTGCCAAAGCCATCGGCTACGCCGGCATCGCGCAGGCGGCAATCAACGCCCAGACCACCTTCGGCGCGAACAACGTGACCCTCGTGGACGCGGGCGACGCGATCCAGGGCCAGCCCATCGGCACGATTTCCAAGGGCGCGGACCTCGTGGACATCATGAACACCGCGGCCTACGACCTCGCCGTTCCCGGAAACCATGAGTTCGACTACGGCATCCCGCAGCTGCAGACGCTCGCGAAGTCCGCGGAGTATCCGTACGTGTCCTGCAACGTGGTGAACACCGAGACGAACACGCCGCTCTTCGACGCCTACGAGATGAAGACCTACATGGTCGACGGCAATGAGGTGGACGTGGCCTACGTGGGTATCACGACCCCCACGACACTCACCTCCGAAGCGCCCACCATCTTCCAGGACGCCTCGGGCAAGACCATCTGGAGCTTCTACGGCGAGGACAACGGCCAAGCGCTCTATAGCCAGGTGCAGAAGAGCGTCGACGCCGCCAAGGCGGCCGGCGCGGAGTACGTGATCGCCATCGCGCACCTCGGCAAGGACGCGTCTTCGACCGTGCCGGCGTGCTACACCTCGACTGCCGTGGTGGCGAACACGACCGGCATCGACGGCGTGATCGACGGCCACACGCATGAGATCTACAACGTCACGCTGCCGAACAAGGACGGCGAGATGATCCCCGTCGCGCAGTGCGGCACGCAGTTCCAAGCCTATGGCCAGATGACCATCACCCCCGACGAAGACCCCGGCCCCGAAGACGTGAAGAGCTCGGTCGTCGTGGCCGCCGATCTCTCCGCCCCGGTGGACCAAGACGCCACCGTCGCGCAGGCGGTTGCGGCCAAGCAAGCCGCCGTCGACGACGAGCTCGGCCAAACCGTGGGCACCTCGCAAGTGGGGCTCTGCCTCTTCAGCGCCAACGACGAGGGCAAGCCTTGGTGGTGGGTCGCACGCATGCGCGAGACGAACCTCGGCGACTACGTGGCGGATGCCTATCGCGCCTATCTCGACGCCGACGTGGCCTTCATCAACGGTGGCGGCGTGCGTGGCAACACGCAGGACTGGATTGCCGAGCTCTCCGATGGCACGTTTGGCAAGGCCGCGGGTTCGATGACCTATGCGGACTTCATCTCCATCAACCCCTATGCAAACTCGCTCCAGCTCGTGGAGGTTTCGGGGCAAGACATCCTCGACGCGCTCGAGTACAGCGTGCGCAACCTCACGCCCGCAATGGACGACGAGACGGAGAGCACCGGCTCCTTCCTGCAGGTGTCCGGCCTCACCTTCACCGCGAACATCGCCATCCAAAGCCCCGTGATCGAGAACGCCGATGGCGGCTTCCAGTCGGTGAACCCGCTCTTCACGCGCCGCGTGAGCGACGTGAAGCTCTCCACGGGCGAGGCGCTCGATCCCAACGAGACCTACCAGCTCGCCACCATCCCGCTTCTGCTCACGGGCGACTACACGATGTTCGAAGACTGCACGTACCTTCGCGCGGACGCCGGGCTCGACTCCGACGCGCTCGTCTCCTACCTGCAGGATGAGCTCGATGGCACCATCGGGAGCATGTACTCCAATCCCGCGGGCCAAGGGCGCATCAACCTCGTGGAGGGTGAGGCCACGGTCTACAGGCTCTACAACCGCTGGAGCGGCGAGCACCTCTTCACCATCGACATCAACGAGGCCCAGTCGCTCAAGGGCTACGGCTGGACGTTCGAGGGCCCGGTCTTCACCGAGTACAGCGACACCGACAACCCCGACGATCCTTGGGCCGAGGACAGCGAGCGCGAAGCGGTCTATCGCCTCTACAACCGCTATAACGGCGACCACTTCTACACCGCATCCCTCGACGAGGCTGCGGCCCTCATGGCGCCCGATCCCAACGGATGGGTGTCCGACGGCGTGGCGTTCTGGGCGCCCAAGACGAGCAGCGTGCCCGTCTATCGCCTCTGGAACCCCTATATGACGGCCGCCGGCGGCGCAGGCAGCCACCTCTGGACCACCTCGAAGGCCGAGGTGGACACCCTCACCCCCACCGGCTGGCGATTCGAAGGGACTTCCTGGCACGCTCTTTAGCCGATAAGGAAAAGCCCCCGGCCGTAAAGGCCGGGGGCTTTTTTGTCGTGCTTTTGGGCTCTTGCGAGCCGTCGGGGTACTAGGCCCTCTTCACGCGGAAGGCGTCCATGCCGGCGTAGGTGGAGGCGTCGCCGAGCTCGTCCTCGATGCGGAGGAGCTGGTTGTACTTCGCCACGCGGTCGGTGCGGGCGGGCGCGCCGGACTTGATCTGGCCGGCATTCGTGGCCACGGCGATGTCAGCGATGGTGGAGTCCTCGGTCTCGCCGGAGCGGTGGGAGACGATGCACGCATAGCCGTTCTTGGTGGCGAGCTCCATGGCCTCGAGGGTCTCGGTGAGGGAGCCGATCTGGTTCACCTTGATGAGGATGGCGTTCGCGGCGCCGAGCTCGATGCCCTTGGCGAGGCGCTTGGAGTTGGTGACGAAGAGGTCGTCGCCCACGAGCTGCACGCGGTCGCCGATGGCCTTGGTGAGCTTCACCCAGCCGTCCCAGTCTTCCTGGTCGAGCGCGTCCTCGATGGAGATGATCGGGAACTCGTTCACGAGCTCTTCCCAGTACTCGATCATCTGCTCGTTGGAGAGGGTGCGGCCCTCGCCCTTGAGCTCATACATCCCGGTTTCCTTGTTGTAGCACTCGGAGGTGGCGGGATCCATGGCGATCATGAAGTCCTTGCCCGGGACGAAGCCGGCCTTCTCGACGGCCTTGACGATGTACTCGAGCGGCTCCTTGTT
>CANQSI010000070.1 GCA_947626465.1 uncultured Atopobiaceae bacterium
GAAGCCGTCGGGGTCGGTTTCGAGGATGAATCGCTCGTAGGTGGGGAATTCCTTCTCCCACGCCGCGGATACTGCCTCCGCCACCTCGTCGGAGAGGCATGCCGCGAGGAGCGCCGAGCCCGACCCGCTGATCCAGAATCCCGAGGCGCCGGCATCGAGCGCGAGCTTCTTCGCACGGTCGTGGTCGGGGATGAGCTGCTTTCGGAAGGGCTCGTGGATGCGGTCGGTGAGGATGGCGCCCATGAGCTCGCCATCGCCCTCGCCGAGCGCGCGCACGAGTGCGAGGCAGCGGCTCGATTGCCACTCCACCACGCGATGCGGCACCTCCTTGGGAAGCACCATGCGGGCCTTGTCCGTGCGCACCTCGTAGGGCGGGCAGAGGAGCGCATAGCGCCAGCGCTCGTCCACCGGCCAGGAGACGAGGATGAGCTCCTCGTCGTCGGTGGTGCAGGAGCTCGCGAGGTTGCCGAGCACCGCGGGCACCACGTTGTCGGGGTGGCCCTCGATGGCGTTCGCGATCTCGATCACGCGCGTGGGGTTCACGTCCTGCCCCGAGGCGAGCAGTCCCGCGGCCACGCCCGCGATGATGCACGTCGAGCTCGAGCCGAGGCCGCCCGAAAGCGGGATGTCCGCGTCGATCTCGATGGCGATGGGCGCGGCGTCGTAGCCGCAGAGCTCGCACGTCTTCTGGTAGCTCGTCCACACGAGGTTGTCATCTGAGCAGAAGCGCTCGTCGCAGCCGGTGATGGTGAGCGTCTCGGCGGGGGAGAGGCGAAAGCGGTTCTCGAGCGAGAGCGCGAGGCCGAGCACATCGAAGCCCACGCCCATGTTCGCCGTGGTGGCGGGCACTTCGACCGTGATGGGGCGGGGGAGCTTCGCCGTGCTCATGAGAGGAGCCTTTCCGCCTCGGCCTCCACGAAGGAGACGGCGTCGTCCGGCGCGATGGTGCCATCGAAGCGCACCGGCGCGTCTATCAGGGCGGCGAGCTGCGCGGGCGGCTCTTGGCCGGTGAGGCGCGCGAGGGCGTCCATCGCGGCAAAGCCCGATCGCTCCTCCGGCGCGCCGAGGGCGCGAAGGACGTCCGCCGGGAACTTGAAGGGCGAGGCGGTGGAGAGGAGCACGCGCGCGCGGCCCTCGGGCTCGCTCGCGGCGAGCACGCTCGCGCCCACGCCAGTGTGGGGGTCGATAAGGATGCCGTCTTCCTCCCAGGCGCGCTTGATGGCGGCGCGCGTGGCGTCGTCGTCCGCGCGGCCCGCGGTGAAGGTCTCGCGGATGCGTGCCATCACGCGCTCCGGCACCGTGTAGCAGCCCTTTTCCGCGAGATCGGCCATGAGGCGCGCCACGAGCTCGCAGTCGCCGTCGCTCTCAAAGTAGAGCAGGCGCTCGAGGTTCGACGACACGAGGATGTCCATCGAGGGCGAGATCGACTTCTTGAACTCGCGGCGGCGGTCGTAGACGCCGGTGGCGAGGAAGTCCACGAGCACGTCGTTCGCGTTCGAGCAGATGCAGAGGCGTCCCACGGGAAGGCCGAGGCGCTTTGCGAGGTAGCCGGCGAGGATGTCGCCGAAGTTTCCCGTGGGCACGAAGAAGTCCACGGCCTCGGTGCGCTCGATCTTCCCCGCGCGCACGAGCTGGCACCACGCGTCCACGTAGTAGACCACCTGCGGCACGAGGCGCCCGACGTTGATGGAGTTCGCGCTCGAGAGCACGATGCCGCGCGCGGCGAGGCGCGCCTCGAGCGCGCGATCGGCAAAGACCCGCTTCACCGCCGTCTGCGAGTCGTCGAAGGTGCCGGCAATCGCCGTGACGCCCACGTTCTTGCCTGGCTGCGTGACCATCTGCAGGCGCTGCACGTCGCTCACGAGGCCCTCTGGATAGAAGACGACGATCCCCGTGCGATCCACGTCGGCGAAGCCCGCGAGCGCCGCCTTTCCGGTGTCGCCCGAGGTGGCCGTGAGGATGAGTACGCGCTCACCCTCGCGGGCGGCGGCGCTCGTGGCGAGCGCGATCTCCACCAAGCGCGGGAGCATCTGGAGCGCGACGTCCTTGAAGGCGCAGGTGGGGCCATGGAAAAGCTCGAGGCGCCAATCGTCGCCGAAGGGCGTGAGCGGCGTGATCGCGGGGTCGGAGAAGCTCTCTCCGTAGGCGGCGGCAACCGCGCGATAGATCTCCTCAGGCGTGTAGGCCGGTATGAGGAGGGAGAGCACCTGGCGCGCGTGCGTGAGATAGTCCACCGTCGAGCTCGCCTCGAGGCCGAGTGCGTCGAGGTCGAGCCTCTCCTCGAGCACCTCGTCGCTCACGAAAAGGCCGCCGTCTTTCGCGAGGCCCTCGAGGATCGCCGCCTTCGCGTCGACGACGTCGTCCATGCCACGCGTGCTGTGATAGTTGCCAGCCATGCCGCTCCTTTCAATGGGGAACCCCATTCTAGTGGCCGACTATGAATGCGAAGTAACGGTTCTCTGCGGCATCCCTTCCCAGCCATATACGCCGCGTAGCCACGTCCCCCCATCCCTTTCCGCCGCGTAGCCACTTTTTCGGTGCGGCGGTTCGGACGGAATGCCATTTGCAAGCTCGTAGCTACCTCAGGTTGCGCACCGAAAAAGTGGCTACGCGGCGTAAGTCTTTGGGAGTCCTTTGGGACGCGGCGTAAGGAGAGCGGGACCCACGCGGCGTAAGTCTTTGGGAAACCCACGCGGCGTAAGGAGAGTGGTGCTGCGCGGCGGAAGCGGAGGCGGCTGCGCGGCGGAAGGGGAGGCGCAATCTGCAACGTGGCGGCAAAGCGGCTTGCGCGTGCAAGGCGCTAGACTTGGGGCTTTGAAGTGGTGGGCAGGAGGATGCATGAAGATTGCGCTTTTGGGCTGCGGAACGGTGGGCGGCGGCGTACTCAGGATTTGCCGGACGCGCGTGCCGGAGCTCGAGGTGGGCCGCATCCTCACGCTGCCAGGCGAGCTCGACGATCCCCTCGTGACGCACGACGTGGAAGACATCCTCTCCGACCCCTCGATCGAGTGCGTGGTAGAGGCCATGGGCGGCATCGAGCCGGCGCACGGCTTCCTCGTGCGCGCGCTCGAGGCGGGAAAGAGCGTCGTCACGGCCAATAAGGCCGTGGTGGCGGCCCACTTCGCGGAGTTCATGGAGCTCGCGGCAAAGCACGACGTGGCGTTCAAGATCGAGGCCACCTCGGGCGGCGGCGTGCCGTGGATCGCGAGCATCGAGAAGGCGCGGCGCGTGGACGAGGTCGAGCAGCTCTCGGGCATCCTGAACGGCACCTCGAACTACCTCATCGATTCCATGGAGCGCAGCAGCAAGGGCTTCGAGGAGGCGCTCGCCGAGGCGCAGGAGCTGGGATACGCCGAGGCCGATCCTTCAGCCGACATCGACGGCATCGACGTGGCGAACAAGGCCATTATCTCCTCGACCGTGGCCTTCGGCTCGCTTTGCCGCCGCGATATCCCCGTGCTCGGCATTCGCCACCTCACGAAGCCGATCCTCGACGCCCTCGAGGCGAGGGGCTGGAGCGTGCGGCTGCTCATGCGGGCGCGCAAGGATAGCGGGCGCTATGCCGTGTGCGTGGAGCCGGTGGTGATCTCGCGTGCGAGCGAAGAGGCGCACGTGCCCACGAACTTCAACCTCGCCACGCTCGTGGGGCAGACGGTGGGCGAGCTCAAGTTCTTCGGCCAAGGTGCGGGTGCGCTTCCCACGGGCAACGCCATCGTGCAGGACCTCCTCGACGTGGCGGCGGGGGAGAAGCCGCGCTATGCCACGGAGGAGACGCTCGAGTGGGATCCCTCGCTCCTCGGGGCCGCCTACCTCTTCGCCACGGATGCCCCGGCGCCTGCGGGCGCGCGGGCGCTTTTGGGCGCGGACGCCGCGGGCAAGCCCCTCTACCTCGTCTTTGGCGAAGACCCCGTGCACGCGGGCGCGCTCTATCGCGCGGCTGCGGATGTCGACCCCACCACGTTTGCCGCGAGCTTCTCGGCGGAGGCCGCAGCATCGCTCGAAACGCTCGTCTAGTCGCACCTCGGTGCGCGCACGACCCGGAGGTTCCATGCTCAAGATCACGAAGTTCGGCGGCTCGTCGGTGGCCACGGCCGAGCAGTTCAAGAAGATCAAGGAGATCATCCGCGCCGATAGCGCACGGCGCTTCGTGGTGGTGTCGGCCGCAGGCAGGCGCTTTCCCGACGACAACAAGGTGACGGACCTCCTCTACCTCGTGTGCGCCCACCGCGCCTACCACGTGGACGCCACGGACCTCCTGAAGGACGTGGAGGAGCGCTTCCTCGCCATCAAGGACGGCCTCGGCCTCGCCTTCCCCGTGGCCGAGAAGTTCGCCGAGTTCGCGAGCCACATCGGAAGCGATTCCGAGGAATACATCGTGTCGAGGGGCGAGTGGTTCACAGCGCACCTCATGGCCGAGTACCTCGGGCTTCCCTTCGTGGACGCGGCGGACGTGATCGTCTTCCACCACGACGGCAC
>CANQSI010000071.1 GCA_947626465.1 uncultured Atopobiaceae bacterium
GAGGGCTCGAAGGTGCCGCACCTCTCCTACATCGGCGACACCACGATGGGCTCCGGCGTGAACATCGGCGCGGCGTCTGTCACGTGCAACTACGACGGCTCGAAGAAGCACCGCACCACCATCGGCAACGACGTGTTCATCGGCTCGGACACCATGATGGTGGCGCCGGTTTCGATCGGCGACGGCGCCATCACGGGCGCGGCGAGCTGCATCACGAAGGACGTGCCCGCGGGCGCGCTCGGCATCGAACGCTCCGAGCAGCGAATCATCGAGGGCTACACCGAGAAGCGCGCCGCACGCAAAGCGGAAGGCGACGAACGCTGAGCACCAGGCACTTCTTCCCCTCCTCCTCCTTGAGAAAGGCTTGGCACATGAATCGCGACCTCAACAGCCCGAAGACCATGGAGAAGCGCTTCCAGCTCTTCAGCGGCCGTTCGAACCCCGTGCTCGCCCAGCGCATCGCCACGGCGCTCGGAGTCGACCTTTCGGGCCTCGCGCTCGAGACCTTCGCGAACGGCGAGATCTACGCGCGCTACGACCAGACGGTGCGCGGCACCGACGTGTTCTTCATCCAGTCCATCGTGGGCCAGAATGTGAACGACATGTTCATGGAGCTGCTCATCGCCTGCGATGCGGCCAAGCGCGGGAGCTGCCGGAGCTTCTGCGCGGTGATCCCGCACTACGGCTACGCGCGCCAGGATCGCAAGGCCGCTCCCCGCGAGCCCATCACCGCGCGCCTCGTGGCGAACCTGCTCGAAACGGCGGGCGTGGACAAGGTGATCACCCTCGACCTCCACACGAACACGATCCAGGGCTTCTTCGACAAGCCCGTGAACCAGTTGACGGCGCTCCCGCTCTTCGCCTCCTACTACCGCCAGAAGGACCTCGGCCCCGAGACCCTCTGCGTGGTGTCGCCGGACGTGGGCCGCGC
Source organism: uncultured Atopobiaceae bacterium (assembly GCA_947626465.1). Lineage (GTDB taxonomy): Bacteria > Actinomycetota > Coriobacteriia > Coriobacteriales > Atopobiaceae > CANRLS01. The sequence continues at coordinate 932 of CANQSI010000071.1, forward strand.
CAAGGCGGCGAAGAAGCTCTCCGACATGCTCGGCTGCTCCCTCGCCATCGCCCATAAGGGTCGCCCCAAGCACAACATGGCCGAGGTCACGGGCATCATCGGCGAGATCGCCGGCAAGACGTGCATCGTGAACGACGACATGATCGACACGGGCGGCACCCTCGTGGCCGGTATCAAGGAGCTGAAGAAGCTCGGCGCGGGCGACATCTACGTGTGCTCCACCCACGGCATCTTCTCCGGCCCGGCAATCGAGCGCCTCCAGGCGGCCCCCATCATGGAGTGCGTGGTCACGGACGCCGTGCCGCTTGATCCTGCGGTCCTCGAGGCGCCGGACACGAAGATCAAGCAGATCTCCGTTGCCGAGGAGTTCGCCGAGGCCATACGCCGTGTCTACGACGAGATCCCCGTCTCGGCGATGTTCGGCGCCGACCTCAACCTCTAGGAGTTTCCGTGGCTGGGGAGCGCGAGGATCGCGAGGCGAGGGGGGCGGCGACGCCCGCCCCCATCATGCTCGTCGTCGGGCTCGGAAACCCCGGCGAGGAGTACGACCGCACGCGCCATAACGCCGGATTCCACGTGGTGGATCGCCTCGCCGAGGAGGGCGGCGTCTCCTATTGGAAGCACCACCTTGGCTCCGAGATGGGCCTCGCCACGCTCGCTGGCCGAAAGATCGTGCTCGCTAAGCCGCAATCCTTCATGAACTCGAGCGGCGGCCCTGTCTCCAAGCTCGCGCGCGAAATGGGGCTCTCACCAGAGGAAATCCTCGTCATCCACGACGAGCTCGACATCGACGATGGCGACGTGCGGGTGAAGGTCGGCGGAGGGCATGGCGGCCATAACGGCCTGCGCTCCATCATCGACAAGCTCCAGAGCAGAGACTTCGTGCGTGTGCGCGTGGGGATCGGCCGCCCGCCGGGACGCATGGATCCCGTGGACTTCGTGCTCAAGCAGATGAAGGGCGAAGCGAGCGAGGATCACGACGTCACCGTCGCCCATGCGGCCGATGCGGCGATCGCCGTCCTTGAGCAGGGCCCCGTTGCCGCTCGGGATATGTTCAACGGCCTGCATCGCCGCAACACAAAGGGGAACAATTAGGATATGCTTTGCCAATGAATGCCCGGTTCCCCGACCGTGCTCGATCTCTGAGGCCCCACCGCGAGGACGAGGCCCTTCCCGCTAGGTTGCAGTCTCACATTCGAAAGAACGAGAGACCGGAGTTCCAAAAGCAAAACGGGGAACCGGGCTTCATTCTGAAGAATTGGCTTACCCCACAACCGACGAGCGAGCTACGAGCCAGACGTCAGTTCGGCTCCCATTCCTGGGTCGGGGGGAGGGCATAGTCCCCGGAGCCCGGCTCCCGCTCGTGCGGCTATCCGGCTTTCACCAGCCCTTTTTCTCGGGTGACACACCTCACATTGGCATACGGGCTTTGGCTCCGGCGGACCACTCCTCCGGTCCGAGAAAAAGGGCCTTCTCACCACGGCTCTCACAGGGCTCCGGGGACTATGTCCTCCCCGCCCTCGCAAGTCCTTGCTTCAACAACGGTGCATTCAGCGTCTCGCAGCGTCGACTACTTAGCGCCGGGAAGCTTCGTGGCGGGGGGAGTCGTGTTGTCGCTCTCTTCGAGCGCTTCTTCCACGGCGCGGAGGCCCTCGTGGATGCGGTAGAGGCGTCGCTCGAGGGCGGAGGCCTTGTCGAGCGCTTCTTTGGCCTGCGCCTCGCTCAGCTGGTTGTGGTCGTTCTCGCGCACCTCGGAGGTGAGGTCCTCGAGGGGGTGGCGCTCCTCGAGAGGCTGGAAGATCTCGGGGGCGTGGGCGACGATGATGCCGCCGGGGAGCTGGCCGAGGCGCTGCTGGAGGTGCGTGCCCACGCGCTCGATGGAGGCGGAGACGCCGAGGCCGTAGATGCCCATGTCGCCGCCGATTGAGTAGGCCACGATGACGGCGATGGCGAAGTAGGGCGCCATGGCCCAGCCGAAGATCTCGCAGCCCATGAAGAAGGATGCGAGCGGTGCGCGGATGACGGCGGTGAAGAACGCCATGATGCCGAGGGCGGACGAGAAGCCCGCGTCGGTGCCCGTCATCACGCAGCAGGCGGCGCCGAGCAGGGCGCCCGTGGTGAGGGTCGGCATGATCTCGCCGCCGCGAAACCACAGGCCGAGCGCGAGGACCGTGAGCAGGCCCTTGATGGCAAAGCCCCAGCTCGGCTCCTGGTTCTCAAGCGAGATCTTGATGAGGGGCGCGCCGGCGCCGCCGTAGTTGGTCCAGCCGAAGCCGAGCATGAGCGCGGCGATGATGATGCCGCCCACGACCACCCAGAGGTAGTAGTTCTTCTTGATGGCGATGGTGTGGCGCTGGAGCCAGTCGATGCAAAACGCGTAGACGGCGCCGACGAGCGCGCACGCCACGCCCACGATGAGGCTCTTTCCCACGTAGGGCCAGGCGAGCGAGGGGATGGCCACCGTAGGGAGGATGTCGCCGATGTGGAAGGGATAGGCGATGGCGCAGCCCACGAAGCTCGCGAGGAGGATCGTGAGCGCGTGGCGCGTGATGCCACGGCGGTAGCGGCAAAGCTCGAGCACGAGGAAGGTCGCGCCGAGGGGGGAGAAGAAGAGCGCGGAGAAGGTGGCCGCCATGCCCGTGGCGGCGGTGTAGCCAAAGAGATCGTGCTTCTTCTCGAGCTTGAGCACCTGCGAGAGGTGGAAGGGGCGCGCGACGAGGTTGCCAAGCGAGGCGCCCATCTGGAGCGCGCCGGCCTCCTTGCCCACGGAGGCGCCGCCGAGCACGGAGAGGCAGGTGCCGAAGAGGATGCCGGGGGTGAGCTTGGGGGAGATCTCCTGGTTCGCGCGCAGGTAGTGGATCACCTTGTGGGTGGTGAGGTCGTAGTCGAGGTCGAGGGCGCGGTAGAGCACGAGCGAGAGCGCGCCGGTGGCGGGGAGGGCGACGGCGAGCCAAGGGTGGGCGTAGAAGAGGTTCAGCGAGAAGTCCACGCAGATGCAGAGCGTGATCGAGGCTCCCGCCCCCACGGCGCCCATCACGAGGGCGAAGAGCACGTGGCGCACCATCTGCCCCACGTCGATCGTGCTCTGTGCCATGGCTCCTCCCCTCGATAACTCAAACCCAAAAACCCGCGAGCGTCGGCGGCGATAGAACGCCCGAGGGGCGCCGCCGAAGCGGCGCCCCCGAGTAGTGCGAAGGCTGCGATGCGCTTAGTGCGCGAACATCGCCTGGAAGATCGGGACGAGCCAGATCCAGAGGATCGACGTGACCGCGAAGCCTGCGGTGGACACGGCCACCGAGCTCGCCCCTTCTTGGACGTAGATGTTGTATCTCGCGGAGATGATGATGCCTGAGAAGGCAGGCGGCAGGGCGACGGCCATGATCAGCATGCCGAGCTTGTCGCCGTCGGAGGCCATGCCGAAGATGAGGCCGGCGGCCAGGATGACGGCGGGCGTGAGGATCAGGCGGAAGAACGTGTTCCAGATGGT
>CANQSI010000072.1 GCA_947626465.1 uncultured Atopobiaceae bacterium
ACGGGATCGGGGGCCTCGGAAAGCGCGACGGCCTGGCCATCGACGGGCGCGAGCACGGTCTTGGGAGCCGGCGTGCAGGCGATCGGCTCGGGCTTGGACGGCTTCTTGAACTTGTCGAAGAGACCCATGGGATTCCTTTCGTCGAGGGGATTACCGGTGTTGTACAGCGCGATCCTCGGCACCCCCACGCCGCAGCCGCGTTTAGTAAATTCTGCACCGGCCCACATACGAAAATGCAAGACGAAAGGGACGGACCTTTTGTCTTGCGCGCGGCCTCTCTAGCAGCGAAAACGTCGCAAGACGAAAGGGACGGACCTTTTGTCTTGGAAAAGCCGCAGGTAGACGGCTTGCCGCAAGACAAAAGGTCCGTCCCTACTGTCTTGCGGGGCAACTGACCTTCTTCGACTGGAGCGCAGAATCGCCCCTACTTCGCGCAACGCGCGAGGTAGGGGCTCTGTTTTGCTGAGCCGAACGGGTAAAAGATCAGCCCTTCAGCCTCGTGACCATCAGCCGCATGCCGTTGAGGATTACCAGCAGCGCGACGCCGGTGTCGGCGAAGATGGCGGCGCCCATGCCGGCGAGGCCGAGGATCGCGAGGACCATCACGGCGAACTTCACGATGATGGCGAAGGCGATGTTCTCGCGCACCACGCGCAGCGTGCGTTTCGAGAGCTCGAGGAACGAGGGCAGCGCGGAGAGGTCGCCCGCGAGGAGCGCGACGTCGGCCACCTCGAGCGCGGTGTCGGACGCGGCCGCGCCCATCGTGATGCCGAGGTTCGCCTCGGCGAGTGCGGGCGCGTCGTTGATGCCGTCGCCTACCATGGCCACGGTGCGGCCTTCCCGCTTGAGCGCCTTGATGGCCGCGAGCTTGTCGTCGGGCAGGAGCTGGGCGCGCACGGTCGTGATGCCGAGCGAGGCCGCCACGGCGCTCGCCGCACGCGCGTTGTCGCCCGTGAGCATGACCGTCTGCCGCACGCCCGCATGCGAGAGGTGCGAGATCGCGACGGCGCTCGATTCGCGCACGACGTCGCGAAGCCCTAGCACGCCGAGGATGCGCGCCTCGCTTCCCTCCCCAGAGACGACACCGAGCGCAGTCCCGCCGGCGTCCTCTATCTCGGCGATCGCCTCGTTCGCGAAGGGCGGAAGCTCACCGAGCGCCTCGCGCACGAAGGAGGGCTTGCCCACGCGAATGGCCTTGCCGAGCGCCTCGCCCTCCATGCCGTGGCCCGCAACCTCGCGCACGCCCTCGGCCTTGAGCGCGCCTGCCACGCCTACCGCCTCGGCGGCAGCCACCACCGCCACCGCGAGCGGATGCGTGGAGTTCGCCTCGAGCGCCGCTGCGGCGGCGAGCACCTCAGCCTCGGGCACGCCCGGCGCGCACGCGACGCGCTCCACCGAGGGCCTTCCCTCGGTGACGGTGCCGGTCTTGTCGAAGGCCACCGCATCCACCTTGGAGGCGATGTCGAGGTAGGCGCCACCCTTCACGAGCACGCCGATCTTCGCCGCGCGGGTGATGGCGGAGACGAAGGAGACCGGCGTGGAGATCACGAGCGCGCACGGGCAGGCGATCACGAGGAGCGTGAGCGCGCGCCACACCCAGGCGAGCCAGTCCACCGACTGGCCGAAGAGCATGAGCGCGAGCGGCACCGCGAGCCCCACCACGAGCGCGGCAACCACGACGATGGGCGTGTAGACGGCGGCGAAGCGGTCGACGAAGGATTCGTAGGGCGCGCGCTCGGCCTGAGCGCCCTGCACGAGGTTCACGATGCGCGCGAGCGTGCCGCAGTCGGCGTCGTCGGTCACGCGCACGGTGAGCGTGCCCGCAGTGTTCAGCGTGCCACCGAAGACCGCGTCGCCGGGCCCCTTGTCAAGCGGCACCGATTCGCCCGTCACCGGGGATTCGTCGAGCGCGGAATCGCCCTCGAGGATGACCCCGTCGAGCGGCACCCGCTCGCCCGGAAGCACGCGGACGACCCAGCCCTCCTCCACGTCGTCGAGCGCGACGTCGTGCGTGGCGTCGCCCTCCACCACGTGGGCGATCTCGGGCGCAAGGGCCATGAGGTTCTCGATCGAGCCGCGCGTCTTGCGCATCGACCACCCCTCGAGCCACTCGCCGATTTGGTCGAGGAAGATGACGATCGCCGCGTCGCGGAAGGTGTCGAGCGCGTCCATACCGGCGCTGAGCTCGTAGAACCCCATCACGAGCGCGCCTGCGACGGCGATGCCCATGAGGACGTTCATGTCGGCGGTGCGGCGCCCGAGCGCGGCGAAGGCCATCGGCGCCACGAAGACGAGTCCTGCGAGCGCAGCAACGGTGTAGATGGCGACGGAGGGAACGAGCGCGCCAGCGGCGAACTCGCAGACGAGGCCGATGGCGATGCCGATGCCGGAGATGGCCATGAGGAGCACCTCGCGGTGCTCGCTCCACCAACTGCGAGTGGCGTCGAGGCGCTCGAGCTCCGCCTCGGGAAGGTCGAGGTCGAGGCCACAGGAGCGCACCGTATCGAGCACAGCCTTCTCCACGTGCGTGGCATCGGCGTCGGGCGCGGCGAGAACCGCGAGCGTGGAGGTGACGTAGTCGAGCGAGGCGTCGACGACGCCATCCGCCACGCGCACGGCGTTCTCGGCGCTCTTCGCGCAGGAGGGGCAGTCGATGCCGGTGACGGTGAAGGTGAAGTCGGGGTCGGCGGAGAGGTGGTGGGCGATCACGGGGGCGTGGTCGTGTTCATGGGCGTGGTCGAGCTCGCAGGCGCACGCGGCGCCTTCGTGGAGCTCAGGTGCTGAAGGCGCCTTGGCACCCTTGGCCTCGACATCCGCGGCGGGCCGTTCAAGCGTGAGTGGCGACATCTCTGCTTCCTCCCCTACTCCGGCCAGTGCCCGGCGTGCTCGAGGCCCACGGCGATGAGCGTGGCCACGTGCTCGTCGGCGAGCGTGTAGATGGAGCGCTGGCCCTCGCGCCGCATGGTCACGAGGCCGCGATCGCGAAGGAGGCGCAATTGGTGCGAGATGGCGGATTGCGTGACGCCGCAGAGGCGCTGGAGCTCGCCCACCGAGCGCTCGCTCGTGGTGAGCGCGCCGAGGATGCGGAAGCGCGTGTAATCCGCGAGCGCGTCGAAGATCTGCGTCGTGGCGTAGATGACGTCGTCATCCTCGAGGTAGGAGGCCCATTCCTCGGGCGATCCCTCCTCTTCGACGAGGTGGAGCTCCTTCTCCCGCGCAGCATCCCCCATGGCATCCTCCCGTCAAATATATGAACACATGCTCATACGTTTGACGTTAGTATAGCCCTTGCGGGTGGGGTGTACACAAGCAGCGTCCGCCCATCCGCAGACGGCGGGGAGCACTATCTCAGCTGCGCCTCAGAGCCCGAAGACGGGCGCGAGCACGTTCAGGACCTCGCTCATGTCCTCCACGCTGAGCCTTCCCACGAGCTCGGTCGGCCGAGCGGAGAAATCCTTCGCCGCGATCGCCTCGACGCACACATCCCCTTCGACGCCCGCGGAATCGCTCGTGATGGGCACGTGGAGCGGATAGCCGTTTCGAACGGACGTGACGGGCGCCACGTAGGTGAGCGATGAGCGCAGGTTGAAGGCGAGGGTGCTCACCACGACGGCAGGGCGGCTCTTCCTCGGTTCATGACCCTTCGAGGGGTCGAAGCTCACGATGATCACGTCGCCTTGGTCATACACGATCACCAGAGCTCCTTGCCCTGGGGCTCGCCCCAATCGATCTCGTTGCCGATCGTCGGCCATTCGCTCGGGGGCTCATAGGTGCCGTCGTAGTCGGCGAAGAGCTCCTCGATCGAGACGCGCCGCGTGCGCTGCGCCCGCTCGCGGATGGGGAGGATGGTGATGCACTCCTCCGTTGCCGTGATCTCGAGCCTATCCCCTGGTTCGATGCCGAGGTTCTTGCAGAGCCTCTTGGGAATGAGCACGCCCTGCCCATTTCCCCACTTCGTGAGCGTGGCCGTGGCGGTCTCGGTCATGCGGATCCTCCAATGCCGTGCGACGTCTAAACTTAGTATATACCTCGCTTACGATATTGGCGATGGCAAATATGCGAGCAGCTCAAGGCTTGGGCCTTGAGCTGCTGTTTTAGCTCTCCGGATGGACTTGAGGTTCGGACGCGCGAAGACGCGCATCCGAGACCTTGCCATCCGGGTCAACGCATTTGATGCGAGCGTGTGACTTACAGCTCGAGCAGCATGAGGCGGCCGATGGCGTCGATGTAGACGGCGAGGGCGGTTTTGAGGAGATCCTCGCGGAT
>CANQSI010000073.1 GCA_947626465.1 uncultured Atopobiaceae bacterium
ATGAGCCCGAGGCACATCACGTCGATGAGGCAGTTGCCCTCGTAGCAGTCGTCGAAGTAGATCTCGCCGCCCACCGTGGGCACGCCGAGGCAGTTGCCGTAGCCCCCGATGCCCGCCACGGCGCCGTCGAGCAGGTAGCGCTGGCGCGGCTTTTCGAGCGAGCCGAAGCGAAGCGAGTTCAGGCTCGCCACCGGGCGCGCGCCCATGGCGAAGATGTCGCGCACGATGCCGCCCACGCCCGTCGCCGCGCCTTGGTAGGGCTCGATCGCGGAGGGGTGGTTGTGGCTCTCGGCCTTGAACGAGAGTGCCCAGCCGTCGCCGAGGCCGATCACGCCGGCGTTCTCGCCCGGGCCCTGCATCACGCAGGCGCCCTCGGTGGGGAACTTCTTGAGCTCGTTCTTCGAGTGCTTGTAGCCGCAGTGCTCAGACCACATGAGGGAGTAGATCGTGAGCTCCGTGAGCGAGGGCACGCGGCCCTGGCAGGTGCACACCATCTCGTATTCCTCGAGCGTGAGGCCGAGGTCCTGCGCGATCTTCGGCGCCTCGGCGGCGTCGAGGAGCTGAGGAATCCCCACGGGCGCCGGGTCGTGCTCGCTCGCGAGGTCCTGCGCGTTCGTCACCTTCATTGCGGGGGTGGTGGCCTTGTCGTCTGGCATGTCTACCTCGAGTTTCTCGTATGCAAGGTCAATCGATCGGGAGCGCGCGTGGCGAAGCGCGCGGCGGAGCGCGCCGTCCGGCGCAGTCCGCTAGGCGCTCGCGCCCACCTTCTTCGCGATGGCCGTGAAGAAGGCGCTCCCCACGCGCGAGCCGTTCACGCCGTCGGTCACGCGCTCGGGGTGCGGCATGAGCCCGAAGACGTTTCCCGCCTCGTTGCAGATGCCCGCGATGTCGTGGAGCGAGCCGTTCGGCGCCGTCTCGCCCGGCACCACCGTGCCGTCGGGACGGCAGTAGCGCACGACCACGCGGCCGGTGGCCTCGAGCTCGGCGAGCGTCGTCTCGTCCGCGTAGTAGCTGCCCTCGTTGTGCGCCACGGGCACGTCCACCACGGTGCCCGGCGCGAGGTCGAGCCACTGGCAGACGCTCTTCTCCACGCGAAGCGGCACGCTCTTGCAGATGAACTTCAGGCCCTTGTTGCGCACGAGCGCGCCCGGGAGCAGCCCCGCCTCGCAGAGCACCTGGAAGCCGTTGCAGATGCCGATCACCGGAAGGCCATGCCCGGCCTCCGCCACCACCGATTCCATGATGGGGCTGAAGCGCGAGATGGCGCCGCAGCGCAGGTAGTCGCCGTAAGAGAAGCCGCCGGGCAAGACGATGGCGTCGAAGCCGGCGACGCTCGTCTCTTGGTGCCACAGGAAATCGGCGCGATAGCCAAGGTAGCGCAGGGCGCGCACCACGTCCTGGTCGCAGTTGGAACCGGGGAACTGCACGACGCCAAAGCGCATGCCCATCCTCCCTCTCTCAGGGCCCGCAGGCCCGCCTAGAGCCGAAATTCGCAGGTAGGGGCCTTTAGGCCTCGTGCACGGTGACGGCGAAGTCCTCGATCACCGGGTTCGCGAGGAGGCGCTGGCACATCTCCTCCACCTGCTCGCCCGTGACGCTGTCCTCGGCCGTGAGCTGGATGAACTTGCCGATGCGCACGCCCGTCACGCCTGAGTAGCCGAGGTTCGCGAGCGCGTGGAGCGAGTTCTCGCCGGCGGGGTCGTGGATGCCCTCCTTGCCGGTGACGTGGATCTCGAAGTGCTTCATGGGTTCCTCCCCAGGTCCTTGGGCGAGTGGTGCGAGTGGTGCGGGTGGTGCCATCGTGCGGGTGGTGCCATCGTGCGGGCAGTGCGAGGTCGCGCGGACGTGGCGGCGCGCGCAGCGGGCGCAGCGCCTCCAGCTCGCGCTAGATGTTCGACATCTTCTTCTTGCCGCGCCCGCCGCGCTTGCGCGTGTCGCGAAGCGCCGAAGCGGGGTTTAGCCTCTCCACGTCGGCGCTCGGGGTGGCGGCCTTCGCGCCAGAGCCGGAGCCCTTCTCAGACGCCGCGCTCACCGTGCTCACGCTGTTGCTCGGCACGGGCCTGCCGCGCTTGCGCGCCTTCGCGGCCTTCTTCTCCTGCTCCTCCGCGTAGTCCTCGTCGATGATCTCCTGCTGGCGCTTTCGGTTCATAGCCGCGACCATCGCGTCGCTGTCGCGCCGTATCGGGCGGATCTTCACCCAGTCCCAGATGAAGCCGCCAATGATGAACACGTAGGCGAAGATGAGCGCCACGAGGCCCGGCGTGCCGGAGACGCCCTGGAGCGTGGCGAAGAAGATCCACGCGAGCGCCGTGCTCGCGAGGCCCGCGCCGAGGAGCGCCCACCAGATCTTGCGCCGGCGCTTGTACACCGGGTCGTGCGACATGAGGATGTTCGAAGCGGCGGCGATGCGGTCGTTCTCGGCGCGATCCTTGCGACGCTGCTCCTTCTTCTCCTCCTTGCTCATGCTCTCGTAGCTCTTCTTGGCCTGGCCGCCGCGCATCTGCACGACGTGCACCGAGGAGGAGCTCTCGCGCGCGGGCTTGGCGCGGCTCGCGCCCTTGCGGGTGTAGCCGCCGGTTTCCTGGCCGGTGGCGCGCCTCATGTTGCGATCGTTGGAGGGATTTCTCTGGGTCATGAAAAACTCCGAGGTCAGCCGGCTAGTTTGAGCGGGCCGGGTGGGGGATGGAATCGCTCGCGGGCCCGTGGAGGCTCCCCACGGGAAGGCCGAGCACGCGGCTCACCATGGCGGAGAGCGCGGGGTCGGGGCCGGTGCCGCGCGCGTCGAGGAGATGCGTGGACACCTCGGGCAAGAGCGCGTGGATGGCCTCGGCGCTCGCCGGGTCGAGCCCGCCGGGGAGTTGCTCCGCGAGGCTCGTGCCTGCGGTTTTAAGCTGGTAGTGGCGCAGATGGTGCCCATGGCGAAGCGACGGGCGCGCGCTCAGGCGCGCGTGATCTTGGCGCGAGAGCTCCCACGCGCGCGCCTCATCGGCGCGCGCAAGCCACGCGGCCATGGCGTTCGTTTCCGCGCGTCGCGCCATCAGCGCGCCTCCTCGCCGGCGCCGGCTCCGGCTCCGAGCACCGAGCGCGGCTGGCCGGTGATCTTCTCGAAGGCTTCGGCGTAGCGCGCGGAGGTGCCCGCGATCACGTCCTCGGGAAGGTGCGGCGGTTCGCCCTCGAAGTCCCAATGGGCCTTCAGCCAGTCGCGCACGTATTGCTTGTCGAAGGACGGCTGCACGCGCCCCGGCTCGTAGCCCTCGGCGGGCCAGAAGCGCGAGGAATCCGGCGTGAGCGCCTCGTCGATGAGGGTCACGCGGCCGTCAATGAGGCCGAACTCGAACTTCGTGTCGGCAATGATCACGCCGCGGCTCGCCGCGTAGTCGGCCGCCTCCGCGTAGAGCGAGAGAGAAAGCGCGCGGATCTCCTCCGCAAGCTCGAGGCCCACGATCTCGGCGCAGCGCTCGAAGGAGATGTTCTCGTCGTGTTCTCCCTGCTCGGCCTTGGTGGAGGGGGTGAAGAGCGGCTCGGGGAGCTTCGACGCCTCCTGGAGCCCCGCGGGGAGCTCGATGCCGCAGACGGTGCGGTCGCGGTCGTAGGACGCCTTGCCGCTGCCCGTGAGGTAGCCGCGCACGATGCACTCGATGGGGATGGGCTGGGCCTTCTTCACGAGCATCGCGCGCCCGGCGAGCCACTCCGCGCTCTCGGCGAACTCGGCGGGGAAGTTCGCGGGGTCCATGGAGAGCATGTGGTTCGGCACGAGGCCGGCGAACTTCTCGAACCAGAACGCGGAGATGCGGGTGAGCACCTCGCCCTTGCCGGGGATGAGGTCCGGCAGGATGAAATCGAACGCGCTGATGCGATCCGTGGCCACCATGAGCAGCACGTCGCCGCAGTCGTAGATGTCGCGCACCTTGCCCGACGCGTCGGGGCGGCGTGCACCGGCTTCATTACGCGTGATCTCGCTCATACCCAAGGCTCGCTCTCCCTTTGGTGGTCGCGGCGTTTTCGAGCGGTGGCGTCGAGCGTC
>CANQSI010000074.1 GCA_947626465.1 uncultured Atopobiaceae bacterium
CATCGGCTACGCCCATGAGCTGGGAGACTTCGGTGGGGTGCATGAGGAAGGCCACGCCCTCCTCGCCTGCGGCCGCCTCGAGCGCGGCGCTCTCCTCGTTGCCTCCCACGAAGGAGATGCGGGGATCCTCGCGCGGGTCGCCGATGCCGAGGATGGGGCCGAGCACACGCACCTGCAGCTCATCCACGTCGAGCGCGCCCGGGGCCGCCTCCTCGTCTCGAAGGAGCCACCAGGAGCCGCTCGTAAAGAGCCCGATCTCCCCTGGGCGCTGGGGCTCGGGCGCCGCATCGCACGCGCGAGCCGAGTAGCCCGCAGCACGCACCTCATCGATGAGCTCCTCGGGCGTGCGCCCCGCGCGATCGGCCACGACTCGGTGGTATGCGAGCACGGTGAGCTCGCGGTCTGGATAGAGCCCGGCCATGAAGGCGTCGTAGGGGGCGTCGTGCGAGGCGCCCTCGCCCTCCCCTGCCGCGCGACGCCGCTCGAGCGCATGGCGCGAGGCCGCCGCCGCGCGGTGGTGGCCATCGGCGATATAGACGCGCTCGATGGCGCACGCCGCTTCCCGAAGCGCCTCCGCCTCCTCGCCGATCACGCGCCACACTCGGTTCACGACGCCATGGGCATCGACGAAGTCGTAGAGCGGCTCGCCCGCGGCCACCTCGGCAAGCGCCGCCACGAGCGCATCGTCGTCTTCTGCGCGATACGTGAGGAACACGAGGCCGGTCTGCGTGTTGAGCGCACGGATGTGGCGCACGCGGCCCTCTTCCTTCTCGGCACGCGTCACCTCGTGCTTCGCGATCTTTCCCGAGAGGTAGTCGTCGACGGCGAAGCAGCCCACGAGGCCCGTTTGCGCGTGCCCCTGCCATATGAGCTGGTAGACGTAGAGCGCGGGTTCCTCGTCCACCGTGAAGGCGCCCGCCGCGTCGAGGCGCGCGAGGGCCGCCTGCGCGCGGTGGAACACCGCGGGAGCGAGCGGATCCGCCCCCTCGGAAAGCGTCATCTCCGGCAAATCGACCGCGAGGAAGCTCATAGGCTCCTCGGCCACGAGCTCGCGCGCCCTCGCCATGCCCACCACGTCATACGGCAGCGACGTCACCCTGCGCTCATAGCCCGGTGAGGGTCGCTTCGCACGGAAAGGACGGATATCCATCGCGCCTCCTACGCCCAGATCACGCGCACACGGCTCATGCCTTCGATCGCCTTCAGCTTAGCAACGATCTCGTCTTCGAGACGCTCGTCGGTGTCGAAGAGCGTATAGGCGAATTCGCCCGCGTTCTCGTTGGACATGCGCTGCACGTTCGCCGCGGCGCCCGCGAGGATCGTGGTGATCTGCCCGATCATGCCCGGCTTGTTCTCGTGGAGGCAGGCGATGCGCGTCTCGCCGCGCACGGCGCCGAGCGAGCAGTCGGGAAAGTTCACGGAATGCGTGATGTTTCCGCGGTCGAGGTAGTCCACCACCTCGTCGAGCGCCATCCGCGCGCAGTTCGCGGCGGCTTCGATGGTGCCGGCGCCCGTGTGCGGGGTCACGAGCGTATGGGGCATATGCAGCGCCTTCTGCGTGGCGAAGTCGGTGATGTAGGTCTCCACCTGGCCGCTCTCGAGCGCCGCCTCCATGGCGTCCTCGTCGATCACGCCCTCGCGCGCGTAGTTCAGCACGAGCGCGCCCGGCGCGAGGAGGGCGAGCTGCTCGGCGCCGATGAGGCCGATCGTGCCCTTCGTGCGCGGCACGTGCACCGTGAGGTAGTCGGCTTGGTCGATGAGGTCGTCGAGGGCATACTCCACGATCACGTCGCGGTCGAGCTCGAGCGCATGGTCGACCGTGAGGTAGGGGTCGTAGCCGTGGGTTTCCATGCCGAGCGCCACGCAGGCGTTCGCCACCTTCGTGCCCACCGCGCCGAGGCCGACCACGCCGATCTTCCTCCCCATGAGCTCGCGGCCCACGAAGGCCTTCTTCGACTTCTCCGCGGTGTGGATGGCGTCGCGGTCGTTCGTGTGCGCCTGCGCCCACATCACGGAATCGAGGATGTTTCGCGAGCCCATGAGCAGAAGCCCGATCACGAGCTCCTTCACGGCGTTCGAGTTCGCGCCGGGCGTATTGAACACCACCACGCCGCGTTCGGCGAGCTCTTCGACCGGGATGTTGTTCGTGCCCGCGCCCGCGCGCGCGATGCAGCGCACGGAGCGCGGGATCTCAATCTCGTGGAGGTCGGCCGAGCGCACGATCACCGCATCGGCACCATCGAGCTCGTCGGTGATGCGATAGCCCTCGGGCAGCCGCTCGAACTCGATGTCGTTGAAGATTTTGATGGAGCGCATGGAGACCCTTCCCTGAAAGCGGCGCTACTCGGTGGCGGACGTGCCGGCGTGGAGCTCCTCGAATTCCCTCATGAGGCCGCAGAGCCGCTCGACGGAGGTCTTGGGAACCGCGTTGTAGATGGAGGCGCGCATGCCGCCCACGAGGCGGTGGCCGCCGAGGCCCACGAGCCCCGCCTTCGCCGCCTCGCTCACGAACTCGCGGTCGAGCTCGGGCGTGTTCGTGGTGAAAGTCACGTTCGCGATGGAGCGATCAGCCGGCCTCGCCACGCCGCAGAAGAGCTCGGAGTGGTCGATCACGTCGTAGAGCATGGAGGCCTTCTTGCGGTTCCTCGCCTCCATGGCCTCGAGGCCGCCCATCTCCTTCACCCACTCGAACACCTTCCCGCAGACGTAGATCCCGAAGGTGTTGGGGGTGTTGAGCATGGACTGCTTCATCGCCTGGCTGCGCCAGTCGAGGTAGGCGGGGGTGATGCCGAGCGCCGGGCCATCGGCGATGAGGTCGTGGCGGCAGATGACGACGGTGACGCCCGCGGGGCCGGCGTTCTTCTGCGCGCCGGCGTAGATGACGCCGTAGCGCTCCACGTCGAGCGGAAGCGAGAGGAAGCAGCTCGAGACGTCCGCCACGAGCGGCACGTCCCCCGTGTCGGGGAGGGCCTGGTACATCGTGCCGTAGATGGTGTTGTTCTGGCAGATGTGCACATAGTCGAGCCCGCCCGCAGCCGCTTCGCGCGCGACCTGCGCGTCGATGTCCGCCTTCGCGGGGATCGCCGAGAAGTCCGTGTCCTCCCCCGTCGCGAGGCAGAGCGCCTCGCCGTACTTCGCGCCCTCGTTCATGGCCACCTTCGAGAAGTGGCCGGAGACCACGTAGCCGGCGCGCCCGGTGCGCATGAGGTTCATCGCGAGCGCCGCGAACTCGAGCGTGGCGCCTCCGGAGAGGAAGAGCACGTCGTAGGCGTCGGGGATGTGGAGCAGCTCGCGCAGCGTAGCCTCGGTGCGCTCGTAGATCTCCATGAAGGAGGGGGCGCGGTGGCTCATCTCCATCACCGAGAGCCCGTAGCCGGCATAGTCCATGAGCTCGGCTTGAACGTCCTCGAGCACGGGGGCTGGCAGCGCGGCCGGGCCCGGATTGAAGTTGTGCACCCTAGCCATGAATCCTCCCTTGAGAAGCAAACCCACGGAATACTAGCAGCACCGCGTCCAAGGAATAGTAAACGTCGCGCGTTTCCCATTCATGAAGGACCACGGGGCTAGACTTGCACCAAGGCACATGGGCAGCATGAAGCGGAAGGGGAGCTCCATGATCAACTACCAGAAGGTTTCCGGCGACTTCGACCTCGGCGGGAAGGTGGCCATCGTGGTCGGCGGCGCGGGTGGCATCGGCGAGGCCACGGCGCGCATGTACGCCAAGAAGGGCGCGAAGATCGCCATCGCCGACATGAAGGACACCGT
>CANQSI010000075.1 GCA_947626465.1 uncultured Atopobiaceae bacterium
GACGGTTCTTCTGTCTTGGAAAAGCCGCAGGTAGACGGCTTGCCGCAAGACAAAAGCTCCGTCCCTACTGTCTTGTCCAAACGGCTTGCCGCAAGACAAAAGCTCCGTCCCTACTGTCTTACGCACGTAGGATCTTCTGCCGCCCTTTTCTCCGCGTAGGATCCTCTGCCGCCCGCCGTGTTTGCCACGTAGGGTCCTCAGCCGCCATCAAACGGCAAAAACGGGCGGCCGAGGATGCTAGATGCCACACATCGGGCGGCCAAGCGGGCTATATGGCGTTTGCCTCGCGAAAAGTAGGGCGGCCGAGGAGGCTCCACGGAGAAAAGGGCGGCTGAGAGACCTACGTGGCAGCTGCGTCGTCTGGGAGGGCAGGTCAAATAGAGAGCCACCGTACCCTGCGCATTGCAGAGCACGGTGGCGGTTTCTCTTGTCGAGTGACCCTACTCCTTTATTGAGCGAGCCTACTTCTCCGTTACCGTCACGATGCGCCAGACGAGGACGGCGAGGCCGGCGCCCACGAGCGGGGCGAGGATGAAGACCCACACCTGCGCGATTGGCAGTGTGTCGCCCACGCCGAGCATGAGGAGCGCGGGGCCGAAGCTGCGCGCGGGGTTCACGGACGTGCCCGTGAGGGGGATGCCCATCACGTGCACGAAGGTGAGCGTGGCGCCGATGATGATGCCGGCGAAGGGCGCGGTCTTCTCGCTCGCGGTGGAGCCGAGCACGGAGAGCACGAAGACGCAGGTGAGGATGGTCTCCACGAGGAAGGCGCCCACGCCCGTGAGGCCGATGGAGCTCGCGGAGTCGAAGCCGTTCGCGCCGAGGCCGAACTCGCCGGGCGCGTAGCCGGTGCACCATTCGATGGCCATGAGCAGCGCGGCGCCGCAGATGCCGCCGATGAACTGGCTCACCCAGTACCCCACCATCTCGCCGCCGGACATGCGGCCGTCGAGCCACATGCCGAATGACACGGCCGGGTTGATGTGGCAGCCGCTCACGTCGCCGATCACGAAGGCCATGGCCACGATGGAGAGGCCGAAGGCCACGGCGATCCCGAGGTTGCCGAGCGTGCCGCCGGCGATGGCGGCGCTGCCGCAGCCGAAGAGGGTGAGCACGGCGGTGCCGAAGATCTCTGCGAAGTACTTCTTGTACGCGGGTACGTCCATAAGTCCTCCCAAAATGCGAGCGTATCTATGCCGCGGAGGGATGGAGCGCCCCGGCCGGGACGCCTGCCTGCGCGGCCTCGAAAAGTGTAGGCCTTCTCCACAGGATCCCCACAACCGAGGCCCCGAACGGCACCTCCTCGCCCTGAGGTTGAAATGTCACCATCGCGCATCCCCGTGCGCGCCGAACGGCGGCTGGCTCCCTCCCGATGCCGAGGTGATAAATGAAGTGATAAATGAGTGATAAATGAAACTGGCTTCGGCGCGTTGCGAAACCGCTGGTAGACGAAGTGCAGCCTTCCGCGAGAGGCCGAAAGTGTCATTCGGCGGCAAATGAAACGGCACACGCACACCGCAGATGAGAGAAGGGACAGCCGACTTGCAACCCCTTCACGCCGAATGGCGGCTGGCCATCACAATTGCGCCGCCGTGCCGCGGTTGCGGTATGCCGTGGTCTTCGGTGTACCGCAACCGCTGCTCGGCGGCGACCTTCGAGTTCCTTGGAATACCGAACCCGACGCTCCGAGCTCGAGGCCTCGTAAGGGGGCCGGTGGCGGTACGCGCGGTCTTCGCGTACCGCCACCGACATCCCGCACGAGGGCCTCGAGCGCACTGGCATCCCAACGAGCGTCGCCGCGCAACGGCTTGTGCGGTGCACGAAGAGCGCGCGCACCGCACAAGCCATTGCGTGGCATCCCGCGTTTCTACCACCTGCGCCGCCCGCGGGCGGCGTAAGCATTCTGGGAGGGCGCCTGGCTTCTCACGGTCATCTGTTCGCACGCCGAATGGCGGGTGGTTTCCAGCGCCACCAGTAACAAAGCCCTCGCACGCCGAATGGCGGGTGGCCTTTATCAGCCCCAGCAACAATGCCCGTGCGCGCCGGATGGCGGCTGGCCCCCTCTGCTGCCGAGGTGATAAATGAAGTGATAAATGAGTGATAAATGAAACTGGCTTTGGCGCGTTGCAAAACCGCTGGTAGATGAAGTGCAACCTTCAGCAAGAGGCCAAAAGTGTCATTCGGCGGCAAATGAAACGCGATCTAGCGTATCCACGACGGCCGTATGGTGCGTCCACCCGCAGCCTCACGGCAGGACTGGCAAATACTCCCGATAGCGGTTGCTCTGATCCTCGTCCCTCACTACGAGAAGTCCGCGCTCGCACGCGCTCTTGATGAGCCGCGAGATGCGCACCCGGCTATCGTCGCCAAGGCCAAAGCGTTCCCGAAGCGAGTAGTTGGTGAGGGCGTCGCCCTTCGAGGCGAGCAGGCATGCGTGCCAATAGGTCGCATCGAGTTGCTCCCTGCGCGTCATGGCATCGAAGGCGCTCGTATCGTTGAGCTCGACCACCGTCCCCGAAAGCACGCTGCTCGTCATCTTCGGAGCGGGAATGTGGCGCTCTTCGCAGGCCTCGATCGTCCAATCCCAGCCAGATCCGCCCTCCTCGCAAAGGCCCATGAGGCGGAGCTGGCGCGCAAGGTCTGGATTGCGAGAGACAGGGGGGTCGTTGAGCACACGCATCGGATCCACGAGCGTCCTCCCAGGGTTTGAGAAGACGATTCGATGCTCGTAGACGTTCACGAGTGGGCCGGAATAAGGATAGGAAAGATCCTGGTGTATGACGGCGTTCGAGAGAAGCTCGCGCAGCGCACGCCGAGGGTAAGCGAGCTCCACGTAGCGAAACGCCCCATCAAATTGCTCGTGGCCAGGAACCACGCTCGCGAGGAAGCTCTCAGCCTCGGGCAGCGCAATGGCATAGCCGGAGGTGAATTCCCGAGACTCGCGGATGTTCAGGTTTCCGTCTCCGTCAAAGTGAATGACGCGGATCGGGCGTTTTGCGAGCCCTTCGAAGTCGAGGAGGTTGCGCGCTAGCAAGAGGGCCGCGAGGTTCGTGATCGAGTAGAGCCCGTCGTCTTGGGCGATGAGCAAGCGCTGCTCGAGCAGAGGCGCGATGGCATCCTCGGGGCCTAGCGGTTCCCGGCGTCCGATCAGTTGCGAATACGCGTGGAGGTCGAGAAGGGCTCCGAGTTGTCCGAGAGGCACATCATCCCGGTTGACGCGTCCCTCGAATCCCCTCGACTGCAAGCGGCGCCAAAGCTCCAGCTCGTTCGATGATCCCGCCTTGAGCTCGACGGTAGCCGCGCCCTCGCGCAGGTAGACCTTGCCATCGAAAGAAACGGGCTGCTGGGACGCGGCGAGGATATCGAGCACGACGAAGAGTTTTCCATCGTCTTGCACGAGGTTGAAGGTGTAGACGGCGTTTGGCGAGACGAGTTGGCGAAGCCACGTCGTGAGGAGCATCCCGCCCCTGCCCTTCGCCGTGCGATAGTTGAACTTCGTTCCGACGAGCGCCCGGCTGTCGTCCTCAATGCCCCACACCAAGTACGCATGCTCGCGATTGTGGTAGGCAGCGCTATTGGCGAGCGCGGAGATGTTCCTCCCGATCATCAACCCGTTTGAATCGTTGACCTTGAATTCGATCCACTCGGTTTCGCTCGGCATAGAGGCGAGGTTCTTGATGAGGTCGATGGATGCGATGGGCGACATGGAGCCTCCAGCGTAGGGCTGTCCGAAGACATTCTCCGCAAGAGTATA
>CANQSI010000076.1 GCA_947626465.1 uncultured Atopobiaceae bacterium
CGGCATGCCTCGGCGATGGCGTGGCACGAACGCCGCGCCGCCGATCCGCCGCGCAGCACGCAGGCATTCCCCGAGCGCAGGCAAAGGGCGATCGAATCCGCCGTCACGTTGGGACGCGCCTCGTAGATGATGGCCACGACGCCGAGCGGCACGCTCACCTGCTCCAGGCGAAGCCCGTTCGGAAGCGTCCTGCCGCCACGCACGCGGCCCAGCGGATCCTCCTGGCGAGCGACCTCCTCCATGGCGTCCACGATGCCCGCGATGCGCGCCTCGTCGAGGAGAAGGCGATCGAGCAGCGGTTCGGGAAGGCCCTTGAGCTGGCCTTCCGCCATGTCCTCCACGTTCGCGGCGATGATCTCCGCGCGAGAGGCCCTCACCTCGGCTGCAGCGCGTCGAATGGCCTCGGAGCGCAGCTCGGCGCCCGCCGCGGCGAGCGCGGGAGCGGCGTCGCGCGCGAGTTTCGCTTGGGCAAGGGCCTTTGCCATGGTCGTTCCTTTCGCCCAGACGCCCTGCAAGGAAGGGGCGCTAGTCCCTCTGCGAGCGGCGCTTCCTCGAGCCGGCCTTGCGCGCGCGTCCCGGCTTCGAGGTGCCGTGCGTCGACGGCTCGTGCACGCGGTTCACGTTCTTCGCGTGCGGCTTCGTGCCACGCGTGTGGGCGTTCGTGCGCCTCGGCACGGGAGGCACGCGATCGACTTCCGACGTGTAGGGGGCGTTGCCCGCGCGCTCGGCCTGATGCAGCTGCGAGAGCGCGCCCGCGGGGATCACGGGCCCGCCCGCCGCCGCCACCTCGGGCATCTCGGGGAAGCGCTTGGCGAAGTTCTCCTTGAACATGCCGGCGAGCTTCAACGCGGCGGCGTCGTATGCGGACGGATCTGCCCAAGTGGAGCGCGCGTCGAGGATCTGCGACGAGACGCCGGGGCACGTGAGGGGCACGTCGAAGTTGAAGAGCTCGTTGTGGATGAAGGTGCCCTCCTCCACCGAGCCGTCGAGCGCCGCCTCCACGATCGCGCGGGTGGCGCCGAGGTCCATGCGGTGGCCGATGCCGTAGGGGCCGCCGGTCCACCCGGTGTTCACAAGGTAGCAGCGCACGTGGTGGCGCCCGATGCGCTCGCCGAGCATGTTCGCGTAGACCGTGGGCTTGAGCGGCATGAACGGTTCGCCGAACATCGACGAGAACGTGGGCTGCGGCTCCTCGATGCCCTCTTCAGTCCCCGCGACCTTGGAGGTGAAGCCCGTGAGGAACTGGTACTTCGCCGCCTCGGGCGTGAGGCGCGCGATCGGCGGGAGCACGCCGAAGGCGTCTGCCGTGAGGAAGATGATCACCTCAGGCACCCCGTCTTGGCCCGTGAGCACGGCGTTGTCGATGTATTCCACGGGATACGACACACGCGTGTTCTCGGTGACGGAATCGTCGTTGTAGTCCGGCCGGCGCGTGTTGCGGTTCAAGATGACGTTTTCGCAGAGGCTTCCGAAGCGGATGGCGCCGTAGATCTCCGGCTCGCGGTAGCGCGTGAGGCCGATGGTCTTCGCGTAGCAGCCGCCCTCGAGGTTGAAGACCCCCTCCTCCGACCATCCGTGCTCGTCGTCGCCGATGAGCTGGCGGCGCGGGTCGGCCGAGAGCGTCGTCTTGCCCGTGCCGGAGAGGCCGAAGAAGACGGCCGAGGAGTTCGTGGTGGGGTCGACGTTGGCCGAACAGTGCATCGTGAGGACGTTGTCCTCCACGGGAAGCACGTAGTTCATGGCGCTGAAGATCGACTTCTTGATCTCCCCCGAATAGCCCGTCCCCGCCACGAGGATCACGCGCTCCTCGAAGTTGAGCACGACGGCCACCTCGGAGTTCGTGCCGTGCGCCACGGGGTCGCACTTGAAGCCCGGCGCGGCGAGGACGATGAAGTCCGGCTCGCCGTAGCGCCAGAGCTCGAAGCGGTTCGGGCGCACCATCATTTGGCGCGCGAAAAGCGCTTGGTGCGCCTCCTCGGCGATCACCATGAACTTGCGCGCGTGCTTGCGATCGGCTCCCACGAGCCCGCGCACCACGAACGGATCGCGTTCGGAGAGGCGCTCGCAGATGCCGCGCTTGATGCGGCGATAGTGTTCGGGGGTGATGGGGCGGTTCACGTTTCCCCAGGCGATGCGGTTGTGCACGTTCGGCGTGTCCACCACGAAGCGATCCTTGGGCGAGCGACCGGTGCGCTCGCCCGTGAGCACCACGAGCGAACCGTTGGATGCGAGCTCGCCCTCCTTGCGCGCAAGCGATTCCTCTACGAGCTCAGGGACGGAGAGATCCCAATGGACGTCTTCCTCTTGTACGCGAACACCGACTTCGGCGAGCTTCTCGTCAAACATCGGACCTCCTGTACGCGGCCGCGGAAGCTTCTTCCTGGCCGCCCGTTTCATAGAAAATGCCCGCGAGGGCATTGGGCTGGCGTGTGTGCAGACTGCGTTTGGGGAGTGCGTTTCTCGACTGCGGTATCAGTGTAGCCTCTGCGCGCGGGCTCGGCCAAAATGGCAACAAACCTACAACCGAAGCGTGGCGGCCCCCATCTCGCTCACGTCGGCATCGTCGTGCGTGGAGATGATGAGGCTTCGATTTCCCAGCTTCTTCGCTATGAAGGCAATCGCACGGGCGCGAGCATCCGCGTCGAGGCCTGTGAAGGGCTCGTCGAGGAGCACCGCCGCTCCCGGGCAGAGAAGCGCGCGCACGAGCTCCACGCGGCGGCGTTGGCCGCCCGAGAGATCCCTCACCAGCCGCTCGGGCTCCACGTCGCCGAGCAGCTCGGCAAGCGCCGCGCGCACCTCCTCGGGCGCTATTCCGCAGGAAACGAGCCGCACGTTGTCCTCCATGGAGAGCTCTTCCACGAGCCTCGCCTCTTGGAACACGGCCGAGAGGCGCGCGGGGCGCCGGATCCGCCCCCGCATCACGGGGACGAGGCCCATGATGGCGAGGAGCAGCGTCGTCTTCCCCTCCCCCGAGGGCCCCCTCAGGCAAAGCGCCTTGCCGCCCTCGACCTTGAGGGAGATGTTGGAGAGGATCCTCTTGCCCCCGCGCTCGATCGATACGTCGAGGACGACGATGCGGGGATCCTCTGGCACCACCGGCGCGGCCGGTTCCTTCGGCGCGCTCTTCACCGCGAGCGCGAGCGAAGCGCGTGCGCTCCGTGCGAGGAGCCAGAGGAACGCCTTCTCGCACGCGAAGGCGCAGAGGATGATCGTGAGGGTCCAGGCGAAGAGCTCGGAGGTTTCGAGCAGGAGCTTTGCCTGGTACACCTTCTCGCCGAGCGTGTTGAGCGCCATGGCGATGAGCTCTGCCGCCACGCCGGCCTTCCACGCCATGCCCACCGCGTTTTTGCTCGTGGCCACGAGGTAGGGCACCACGCTCGGCCACGTGTGCGCGAGCCAAAGGCGCCCGGGGCCCACGCCCATCACCCGCAGGGCATCCGCCACCTCGGGCTTCACCTGGCGCACCCCTTCGAGCGTGGAGAAGTAGTACGCGGGGAAGACCACGAGCGCCACCGCCGCCACGGGCACGCCTTCGGCGCCCAGCCAGAGCAAGAGCACCACCACGATGCACGCGACGGGCGTCGCCTTCACCACGAGCGCGAGCGGATGGA
>CANQSI010000077.1 GCA_947626465.1 uncultured Atopobiaceae bacterium
ACGGCCTTCTGGTCGAGCGCGAGCGAGAGCCAGTGGAGGCGCAGCTGCTCGGGCGTGTAGTAGTCGAGCAGCTCCTCCGCCATGGGCGGCTTTATGGCCCCTGAGCTCGAGGCTTTCTTGTTCATGAAGAGGATGTGGTAGTTCGCCACGGGGGTGTCCTGGAAGAGCCCCCAGTCGAGCGCGGCCCACATCGCCGGCTGCGCGGCGCAGTAGAAGTAGATGTTGTCCTGCCCGATGAACTGGAACACCTGCGCGTCGTCGGCGCACCACCAGTCGCGCCAGTCGTGCGAGCTGTAGCGTGCCTCGTCGCCCGCCACCTGCGCGAGCTCCTCGTCGAGCGCGAGCGCGGTCTTCGTGAAGGAAATCGGCGCCCAGAGGCTCTCCGGCCACACCCACACGGTCTGGTCTTCCTCGCCCTCAAGCGACGGCGCGGCCACGCCCCAGGCGATGTTGCCCGTGAGGCGGAAGGGGAGGAGGCACTTTCCTGTGCGGAAGCGCACGCCGGCCTCCTCGAGCATGTTGCGGGCGAGGTCGCGCTCGCGCCAACCGGAAAAGACGAGCGAGAACGACTGCTGGTTGCCCTCAGGCTCCACGAGGCGATAGGGCGGCAGCTTCTCGGCCACCGCGTCGAATTCCTCGCGGTACTTCGTTTGGATGTAGATCGCGGGGTCCACGAGCGATTCGGAGACCGTCTGCACCACCACGTCGCGCACCTGCGGATCCACGCGCCACTCGTCCATGAGCTCCTCGAGCGTGCCCTGGAAGGCGGGAAGGTCGAAGTACCAGCTCGCTGAGGGGCGAAGCTCGGGCGTGGTGCCGGTGACGGCGGAGACGGGCTCGATGAGCTCCTCGGGGTCGAACTGGTGCCCGAGGTCGCACTCGTCGGCGTAGGCCTTCTCGCTCTTGCACCCCACCACCGGGCAGTGCCCGATCACCTGCCTCCCGTTCAGGAAGAGGCCCGCCTGCGTGTCGAAGAACTGCAGCGTCTCACGGCGCTCGAGGCAACCGCGCTCGTGGAGGCGCCGCAGGATCTCCTGCGAGAGCTCCGCGTGGAAGGGAGCTGCGGGCTCGAGCGCGCTGCCGGCGAAGAGGTCGAGGGAGATGCCGTAGGAGTAGAGCGCGCGCTCCTGCGCCTCGTGGTTGTGCTGCACGTAGTCGAGGATCGTGCCCGTAAAGCCGAGATCTGCGGCCTTGCGATAGCCCTCGACGATGGGCGAGCCAAAGCAGTCGGTGCCGGAGACGAAGAGCACGTTTTCCGCGCCGATGCGGTCGCGAAGGAAGCGCGCGAAGAAGTCCGCCGGCACGAAGACGCCGCCGATGTGGCCGAAGTGCAGGCCTTTGTTGCCATAGGGCATGCCACCGGTGATGATGGCGTGCGTGGGATAGCGGGGCGTGGGCTCGTGGGCAGCGTCAGGCATGCGCTCTCCTTCGAAACCGTGAGGTACGACAACCAACGCGCTAGTATCCCACAACGCCCTTTTCCCGCGGGTTACGCTCCCGGCCCTCTGGCCGTCCGAGCACCAACGGCGCACCCAGACGAGGAAAGGGGACGATAATGGCTCGTGTGGGCGAGGGGAGGGGGCGTTGATGGCGAAGCCGGTGTTGGTGCATGCGTGCTGCGGGCCGTGCTCGCTCGAGCCGGTGCGCCTCCTTCGAGAGGAGGGCTTCGAACCCACGATCGCGTGGTCGAACCCGAACATCCAGCCCCAGGCGGAGTACGAGCGGCGCCTCGAGACGCTGCTCGGCTGGGCCGCCACCGAGGGCATCGACGTGCTCGAGGTGCCCGATGATCGCGCGCGGGCGGAGCTTTGGGAGCGCGCGGTGGCGCCGCATGGCTTCGATCGCGAGGCGCGCTGCCGCGCCTGCTACGCGCTTCGCCTCTCCGCGGCGGCCGACCTCGCGCGCGATCGGGGCTTCGAGACGCTCACCACGACGCTCGCCGTCTCGCCCTACCAGCTCCACGAGGTGTGCGACGAGCTTCTCGTGAGGATCGCCACCTCGCGCGGGCTCGAGGCGCTCGTGCGCGACTGGCGCCCGCGCTATCCCGAGGCCACGCGCAGGGCTCGCGAGCTCGGGCTCTATCGCCAGAACTACTGCGGCTGCCGCTTCTCGGCCGCCGAGGCGCAGGCCGAGCGCATCGCCGCCCGCGATGCCCGCAAGGCCGCCCGCCACGCGCTCGATAGGGCTTAGGCGTAAGAGGAAGGGAAGGGTAGCTCGAGCATGCGCACCGACGACTTCGACTACGCGCTCCCCGAGGAGCTCATCGCGCAGGCGCCGGCCGAGCCACGCGACAGCTGCCGGCTCATGGTGGTGCACCGCGACACCGGCCTCATCGAAGACCGTGTGTTTTCCGAGATAGGGCGCTATTTCTCCCGAGGCGACCTCCTCGTGGCGAACGAGACCCGCGTGCGTCCGGCGCGCCTCATCGGCGAAAAGGCGAAGACGGGCGGGGCGGCCGAGACGCTCCTCGTGCATCGCCATCACGAAGAGCCGGGCGGCGCGCAGGTGTGGGAGTGCCTCGTGAAGCCCGGCAAGCGCCTCAAGGCGGGCGCAGTCATCGAGTACACGGGGCAGGACCCGAAGACGGGCGCAAGGGAAGTCCTGCTCACGGGCACCGTCGAGGGCTTCCTCGAGAACCAGCGCGGCGGCCGGCTCGTGCGCTTCCAGCCGCGCGGCGGCCTCACGATGGCCGAGGCCGTGAACGCCGTGGGCACGCTGCCGCTTCCGCCCTACATCTCGGGCTATGAGGGCGACCTCGAGCTCTACCAGACGGTCTACGCCACGGACATCGCGCGCTCGGCGGCGGCGCCCACCGCGGGCCTGCACTTCACGCCCGAGCTCATCACGCGGCTCCAGGAGCGCGGCGTCGGCTGGCAGACGGTGGAGCTCGAGGTGGGGCTCGACACGTTTCGGCTGGTGGAGGAGGACGACCCCACCGACCACGTGATGCACACCGAGCGCTACGACGTGGGCGAGGGCTGCGTGGCGGCCATCGACGCCGCCCACGCGCGCGGCTCGAAGGTGGTGGCCGTGGGCACGACGGCGGTGCGCTCGCTCGAGAGCGCGTGGGACCCCGAGGCGGGCCAGGTCGCGGCGCGCCACCACGCGACGACGAACCTCTTCCTCCTGCCGGGAAGCGAGTTCCACGTGGTAGACGCCATGATCACGAACTTCCACGTGCCGCGCTCGACGCTCATGATGCTCGTCTCCGCCTTCGCGTCGCGCGAGCTCATCATGGCCGCCTACGCGCACGCCGTCGAGGAGCGCTACCGCATGCTCTCCTTCGGTGACGCCATGCTCATCCTCTAGCTTTTTTGCCTTATCCCGCGTAGGCGAGGATGAGCCAGACGATGAGGCACACCACCACGGCGATCAGCACGAGCATCACGATGAGGCGCACGCGCGACTGACGCGTCCGTGCGCGCACCTCCTTCTCGGCCTCGGCGAGGGCCTGCACCTGCTGCTGCTGCACCGACGCGGCGGCGGAGTTGTCCGCCACCTTGTCCTGGAGCGCCTTCGTGGCCTCGGGCGTGGCGTGGATGTCCTCGGCCTCCTTGAGGAGCGCCTGCGCAGCCTCGAGGTTCTTCTGCTCGCCGGCCATCTGGTTCG
>CANQSI010000078.1 GCA_947626465.1 uncultured Atopobiaceae bacterium
ACGTTGGAGTTGAGGTCGAGCAGGCTGTCCACGTCGCCCGAGATGGCGGCGTCGGCGAGCACGCCGGTGGTGCGGATGAAGCACGCGTTGGAGAGCCAGGAGCCGATGGAGCCGGCCACCTTGAGCGTGCCCATGATGGTGGGCGTGGCCTCGGGCGGCACGCCACCCTCGCGCACGATCGCCTCGACGGCGTCCGCGAACTCGTAGCGATCGACGTACTGCCCGCGGCGATACATCGAATCGCCGGGGTCGGTGATCTCCACGCGACGCAGCATCTGGCGCGCGATCGTCTCGATGTGCTTGTCGTTCAGCTCGACGCCCTGGCTCGTGTAGACGTCCTTCACGCTCTTTACGAAGGCGTGCATCGTGCTCTCGATGTCGGTGAGCGAGCGGAGCTTGCGGAAGTTCACGAAGCCGGAGGTGAGCTGCTCGCCGGCGCGCACGGGCACGCCGTCCTCGATGCCGTACATGAAGTGCACGGAGGCCGGCACGTTCTTCTCCTCGAGGACGACCCCGGGGTCGTCCTCGGCCACGATCTCCATGTGGTACTCGTTTTGGAGCGGGGTGATGTGGAGGATGCCGGAGTGGTTCGCGAGATCGGCCTCGCGCCCGAGGATGCGCTCGTTCACGTTGCCCACGACGTTGAACATGCGGTCGACGAAGGGCAGGCCCTGCGTGATGTCGTCCGCGCCGGCCACGCCGCCGGAGTGGATCGTGCGCATCGTGAGCTGGGTGCCCGGCTCGCCGATGGACTGCGCGGCGATGATGCCCACCGCCGTGCCCACGTCCACGGGGCGCCTCGTGGAGAGATCCCAGCCGTAGCACTTCTGGCACACGCCGTACTTCGAGCGGCAGGTGAGCAGCGCGCGAAGCTCGACCTTCTCAAGGCCGGCGTCCACGAGGCGGCGAATGTCGTCGGTGGAGGTGATGTAGGCGCCCTCGTCGAGGAGCACCTCGCCGGTGGCGGGGTCGACGATCGCCTCGAGCGTGCAGCGGCCGATGAGGTCGGTGTTGGGGTCGTCGGTGCCGGGGATGAGGAGGTCGTAGGTCACGCCCTCGTGGGTGTGGCAGTCCTCCTCGCGCACCACGACTTCCTGCGCCGCGTCGACGAGGCGCCGCGTGAGGTAGCCGGAGTCGGAGGTGTGGGAGGCCGTGTCCACGAGGCCCTTGCGGGCGCCGTAGGTGGAGATGAAGTACTCGAGCGGGCGCAGGCCCTCGCGGAAGTTCGACTTGATGGGGAGGTCGATGGTGTCGCCGGACATGTCGCTCATGAGGCCGCGCATGCCCGCGAGCTGGCGGAGCTGCGTCTTCGAGCCACGGGCGCCGGAATCGGCGAGCATGTAGATCGGGTTGTCCTCGGTGAAGCCGTCGAGCATCTTCGCGCCGAGGTGGTCGGTGCACTCGGTCCAGGCGGTCACGACCTCGCGGTGGCGCTCGTCCTCCGAGAGGAAGCCCATCTCGTAGTTCTCGTTGATCTGGTCGACCGCGGCCTGCGTCTCCTCGAGCATGGCCTCCTTCTCCTCGGGGATGGCGGCATCCCAGAGCGAGACGGTGAGGCCCGCGCGGGTGGCGTAGTGGAAGCCGGCGTACTTGATGGCGTCGAGGATCGGCTCCACGTCAGCCGTCGGATAGCGGTCGCAGCACTCGTTCACGAGGCGGCTCATGTCGGAGCTCACCATCTTGAAGTTCACGAACGGGTAGTCCTCCGGCAGGCACTGGCGGTTGAAGATCACGCGTCCCACGGTGGTCTTCAGGCGCGCCGGGCCGTCCGTGACGTCGAGATCCTCGTAGGTGCCGCGCCCGGTCTGCACGCGGAAGAGCTTGCGGCCGCCTTCCTCGGCGTTCGCGTTGCTCTTGCCCACGCGCACCGTCACCTCGGCCTGGAGGTCGAGCTCCTCGCGCACCTCATAGGCCTGCACGGCCTCGTCGAAGTCCGCGAAGATGCGGCCCTCGCCGCGCGCGCCCTTGGAGAGGCTCGTGAGGTAGTAGACGCCGAAGACCATGTCCTGCGAGGGCACCGTCTGCACGGAGCCCGACGCGGGGCTGCGGAGGTTGTTCGACGAGAGCATGAGCACGCGCGCCTCGGTCTGCGCGGCGTTCGAGAGCGGCAGGTGGACGGACATCTGGTCGCCGTCGAAGTCCGCGTTGAACGGCTTGCACACGAGCGGGTGGAGGTGGATGGCCTTGCCCTCCACGAGCACGGGCTCGAAGGCCTGGATGGAGAGGCGGTGCAGCGTCGGGGCGCGGTTGAGCAGCACGAGCCGCCCGCTGATCACCTCCTCGAGCACGTCCCACACCATGGGGTCGGAGTGCTCGATAGCGCGCTTGGCGGCCTTTGAGCTGTCGGCCTTGCCGAGGTCCACGAGGCGCTGCTGCACGAACGGCTTGAAGAGCTCGAGCGCCATCTCCTTCGGCAGGCCGCACTGGTGGAGCTTCAGCTGCGGGTCGACCACGATCACCGAGCGGCCGGAGTAGTCCACGCGCTTGCCGAGGAGGTTCTGGCGGAAGCGGCCCTGCTTGCCCTTGAGGGCCTCGGAGAGGCTCTTGTAGGAGCGCCCTCCCCTGCCCTTCACGGCGTTGCCGCGGCGTCCGTTGTCGAAGAGCGCGTCGACGGATTCCTGCAGCATGCGCTTCTCGTTGTTCACGATGATGTCCGGCGCCTCGAGGTCGAGGAGGCGCTTCAGGCGGTTGTTGCGGTTGATGACGCGGCGATAGAGGTCGTTCAGGTCGCTCGCGGCGAAGCGGCCGCCGTCGAGCTGCACCATCGGGCGCAGGTCGGGCGGGATCACCGGGATGACGTCGAGGATCATGTTCGCCGGATCGTTGCCGCCCTTCATGAAGGTGTCGATCACGGTGAGGCGCTTCACGGCGTTCTCGCGGCGCTGCTTCTGGCCGCTCTCGTCGGCCACGATCTCGCGGAGCTTCTTGCTCTCGGCGGCGAGGTCGACGTTTCGGAGGAGGTCGCGGATGGCCTCGGCGCCCATGCCACCGGTGAAGTAGCGGCGGTAGTGGGTGCGCAGGGCCTTGAAGAGCTGCTCGTCGGTGATGAGCTCGCGCTCCTCGAGGCGCATGAAGCGATCGTAGGCCTCCTGGCGGAGCTGCTTCTCCTCCTCGTACTCCTCCTCGATGTCCGCGATCTCCGCGCGGATGTCCTCCTCGGAGAGCACGTCCTCGTCGTCGAATCCCTCGGGCGCGAGCCCCTGCTCGCGCACGCGCTCGATCTGCTCGTCGCGCTCGACGTCGAGCGATTCGAGCTCGGCGGCAAGCTCCTCGGCGAGGATGTCGGCGTCGGTGGCGCGGGCCTCCGCGTCCACGGACGTGATGATGTAGCTCGCGAAGTAGAGCACCATCTCGAGGTCCTTCGACTTGATGTCGAGGAGCTTCG
>CANQSI010000079.1 GCA_947626465.1 uncultured Atopobiaceae bacterium
GCTCCGCGCCCGCCGCCGTAGCTGCGTCCGAGGCGTTCACCGAGGCCAAGCAGGCGCTCATGTCGCTCGGCTTCACGGAGCGCGAGGTGCTCCTCGCCTTCGAGGATGCCACGGGCGAGGAGACGCTCGAGGAGCTCGTGGCCCTCGGCCTCAAGCGCTTGGGAGGTGGGGCGTAGTGGAGTGGGAGGCGGATCTATCGAAGGACCTCTTCGGCGAGGAGGCAAAGGGCGAGCCCTCTGACCTCGGCGGCTCGCTCTCCTCGAGCGACCTCGACATCGATCGCACGCTTCGCCCGCAAACGCTCGCGGACTACCTCGGCCAGGGCCGGGTGCGCGAGGCGCTTCGGGTGCACATCTGTGCCGCGCTCGCGCGCAAGGAGCCGCTTGACCATGTGCTCTTCTTCGGCCCTCCGGGCCTCGGCAAGACCACGCTCGCCAACGTGCTCGCGCGCGAGATGGGCGCGAAGATCCGCATCACCTCCGGCCCGGCCATCGCGCGCACGGGGGATCTCGCGGCCATCCTCACCAACCTCGAGCCGGGAGACATCCTCTTCATCGACGAGATCCATAGGCTGAACCGCTCCGTCGAGGAGGTCCTCTATCCCGCGATGGAGGACTTCGCGCTCGACATCATCATCGGCAAGGGGCCGGCGGCGCGCTCGATCCGCCTCGACCTTCCGCGCTTCACGCTCGTGGGCGCCACCACGCGCACGGGCCTCCTCACGGGGCCACTTCGCGACCGCTTTGGCATCGTGGAGCACCTCGACTACTACTCCACCGAGGAGCTCTCGCAGATCCTTCGTCGAAGCGCCTCGATCCTCGGGGTGGCGATGGATGACGACGCCGTCGTGGAGCTCGCGCGCCGCTCGCGGGGCACGCCGCGCATCGCGAACCGCCTCTTGAAGCGCGTGCGCGACTACGCCGAGGTGAAGGCGGGCGGACGCCTGTCCTCGGAGGTGGCGGGCGAGGCCTTCGAGTTCTTCAAGATCGATTCGCTTGGCCTCGACACGGTGGACCAGGCCATCCTCAAGGTGCTCTGCTCGCAGCCGGGCGGGCGCGCCGTGGGCCTTGCCACGCTCGCGAGCGCGGTGGGCGAGGATCCCTCCACCATCGAGGACGTGAACGAGCCCTACCTCATAAAAGAGCAGCTCATCGAGCGCGTACCCACCGGACGTCGCGCGCTTCCCGGCGCCTACGACCACCTCGGCCTCACCCTCCCGGGCTTCTAGCGCCCACGACGTCTCCATCGCCCTCGGTTGTACCATGGGAGTGGCGCGCAGGCGCCGCCTTCACCCTCCCCTCGAGCCTCGAAGGAGCCCGCATGCTCTCTGACATCGAAATCGCACAGGCAGCCAAGACCGAACCGATTTTCGAGGTGGCCAAGCGCCTCGGCATCGCCGAGGAGGATCTCGTGCCCTACGGGCGCGACAAGGCAAAGGTGGACTACCGCGTGCTCGACGCGCCTTCCGACCACACCTCCAAGCTCGTGCTCGTGACGGCGATCAACCCCACGCCCGCCGGCGAGGGCAAGACCACCACGACGATCGGCCTCGCCGACGCCCTCTCGCGCCTCGGCAAGAACGTGGCGGTGGCCCTTCGCGAGCCCTCCCTCGGCCCCGTCTTCGGCATCAAGGGCGGCGCGGCTGGCGGCGGCTACGCGCAGGTGGTGCCCATGGAGGACATCAACCTCCACTTCACGGGCGACTTCCACGCGATCGGCGCCGCGAACAACCTCCTCGCGGCCATGCTCGACAACTCCATCCAGCAGGGAAACCCGCTCAACATCGATGCGCGCCGCATCACCTGGAAGCGCGCCGTGGACATGAACGATCGCCAGCTCAGAAACATCGTCGACGGCCTCGGCGGCGTGGCGAACGGAGTCCCGCGCGAAGACGGCTTCGACATCACCGTGGCCTCGGAGATCATGGCGGTGCTCTGCCTCGCCACCTCCATCCGCGACCTCAAGGAGCGCCTCGGGCGCATCGTCGTCGGCTACACCTACGATCGCGAGCCCGTGACGGCCGCCGACCTCGAGGCCCAAGGCGCCATGGCCGCGCTCCTCAAGGACGCGCTCAGCCCGAACCTCGTGCAGACGCTCGAATCGACGCCGGCCTTCGTGCACGGCGGACCCTTCGCAAACATCGCCCACGGCTGCAACTCCGTGATGGCCACCCGCATGGCCATGCGCTATGCGGACATCGCCGTCACCGAGGCGGGTTTCGGCGCAGACCTCGGCGCGGAGAAGTTCCTCGACATCAAGTGCCGCATGGCGCACTTGAACCCCGACGCCGTCGTGGTGGTGGCCACCGTGCGCGCCCTGAAATACAACGGCGGCCAGCCCAAGGATGCCCTCACCACCGAGGACCTCGACGCGCTCTCTGCGGGCCTTCCGAACCTCCTCCACCACGTGCGCGTGATGCGCGAGGTCTACGGCCTTCCCGTCTGCGTGGCCATCAACCGCTTCCCGTCCGACACGGAGGCTGAGCTCCATCTTCTGCGCTCCGAGCTCGAGAAGCTCGACGTGAACGTGGCGCTCTCCGAGGTGTGGGCCAAGGGCGGCGAAGGCGGCATCGAGCTCGCGAACGAGGTGCTTCGCCTCGTGGAGGAGCCGAATCACTTCGACTTCTCCTATCCCACCGGCGCCTCCATCGAGGAGGCTGCGGAGAGCGTGGCGAAGCGCGTCTACGGCGCCGACGGCGTGGAGTTCACCCCACAGGCGAAGCGCCAGGTGGCCGAGCTCCATCGCCTCGGCTTCGGCGAGCTCCCGGTGTGCATCGCGAAGACGCAGTATTCGCTCACCGACGATCCCTCCAAGCTCGGCGAACCGAAGGGCTTCACCATCACGGTGCGCGAGGCGAAGGTGGATGCCGGCGCGGGCTTCGTGGTGCTCCTCACGGGCTCCATCATGACGATGCCGGGCCTGCCGAAGCGCCCCGCTGCCTGCGGCATCGACGTCACCGACGACGGGGTGATCACCGGGCTCTTCTAGCGGCGTTGACGTAAAAGATTGCAAGCGTTTCCGCGGGTTCGCTTTGCTATGCTAAGCCGGGCCGCGCGAGCGGTCGAGAAACTGGGCGCTGAGCGAGCGCGCCCCCGATTTAGTCCTGCACGCCGCGGGAGGAAAGTAGAAGGCTCGAGATGGAAACAGGTACGGTCAAGTGGTTCAACCCCGAGAAGGGCTATGGCTTCATCTCTCGTGAGGGCGGCGACGATCTCTTCGTGCACTTCTCCGAGATCCAGATGGACGGCTATAAGACCCTCGACGAGGGCCAGCTCGTCGAGTTCGAGGTGACCACGGGCCAGAATGGCAAGCTTCAGGCTTCCAACGTGCGCAAGGTCGGTTAATTCGAG
>CANQSI010000080.1 GCA_947626465.1 uncultured Atopobiaceae bacterium
CTAGCTCGTCGGCGCGGAGAGCACCAGCCTTAAGGTGCCCTCGATCTCGAGGGCGCGCACGCCGGCGGGGGCGATGAGGTTGTCGCCCTTCTTCACGGCCTCGCCATTGACGCTGCCGGTGCCCTCCACCACGGATACGCAGGTAAACGCCGCATCGAGCGGCACGGTGAAGGCGCCCATGGTCTGCACGAGATCCACGGTGAACCGGGGATTCTCCTCGAGGCGTATGGCGCCGGATTGATGCGGCCCCCAGAGCAGCGGCGCCCTCGAGATGGAGCCCACCTTCCTGGCGATGGCCTCGTGCGCCTTGAAGCCCTGCTCGATGGGCTCTTGCGTGAAGTCCACCACCTCGAGCGCCTGCGCCACGTGGAGTTCGCGCGTGTGGCCCTCGGCGTCGGTGCGGTCGTAGTCGTAGAGGCGATACGTCACGTCCGAGGGCTGCTGGATCTCGAGCAACATCGTGCCCGCCTTCACGGCGTGCACCGTCCCCGGCGAGATGGCGAAGAAGTCGCCCGCGGCCACGGGGATCTCGTTCAAGATCTCGTCCCACTCCCTCTTCTCGATGCGTTCCTCGAGCTCAGCGGCGCTCTTCGCGCTCTGCCCGACGATGATCGTGGCGCCGGGCTGCGCCTCGAGGATGTACCAGCATTCGTACTTGCCGCAGTCCTCGAGGCCGTGCGCCTCGGCGTATGAATCATCGGGGTGCACCTGGATGGAAACGTCCTGCGCCGCGTCGATGATCTTGATGAGGAGTGGGAAGCGCTCGCACGCTGCCTCCGCGCTTGCGAAGAGCTCGGGCTGGGCTTTCCAGAGTTCGCCGAGCGTCATGCCCTCGCCGGGCCCCGCGAGCACGCGGCTCTGGCCGTGCGGATGCGCGGAAACCACCCACGCCTCGCCCACGGGGCCGCGAGGGATCGCATAGCCGAACTCGCGAGCGAGGAGCCGGCCGCCCCAGATCGTCTCTTTGAAGAAGGGTTCGAGGAAGATGAGGTCGCGTGTGCTCATTGCTACCTCCTAAGCGCACAATCGCCTGCGGAAATCTTGCCATGTCCTGCGGGCGTCCCCACACCTGATACCCTCAATTCTGCGCGGACGTATCGCCGTCTCGCACCGCGAAGCGCAAATGGAGAGGAAGCAGCTATGGGTACCGTGCGCATTGCCACCGTCGGCACCTCCGTCATCACCACGAGCTTCTTGAAGGCGCTCGAAAGCGTGGATGGCGCAAAGTTCGTGGGCGCCTATTCGAGGAGCCTCGACAAGGCCTTCGAGTTTGCGCAGGGGGTGCGCCCGGATGCCGTGGCGTGGGACAGCCTCGATGCCCTTGCGGCCTCGGCGGACGTCGATGCCGTCTACCTCGCGAGCCCGAACGCGCTCCATCCCGAGCAGGCGCTTCGCTTCATCGAAGCGGGCAAGCACGTGCTCGTGGAAAAGCCGTTCGCGCCGAACGCACGCGAGGCCGAGGAGGTCTTCGATGCCGCGAAGGCGAAGGGCGTGGTGGCGATGGAGGCGATGCGCCTTGCGCACGACCCCGCCTACCTCGCCCTCGCAGCGGCCATGGAGCGGCTCGCTCCCGTCCGCCTCTCGCGCTTGAGCTTCTGCACGCAGTCGAGCCGCTTCGGCCTCGTGCAGGCGGGAAAGCCGAGCAACATCTTCGACCCCGAGTTCGCGGGCGGCGCGCTCATGGACCTCGGCGTCTACGTGGTGAACGTCGCGCTCATGCTCTTCGGAGAGCCAGAGGGCCTTTCCGCCCATGCGGTGCTTCGCGACGTGCCGTGCGCCTCCGGTGCGATCCGCCCGATCGATATCGCGGGGCTTGCGCAGCTCCACTACGAAGGCCATGAGGCCGCGCTCGAATACTCGAAGAGCTCGGTGAACCGTCTTGGCTGCCAAGTGCAGGGCGAGGCCGGCACGCTCATCTTCGACTCGCTCAGCTTCCCGAGGGATGCGCGCATCTTCTGGCCGGATGGCCGCCAGGAGGTGCTCGAGCTTCGGAGCGGCGACGATGCGCGTGCGTTCGAGGCGCTCGGCGACCTCTCCAACATGGTCTTCGAAACCCGCGATTTCGTGGCGGCCGTGAGGGGCGAGCGCAGCGTGGAAGGCGATTCCCAGCGCACCCTTTCGGCGCTACGCATCATGGACGAGGTGCGGCGTCAGGTGGGGCTCGAATTCCCGAACCATTAGGGGAGCCGCGCGACGGAGATTCTCCCCGTGGGTGCACGCGAAACGTCGGCGATCCATCGATTAGCGTCGTTGGGTGGATTTTTCGTCGAAGCGTCCACCCAATGGCGATACCATCAACGAAATTCGATATCAGTCGCTGCGTCCGAGACGGGGCCCCGGCCGCACTGTTCCTAGGTCGGAGGCCTGGGTCTATGCCACTCAAGTACGAAGTAGTCACCCGTGATATTGAGTCGAAGATCCGAAGCGGCGCCTACAAGCCCAACCAACAGCTCCCCGTCGCCGAAGAGCTCTGCCGCATCTATGGCGTAAGCCGCATCACCATTCGCCGCGCGCTCGACCTCCTCGTGGAGAAGGGGCTCGTGGTGAAGCGCCGAGGCGCGGGCACGTTCGTGAAGGACAGCGACGCGCTCGATGCCACCGAAGACGACATCTCGATCTCCGGCTACGCGAACTATGCCCGCACGCACGGGGTTTCCGCGGAAACCGAGGTGCAGGTCTTCGAGGTCGTGGAGGCCGAGGGCCGTGTGGCCGAGCGCCTGCGCGTGCAGAAGGGCACCTTCGTCTACCACATCGTGAGGGTGCGCCACGTGCATGGGAAGCGCGGCCTCGTGTCGTACACGTGGATCCCCATCACAATCCTCCCTGACCTCACGGAGAAGGACGTGTGCGAATCGCTCTACCAGACCGTCGCGAAGGTGACGGGCCTCACGGTGGCGAGCGCGCACCGCTCCATCCGCGCGGTCATGCCCACGGACGCCGAGCGCGAGGCGCTGAACCTTCCGCCCGAGGTGCCCGTCTTGGAGATCGATCAGGTGGTCTACCTGCGCGACGGCCAGCTCTTCGAGTATTCGGTGCTCCA
This sequence comes from uncultured Atopobiaceae bacterium, assembly GCA_947626465.1. Classification (GTDB taxonomy): domain Bacteria; phylum Actinomycetota; class Coriobacteriia; order Coriobacteriales; family Atopobiaceae; genus CANRLS01. Next base: position 3,041 of record CANQSI010000080.1, read on the forward strand.
TCGCGACACCCGCGACTACTCGTTCGAGGTCGTCCAGACGTCCTAGCGAGCACGAGGGCCTTCACGCTACGCAAAAGCGGCCGCTCTCCTTTCGAGGCGGCCGCTTCTCTCTCGAGCTGTCCGAGCGCCTAGAACGGCTGGATCGTGAAGGCGCGCTCGAAGGTGTCGCCCGGAGCGAGCATCGTCATGCCGCGCTTGCCCTCGAGCGTCTCGTCCTCGTCGGTGGAGGTGGCGCAGCCGGTCCACGGCTCGAGCGCCA
>CANQSI010000081.1 GCA_947626465.1 uncultured Atopobiaceae bacterium
TGGAAGAGCCCGTCTGCGAGCGTGCGGAGGATGAGCGGGAAGGCGAGGTCGCAGCCCGCCTGCACGATGGCGCACGCGGTGTCGGCCCAGAAGAGCGGGAGCTGCGCGCGGAAGTAGCCGAAGAAGGTGGCCCAAGGACCCCTCGTCTTGCCCGTGGAAGCCAAGGGACTATGCCTCGTCCTCGGACGCCTCCTCGACGATCACCTCGTCGAGGGCGGCGTTCACCGCAGCGCTTGGGGTAAGGCGGCGCGTGATGGCATCGAGTGCGAGCGCGCCCACGACCGTCTTCGCGTCCTCCACCTGCCCGTCGAGCACGGCGTCCACGAAGTCCTCCACGGGCACCACGTCCACGTTCAGGAACTCGTCCTCGTCGGGGTGCGCGACGCCTGGGGTGAGCCCCGTGGCGAGGTAGAGGTGGATGAGCTCGTCCGAGAAGCCGACGCTCGTGGCGATGGTGAGGATCCTCGCCATCGACGCCGCCTCGAGGCCCGTTTCCTCGGCGAGCTCGCGGCGCGCCGCCTCGAGCGGATCCTCGCCAGGGTCGAGCTTGCCGGCGGGGATCTCCACCGTCACGCGATCGAGCGCCACGCGATACTGGCGCACGAGGTAGATCTCGGCGGCATCGGTGATGGCGAGCACAGCCACGGCGCCCGGATGGCGCACCACGTCGCGCTCGGCGGGGCTACCCGAGGGAAGCGCGACGTCGATGCGATCCACGTCGAAGATGAGGCCGGAGAAGAGCGCCTGTTCTCCCACGATCCGCTCCTCGAGCGAGGGATCGAGCGCGCCATCGCCGCCCCGCACGAAGCCCTGTGCGCGCGCGTCGGCGTTGGGCTGCTTTCGGATGGGATCCTCGGGCATCACTCGTCCCACGCTTCCTTCGAGCGCATGGCGCGGTGTCCGATGTCCTTGCGAAGCGTCTTGCCCTCGAAGTGGATGAGGTCGGCGGCGCGATAGGCGAGCTCGCGGGCCTCCTCGAAGGTGGGGGCCTGCGCGGTGACGTTCAGCACGCGGCCGCCCGCGGTGAGGAGCTCGCCGTCCTTGCCGCGCTTCGTGCCGGCGTGGAAGACGGTGACGCCCTCCACGTCCTCGGCGTCCTCGACGCCGGTGATCTCCTTGCCCACCTCGTAGGAGCCGGGGTAGCCCGCGCTCGTGAGGACCACGGAGAGCGCCCAGCCGTTATCCCAGGTGATCATCTGCGGATCGAGCGTGCCGGTGGCGCAGGCGTAGAGCACCTCCACGAAGTCGCAGTCCATGCGCGGCAGCACCACCTGCGTCTCGGGGTCGCCGAAGCGGCAGTTGAACTCGAGCACCTTCGGACCGTCATCCGTGAGCATGAAGCCGCCGTAGAGGCAGCCCACGTAGGGGTTGCCCGCACGCGCCATCTCCGCCACCACGCGCTCGTTGACCTCGACCATCGCCACCACATCGGCCTCGGAGGCCACGGGCACCGGCGAGTAGACGCCCATGCCGCCCGTGTTCGGGCCGAGGTCGCCCTCGAGGGCGCGCTTGTGGTCTTGCGAAGTGGCGAGGGCCACGACGGTGGTGCCATCCGTGAGCGAGAGCAGCGAGCACTCCGGGCCCCTCAAGCGCTCTTCCACCACCACGACGGCGCCCGCCTCGCCGAAGGCGCCGTCGAAGCAGGCGCGGATGGCCTCCTCGGCCTCCTCCACGCTCGACGCCACCACGACTCCCTTGCCGCCGCAGAGCCCGTCCGCCTTCACCACGCAGCCGTCCTCGAACTCGCGCGCGAAGGCGATGGCCTCCTCGGGGTCGGTGAAGCTCTCCCAGCGCGCCGTGGGCACGTCGGCCGCCTCCATGACCTCCTTCGCGAAGGTCTTGGAGCCCTCGAGGCGCGCAGCCGCCGCCGACGGACCAAAGACGGGGATGCCCTCCGCGCGGCACGCGTCCGCCACGCCCGCCACGAGCGGCGCCTCGGGGCCCACGACCACGAGGTCGATGGCGTTTTCCTTGGCGAAAGCCGCCACCTGCGCGCCGTCTTCGATGGGAAGCGCCACGGAGGTGGCGATGCCCGCCGTGCCGCCGTTTCCGGGAGCCGCCCACAGGCGGCCAATGCTCGGCGACGCGGCGAGCTTGGCGAGGATGGCGTGCTCGCGTCCGCCCGACCCCAAGACGAGGACGTTCTTCGTATTCCGGGAGGTTGTGGTCATGGCTCCCCTTTCGAGGCTGGTGCGAATGGACATCGAGCGTGGCGGCCTCCGGCCGCGCGCTCGCTAGAGGACGGGATCGGGCATGAGCCTTGGAAGGTCGTCTCGCAGGTAGAGGTAGCGTTCGGGCACGTAGGCGAGTCCGAAGCCGCCATACCCCGCACGATAGGCCACCACGCCCGAGGCCTGCACGGTGCCGAGGGAGCGGCCCTCCGTGAGGCGCAGGGCCACGGTGTCCTTCAGCGAGAGCGCCGCGTCGGAAGCGCCCGCGAGGTAGCCCGCGTGCACCATGGATCCCTCTCGCTCGCAGTCCACGGCCACGAGGTTTGCCATGAGGGCGCCGAGCTGTGAGGGATCCTGCGAGCTTGCCACCATGCTCGGCGCGCCGTCGGAGCTGAAGGCCCAGAGGCTCCAGAGCCCGAGCGGCTTGTCGAACCTCGAGCGCAGGCGTTGGGAGAGGGTAAGGGACGGGCCGAGCGAGAAAGCGTTCGTCGGGCTCGAGACCATGAGCATGGAGAGGTGCTCGGCAAGCTCGCGCGCATGGCCAAGCGCCTCCTCGAATCCGAGGCCCGCGATGCGCGTGCGCACGAGATCGCACACGACCATGCCCTCGCCCACCGACACCGCGTGGGTATCGACGATCTCCACCTCGATGTCGAACTCGGGATCGAGCCCCTGCGCCGCGAGGCGCGCGGTGGTGCAGGTGGTGGTGAGCGCCGAGGAGGCGCACACGCACACGACGTGTGCCTCACCCGCCTCCGCGAGGCGCGTGAGGCACACGCGGAAGTCCGCCACGGAGGGTGCGAGCACGGAGAGCTGCGTGCCGAGCGCGAGGAGGTTGCTCGCATCCGCCGGCGTGAGCTCGAGGACGTCGTCGTAGACGCTTTGGTTGAAGCGCAGCTTGAAGGGCACGACCGTGACGTCGTTGGCCTCATACCACGCGGGCGTGAGGTCGGCGCAGCTATCGCAGACGATGGCGAAGGGGTGGGTCATGCCGCTCGCTTTCAGCGCCAGTGGCGATCGATGGTCTGCTCGCGCTCGGGGCCCACGGCCACGATGGACACGCGCACGCCGGCGAGCTGCTCGATGAGGTCGAT
>CANQSI010000082.1 GCA_947626465.1 uncultured Atopobiaceae bacterium
CGGTGGCGGTATGCGCGGTCTTCGCGTACCACCACCGACATCCCGCACGAGGGCCCCTGAGCGCACCGGTGTCCCAAAGAGCGTCGCCACGCAACGACTTCTGCGGTGCACGAAGAGCGCGCGCACCGCAGAAGCCGCTGCGTGGCATCCCGCGTTTCCACCACCTGCGCCGCCCGCAAGCGACTGCGGTGCGAAGGGCGCGCACCGCAGTCGCCCGCGGGCGGCGTAAGTTCTCTGGGAGGGCGCCTAACTTCTCGCGGTCATCTGTTCGCACGCCGGATGGCGGGTGGCGCCCTCGTTCGCACGAGCTTTGGCGCGCAGCTGCGTCTTTCGCATTTGAATCCGCGTGGGCCGCTCTTCCGCACAGAAATAAGGGGCGTTGCGGCTGCATGCGGCCTCAATGGCCCGATTCGGCGCGAACGAGGAGGATGGGCGGCAAGTTTGGCGCGAAAGAAGGCGGGAGGCGGCAAATTCCCAGTGCGAAAGAGGAGGATGCGTGGCACGAGATGCGAAAGAAGCTGCCACGTGCCACCCAAGCCGCGAACGAGTGGCCTCGACCAACCGATCGATCACCCACTGGCTAGCAAATAAGCAGTGCCCGCTTGTTCGAGCACTTGTTTGATTGCTTGTTCGATTGAAACAAGTGGTCGAACAAGTTGTCGAACAAGTGGGCTCCGGGCGTTTAGCTGCGAATGAAGGCGACGTCTTGGGGCGCGGGGCCGGCTTCGTCGGTGAGGTAGCACTCGACGCGCATGTGGAGGTCGTACTTGTCGCGGAGCTCGGCGATGGTCGCCATCATCGGCGAGGCGTGGTGGATGTCGATGGCCTCTTGGTCGGTCCAGCTGTCGATGAGGAGGATGGTCTCGGGGTCGTCGAGCGGCTGGAAGTACTGGTAGCGGAGGTTGCCCGGCTCCGCGCGAATGGCCGAGACGATCCCGGCGTCCGTCATCTCGCGGGCGAACTCGCGTGCCGCGCTCCCCTCGCCCGTGTAGTAGATGTTCACCGTGATGGCCATGGGTGCCTCCCCCGCTCGCATGCCTCGCTTGCCTCGTCGCCTCATCTTATCGAGCGAGGGCGGAGGCGGCCACCCGCCATCCGGCGCGCGAGGGCATCGCTGCTCGAAACTAGCTGCCCTCCCAGCGTGTTTGCGCCGGATAGCGGGAGATCCTCCCCGCCCCACCGTCCTAGAGGACGATCCACGAGCCAAGCTTCCTGCCGCCTTCGCGCGCGATGCGCCCCGCATCCTTCAAGCGTTGGAGGCTCTTGGCGACCGTCGCGCGGCTCACGCCAAGCTCCGAGGCAAGATCCTCGTAGCCCAACTCTGGATTCCCCTCCAGCAGGGAGAGGAGCCTCCGGTCCCTTTCGCTCGGCTCACGCGGTTCGGATTCGCCGCCCGCCCTCTCGGATTTCCTCCAGAGGCTCCTCGAACCCGCGGCGTAGAGCGGGAGGTTGGTCATCCGTCCCTCGTCCCTGAAGCCCCTAAGGCCGAGGCGTACGGGGCTCACCCAGGGGAAGCGCTTGCTGATCACCGCAAGGCTCTTCGACGACTGGGCATTGCCGCCCTTCACCTCCACGGCGAAGACCGTCCCATCCATCTCGAAGGCGAAGTCGTTCTCCGCCTTCGAATCACTCGCGGACCAGTAATACGGATCCGGATGGAGCCTGTTCGACATGTCGGCCACGAGCTGTTGGAAGACGTACTGCTCCGTGAGGGCGCCCTTATAGCGCCGGAACACCTCGTCGCCTTCGATGACGAGCCGAGGATCGAGCCCGGCCATCGCGCCCAAAAGCCCCACGTCGAGCACGAAGAGCTTGAACGCGGTCTCGTCGGCAAACCCGGAAAGCGGCGATTCCAAGCTCCCCACGCGCTCCACTTTCGAGGCAATCCCCGCCTTCACCAGCCATTCGATGCCGTGGCGATAGGACTTTCCCCTGCCGCCGGCTCCCACTTGGCTGTACATGAAGCGCTTGTTCTCGCGACTGAGCTGGGCGGGGATCGAGCGCCACACCGCCATGGCGCGAGCCGCATCGGCGTTGTCGAGATGCTTCGCCATATCGTCCTCGTAGTCGAGCACGATGGCCTCCTGCACCTCGCGTGCCTCGGCGTGGCGCCCTTCCTCTAAGAACTTTGCGACGACCGCAGGCATGCCGCCGACCACGAGGTAGTCCTTGAGAAGCCCGAGGAGATCCTCCTCCAAACGGGACATGAGGTCGACGTCGCCCGCATCCACGGCCTCCCTCAGCGCCCGGCGTCCTCGCGCGTCGAGGAACTCGCGAAACGAGAGCGGATAGAGGTTGAACCGGGCCACCTTTCCCACCGGAAATCCCGTCCCCCGCTCGCGGCCGAGCGAAATACCGAGCAGGGATCCCGCCGCTGCGACGGCAAACTCGGGCGCGTCTTCGCAGAAGTACTTGAGGGAGGTGAGCGCGCGGGGGCATTGTTGGATCTCGTCGAACACGATGAGCGTCTCGCCCCGATGGATGGGCTGGGCCGTCATAGCCTCAAGATCGCGGACGATGCGCGTCGGCTCGAGATCTCCCTCGAAGATGGTTGCCGCCCTCGGGTTCCTGTCGAAGTCGATGTGCACCATGGAGCTGAAGCTCTTGCGCCCGAGCTCCCTGAGGAGCCATGTCTTGCCCACCTGCCTGGCGCCCATGAGCAGAAGCGGCTTCCTCGCGGGCGAATTCGCCCACGAGGCGAGGTCTTCCATGAGGTAGCGATCCATGGCGGCACGGCTCCCGTCTCTGTCGTTGCTCTTTCCCCGCACATGATGCGTGCGATTATTCGGCGAGACTTTACCCTATTTTACACACATCTCGTACGAGACTTTACACTATTCAGTATAAGTCTCGCCGTACTCTTTCGCGTGAGGGAGCCTTGCGCGATCACGGCGCGTCATCGAGGCCCGACCTCGAGCGCTCGACGCGCTACGCGCTATGAATGGCGTCCTTCATCGTTCGCACGTACTCGCCGATGGGGGCTGCCGCGTCGCGGCCGTATCGCTCGAGGAGCTTGATGATCGCCGAGCCGACGATGGCACCGTCGGCCACCTCGCACATCTGCCTCGCCTGCTCAGGCGTGGAGATGCCGAAGCCGATGGCGCACGGCACGTCGGTCGCCTCGCGGATCACCCCCACGATGCTGGCGAGGTCGGTAGTGATCCGGCTCCGGACGCCCGTCACGCCGAGGCTCGAGACGACGTAGATGAAGCCCTCGGCCTCCCTCGCGATCATCTGGATGCGGTCCTC
>CANQSI010000083.1 GCA_947626465.1 uncultured Atopobiaceae bacterium
ATGGAAGAGAGACTTGCTCAGGCCGGCGCCGTTACCACGCAGGATCTCGAGGAAGTGGCGAAGCGCCTGAAGAGCGATCGCGCCTCTATCGTCGCGCGCAACGCCACCACCGCCGCGGGCATTCGCGTGGCCGCGCGCAATCCCGAGGCGCCCCGTGCGGTGGGCGAGACCTTCGACCTCGAGCTTCGCCAGGGCGAGCCCACCAACCAGGAGCACACGGGCCGCTGCTGGATGTTCGCCTCGCTGAACATCATGCGCTCGAGGGTGATCGAGCGCCTGAACCTCAAGACCTTCGAGCTCTCCCAGGCCTACCCCCTCTTCTTCGACAAGCTCGAGAAGGCCAACTGGTTCATCAACAACATGATCGACACGGCGAGCGTCGGGCTCGACACGCGCCTCGTGTCGTTCCTCCTCCAAAACCCCGTGCAGGATGGCGGGCAGTGGGACATGCTTCGCGACCTCGTGGTGAAATACGGCGTGGTGCCCAAGGAGGCCATGCCCGAAACCGCCTGTTCGAGGGCCACGCGCGAGATGGACATCTACCTCACGCGCTACCTCCGCGGCTGCGCCAAGCGCATCCGCGTCGCGGCGGCCGAGGGCGCCACGCCAGGCGAGCTCGAGGAACTTCGCAAGACGATGGTCGACGACGTCTACACGCTCCTCGTCACCTGCCTCGGCGAGCCCCCGAAGCACTTCGACGTGCGCCTTCGCGATACACACGACAAGCTCGTGCTCTCCGGCACCTTCACGCCGCAGGAGTTCTTCAAAGACGTCATCCAGATGAACGTGATGGACTACCTCTCGGTGATCTCGGCCTGCACGCCCGACAAGCCGTTCTTCCACGCCTACACCGTGAGCCGCCTCGGCAATGTGCAGGAGGCGGGCGGCGTGCGCTACGTGAACCTGCCCATGGAGAGCCTGAAGCGCGCAGCGATTGCCCAGCTCAAGGACGGCATGCCCGTCTGGTTCGGCTGCGATGTGGACCAGAGCTTCCTGCGCAATGACGGCGTGATGGACGTGCACGGCATCGATGTCGACGACCTCTTCGGCTTCGGCATCGAGGACTGCCTCGACCGCGGCGACAGGCTCATGTACGGCGAGAGCGCGATGACGCACGCGATGGTGCTCCAGGGCGTGGACTTCGACGATGAGGGCAAGCCCGCCTTCTGGAAGATCGAGAACAGTTGGGGCAAGGATCACGGCCGCAAGGGCTTCGACGTGTGCACCGACGAGTGGTTCGACCAGTACGTCTACCAGGTGGTGGTGGACAAGAAGTACCTCACCTCCGAAGAGCGTGCGGCCTATGAGGGCGAGGTTATGAAACTCGCGCCGTGGGATCCGATGGGCTCGCTCGCGGAGCTCCGATAATGGCGACGAAGAAGGCCGAGAAGGCCGCCTCACCCGCACGCGCCATCCAAGTCGAGCAGGTAGGCGAGCTCACGAAGCGCTTCGCGAGGAGCCGTGCGAACCGCATCGCCAGAAACGCCGTCACCGCCGATGGCGTGGCCAAGGCCGCGCGCAATCCAATAGCCTTCCGTGCGTACGCGAAGCCCTTCGACGTCTCGCTCGAGGCGCCCACGCTCGTCACCAACCAGAAGAAGACCGGCCGCTGCTGGCTCTTCACCACCTACAACACGCTGCGCCAACGCTGGGCGCGCGCGATCGACTGCGGAAGCGTCGACTTCTCCCACGCCTACGGGCAGTTCTTCGACAAGCTCGAGAAGGCGAACTCCTTCCTCGACCACGTGATCGACACGGTCGATCGTCCCTACGACGATCGCGTGGTGGAGCACCTCATGCGCCACCCCATTCCCGATGGCGGGGAGTGGCGCTTCGCGGCGAACCTCATCGAGAAGTGGGGCATGGTGCCGGCCGAGGTGATGCCCGAAACCATCTGCTCCGAGGATTCGGACCAGATGAACGCCATGCTCGAGCGGCTGCTCAGAAAGGATGCGGGCGTGCTGCGCCGGGCGTTTCGCGAGGGTGCCGGCATAGACGTGCTTCGCGATATGGTGGAGGAGATGCTCTTTGCCGTGCACCGCGTGCTCTGCGTGTGCCTCGGCGAGCCGCCCGTGCACTTCGACCTCGTGGTGGAAATGGGCCCGGAGGCCACGCTCGACGACGAGCACCACGTAGGCGCCACGGTGGAGATCCAGGGCCCCCTCGAGGGGCCGGGCGGCCACGCAGAAGAGCGCAAGGGTTCGAAGCGCATCCTCAAGCACCGAAATCTCACGCCCCAGGCCTTCGCCAAGGACTACCTCGGCTACGACGCCTCCGATTACGTCGACCTCATCTCCTTCCCGCTCGATGACCCCCCGTTTCGCCAGGTCTATGGCGTGCGCTGGCTCGATTCGGTGGTGGGCGGCGAGCCCATGCGCTTCCTGAACGTCCCCATGGACGAGTTGGAAGACGCCGCGATCGCCTCCCTCGATGCGGGCGAGGCCTGCTACTTCGGCTGTAACGTGGGCCAGAACTCGCCCCGCACGCTCGAGGACTTCCCCGGCATCCTCGGGCTCGACACCATGGACTACGACGGGCTCTTCGACATCGACCTCACGATGGAGAAGGGGGAGATGTTCGAGCTCCGCGAGGCCTATCTCACGCACGCCATGACGCTCCAGGGCTACTCGCGCGGATCCAATGGACGTCCGAGCGCGTGGCGCGTGGAGAACAGCTGGGGCAAGGATTCCTGCGATCAGGGCTACTTCACCATCACCGAGGACTGGTGGCGGCTCTATTCGGGCGAGGTGGTGGTGCGTCGCTGCTTCGTCGACGAGAAGACCCTCGAGCTTTGGGATGGCGGCAAGGCGCAGATGACCGAACCATGGGGCGTGATCGCTCGCCGCGAGCTCTAGGGCGCTCGGGCGAAGCAGAGGGGGTCGTCGAACGATCGCTCGCTAAGCTGGGAAGCGGTGCCGCGTCTGGCACCGCTTCTTTGTGTGCGCGAGAGGATCCTCCATGGCAAACGCCATCTCCAACGTCGTCTTCGACATGGGCAACGTGCTCATGGGTTGGACGCCGTTCGCCTTCGCCCTGAACTACACGGACACCGAGGGCGAGGCGCGCGCGGTCGCGGATTCGATCTTCGATTCCGCGGAGTGGCCGCTCGTGGATGCGGGGGCCATCAGCGAACCCACGATGCTTGCCATCGCGAAGAGCCGCTTGCCGGTGCACCTCCACGCCGCGCTCGAGCAGACCTACGCGCACTACCACGACCTGCAGCCGGTGATGTGGGC
>CANQSI010000084.1 GCA_947626465.1 uncultured Atopobiaceae bacterium
AACATCGTGCTCAACAACGGGTTCGGGATCGTCGAGGGGATCGCCGTCGACACCCATGTGTTCCGCGTTGCCACACGACTCGGCCTCACGAAGGCGCCCACGCCTCTGGCTGCCGAGCAAGACCTCCTCTCGCTCATCCCCCAGAAAGACTGGGGATCGGTGAATCACGAGATGGTGCACTTTGGTCGCGAGATCTGCGACGCAAAGAAGCCTCGCTGCTCCGAGTGCCCCTTAGCCGACCTCTGCCCCTCCGCTTTCAAGGTGCCGTCTGCGAAGGAAAAGGCGGCGCGGAAGAGGCGTGGCGCATCCCAGGGAGCGCGCAAAGCAAGCTCAGTCTAGCTCAGCTCCCCAGCAACAATTGGCCCAAGCGCCGCCCAACCGCATTTTTATCCGTAGACGGTGCCCGAAACCCACATTCCCGCAGGTGGCGTCCAACGTTATTTTTATCACGCAATCGGTGGACGCACACGCGAAGGGGCCCAGTCCGAAGACCGGGCCCTTCATACTCAATAGTCCTTGCTCCAGCAATGGTGGAGCAAGGGACGAGCAAAACGTGAGCGAGGCTTTTCAGAGCGCCCGAGATAGGGCCGATCGTGGAGCCGCGGCGTACTTTGGTACGTAAGGCTCCAGGATCGGCCCTAGATTGGGTGCTATGGAAAGCCGCAGCGTCGAGCTGATTAGTAATTCTCGGCAAGCTCCTCGAAGTAGGCCTGCGGGTGGCTGCACACCGGGCAGATCTTCGGGGCGACGGGGCCCACGTGCAGGTGGCCGCACTTGAGGCACTTCCAGATCTTCACGTTCGGGCGCTCGAAGACCTCGCCGTTGGTGATGCGATCGGAGAGGGTGTTGTAGCGCTCCTCGTGGTGCTTCTCGACGGCGCCGACGAGCTCGAACTTGTTCGCGATCTCGGTGAAGCCCTCCTCGCGCGCGGTCTTCGCGAAGCCCGCGTACATCTCGGTCCACTCGTAGTTCTCGCCGGCAGCGGCGTCGTGGAGGTTGGTGAGGGTGTCGGGCACGGAGCCGCCGTGGAGGTACTTGAACCACACCTTGGCATGCATGGACTCGTTGCCGGCAGTCTCGGCGAAGATGTCGCTGATCTGCTTATAGCCGTCCTTCTGCGCCTGCTTGGAGTAGTAGCCGTACTTCATGGCAGCCTGGGACTCGCCCACGAAGGCGGTCTCGAGGTTCTTCTTGGTTTGGGACTCGTTGAAATCGACGGTGGGCATGGGGCTCCTCTCCCAGTGTGTTCTCGGGGGCGCCTTGGGCGGCGCTTCATTCCATTCGAATAGTAGCGCAGCCACGCGCCTCGCGAAGACGAATCGGCTGGAGGACCGTAAGGATCGCTACGCACGGTAGAGGTCGCCGCGTGCCTCGCAAAAGCCCTCGCGAGAGAGCTCGGCGAGCAGCTCCTCGGCGAGGCCGGGCGGGGGCGCAGGGCGACCATGGGCTTCCTCGAAGCGTGCGAGCGCGAGCGTGGCGTCCTCGAGCGTGAGGCCGCCAAGGCCCACCTCGCGGGCCTCGAGGAGACGGCGCAGGAGCTCGGCGCGCTTCTGACGTCGCGAGCCCTCGAAGGGGCTCTGGCGCCTCGAGGTGGCGGAGCGTCGCGAGGGGTTGGGCAGTACGCGCTTGAGCTCGGCCCCGAGGTCGAGGAGCGCAAAGTACCAGCTCCTCGGGCCGCGATCCTCGGGCGCGCCCTCCTTCGGGCAGGTGGCCTCGACGAGGGGCACGAGCACGCGATCGCTCACGCCCTCCGCCTCGGGGAAGAACTCGTGGAGGAAGACCGCGCGCACGTTGGTTTCGAGGTAGACGCCGGGGAGGTCGAACGCGAAGGCGCGCACGCCGGAAGCCGTGGCCCTCCCCACCCCAGGAAGCACGACGAGTTCGGCTTCCTCGCGCGGAAAGCGCCCGAGCCGCGTGATCTCCTTCGCCGCCGCGTGGAGCGCGAGCGCCCGGCGGTTGTAGCCGAGGCCCTGCCACTCCGAGAGCACCTCGGCGCTGGTGGCATCGGCGAGCACCGCGGGCTCGGGAAAGCGCGCCATCCAACGCTGCCAGCGGCCATCCACGCGCGACACCTGCGTTTGCTGGAGCATCACCTCGGACACGAGCACGGCATAGGGATCGCGCGTACGCCGCCAGGGAAGATCGCGATAGAGGCGTGCGCCCTCGAGAAACACGCGATGGGAAAAATCCTCGAGCACCTCCGGCGAGGGAAGCCCATCGGCCGCGCCGGCCGCCACGTGTGCGCACATTGGCCCTGAGCTCGGCTAACGCCAGTGGAGAATGGGCCAGCCCGCGGACTTCGCGTGGCGCCAGAGCGAGAAGCACGGGTTCACCGCCGCGGGGTGGCGGGCGGCGTCGAGGGTCTCGATGTCGGAGTGGTGGTCGCCGAAGGCGTAGGCGAGCTCCCAACGCCCCGCGCCGAGGTGCTCGTCTGCCCAGAGGGTGATGGCGTTCAGCTTGTCCTCGCCCTGCACGGCCTTCCCCGCCACCTTGCCCGTGTAGTGTCCCGTGGAATCCACGGCCATCACCGTGCCCACCGCACCGTCCATGCCGAGGTATTCGGCCACGTCGTCCACGATTTCCTGGAACGTGGCCGAGGCCACGAGCGTGGTGTAGCCGCGCCGCTTCAGCTTCTCGAGCTCCTTCAGCGCGTCTTGGCGGTAGTGGCGCATGAGCACCGTGTCGTGGAAGTCCTTCGAGAGCACCCTGAGCTCGGCGGGCGTGAGGTCGGTGAGCTCGGAAAAGATGTATTCGCGCACCCTGTTCTGCTTCACCGGGAGGCGCACGAAGTACTTCGCACCCCAGCCGATGACCTTTGCCACGGTGAGGTGCGACACATAGCCCTTATCGAGCAGGTAGCGCGTGAAGATGATGCCGGTTTGGTTGTCGATGAGGGTGTTGTCGAAATCGAAGACCGCAACTCGCACGGGAGCCGTGGAGGCGCCGCTCGGCTGAGCACTCTGGGCGTTAGCCGCAGAACCCATGGATCTCCCTTGGCGCAACGGATGTCGCAGCGTGCGACGATCCACCGGTCTCCCTATGAAAAGAGCCCTCGGAAGCGAGGGCTCATCAAGGGCAAGTGGCGGGATATGCGGGACTTGAACCCGCGACCTCCGACGTGACAGGCCGGCGCTCTAACCATCTGAGCTAATA
>CANQSI010000085.1 GCA_947626465.1 uncultured Atopobiaceae bacterium
GATCCCGCCACCTGCGAGGCATGCCCGCGCCACTGCACGCTTCCCGAAGACGCCGTCGGCGCCTGTCGAGCCCGCCGCGAGCGCGACGGCATCGTCACCTGCGACAACTACGGGCGCATCACCTCCATGGCGATCGACCCCATCGAGAAGAAGCCGCTCGCGCGCTACATGCCGGGCACGCGCGTGCTGTCGATCGGCTCCTACGGCTGCAACCTGCGCTGCCCGTGGTGCCAAAACCACGAGATCGCGCAGGTAGGCGAACACGACGTCGTCTGGCGCGAGGTGCTCCCGGCCAGCCTCGTGAACATCGCCTGCGCCGAGCGCGAGCGCGACCCGCAGATGATCGGCATCGCCTACACCTACAACGAGCCGCTCGTGGGCTGGGAATACGTGCGCGACTGCGCCGAGCTCGCCATGGCCGAGGGGCTCGCGAACGTGCTCGTGTCGAACGGCTGCTTCGACGAGCGCGTGCTGCGCGAGATCGCTCCGCTCATCGACGCGGCGAACATCGACCTCAAGTCCTTCAACGAGGAGACGTACCGCTTCATCGGCGGCGACCTCGAGCAGGTGAAGCGCACGATCGCGCTCCTCGCAGCCGCGCCCACGTGCCACCTCGAGGTCACCTGCCTCATCGTGCCAGGCGTGAACGACACCCCCGAGGAGATGGGGCGCCTTGCGCGCTGGCTCGCCGCGGTGGACGAGGACCTCACGCTCCACGTGACGCGCTTCCACCCGGCCTGGCGCTTCCTGGACCGCCCGCCCACGAGCCGTGCCCTCGTGCGCGAGCTCGCGGAGGTGGCACGCGAGATGCTTCCCCACGTCTACCTCGGAAACATGTAGCAAACGGGAGACAATTCGGATGAACGTGCGAGAGCGCAACGACCGATCGCACTACACTTATGCCGCACTTCACACGCCTATTCCCGCTCGCTGCGAGCGCTCATTTGAAAGGGATCTTCCATGGCAGACGGATCTACCCCGGCACCCACCCACTGGGACGAGAACGTGGACTACTACGACCTTCCGCGCGTGCGCACGGGCATCAGCTTCACCCCGCGCATCCTCGCGGCCATGCTCGTGGGCGGCAACGCCATGGGCATCAACTGGGCCGCGAAGTTCGCGCACATCCCCGAGATGGAGGTGCCCGACAACGCGCACAAGCCCGTCGTCACCGGCGAATTCGCGGACTACGGCGGCGAGGTCCTCCTCTCGAAGATCCTCCCGCCCGACATCCTCGGCGACCTCACGGAGACGAAGTCCGTGGACGACGTGCGCGACGGCATGTGGATCCCCGAGGTGCTCGAGGTGGTCACCGGCCGGCTCATGGCAAACGAGGGCGAAGAGGTGGAGTACATCTACAACGCCTGCAAGGAGCTCATGGAGGGCGCGGACACCGTCGTCTTCTACTGGGACGCACACTACGTGATCCACATGCTCGGCCTCGAGCACATCGACGACGGGCAATTCCACATCGCATCGCGCTTCTACAACAACTTCGCCGACGAGGATCCCGTGGGGAGCCTCTTCGCGCTCTTCCTGCTCTCGTTCCTCGGCGCCGAGCACTTCAACCAGGTGGTGGAGACGCTCGCCATCTAGCCCGAAAGCCACGAACGCCAGCGGCCTACCTCGCCCCTCGCCTGCTCGAGACCGGCGGCGTAGGCCGCCTTCAATTTGGCGGTGCTCTTCGTCATGTAGCTCACGGGCATCACGCTCGGGCAGAACTGGTAGACCATGCCCTCGCGCTCGAGCGCGTCGATCTCGTCGAGCTGCGCGTTGTAGAGCTCGGGCCGCGCGAGGAGCGCCTCGTAGGCCCTCGGATACGGCGCATAGCAGAGGCGATACAGCAGGCGCTTTGCGTGCGTGAGAGGCTTCAGGCGAAAGCCGCGCTCGCGGGTGCGGACGATGAAGAAGCGCTCGAAGCCATCCCGCCTCGCGGCCTCGAGGCAGACGCCGTGGCTCTCCCCCATGCCGCCGTCGATGTAGGCTCGCCCATCCACCGTGACGGGCGGCGTGAACACGGGATAGGAGCACGAAGCCTCGATGCGAAGCATCACGTCGTCGGTGCTCGGCATGTCGCGCTTCGTCCATGCACGCGTCTCGGCCGTCTTGAGGTCGAGCGCCTCGATCTCGAGGTCGCAGGGGTTTTGGGCGTACGTCTTCTCGTCGAAGACGAGATCGGCCACCACGGAGCGCTCGGCCTTCGTGGCTTCGCTCACCGCGATCTCCGAGAGCTCGCCGAACACGAACTTCGTGTTGAAGAAGCCGTGGCCCGTGAGAAACATCGCGATGCCGCCCGCCTCGGGCAGCGCCGGCGCCTCGCAGAACATGCCATGGGCGCGGGCGATGTCGCGCGACACGTAGTCGGCCGCGAGCTCCGCGCCCGCCGAGACCCCGTAGACCTTGGGGAAGTTCAGCCCCTCCTCAAGCAGCACCTCGAGCACGCCCGCCGTATAGGCGTTGCGCATGCCGCCGCCCTCGAAGATGAGGGCCACATCGCCGGTGTTCGGCGCGAGGTTCTGCTTCACATCGCTCATGCACCGGTTCGTACCCCAAGAGCGAACGCTTCGCCCAGACGAGACAAAAGGGACGGTTCTTTTGTCTTGCGGCAAGCTCGCTACCTGCGGCTTTGCCAAGACAAAAGAACCGTCCCTTTTGTCTTGCGACGTTTGCGCTGCTAGAGGCGCTGCGCGCAAGACAAAAGAACCGTCCCTCTTGTCTTGCGCGTCGCACCGTGAGCAGTCGTCCTCGGTGGAATCAACAAAGAATCATCCGGCCCTGCGCGAGGCGGGGCCGGATGGCATGTCTACGAGATCTCGTCGGGCTCGATGGCCTCCTCGAGGTCGGCGATCATGTCCTCGGGCTTCGGGGCGGGCTCTGCGAAGAACTCGTTCGCATCGTTCACGTCCACGGTCACGAGGTCGCCCTCGTGCACCTTGCCGTCGATCACGAGCGAGGCCACCTTGTCCACCACCTGGCGCTGGATGAGGCGCTTCAAGGGCCGGGCGCCGAAGATGGGGTCGAGGCCCTCGAGGGCGAGCGCCTGCACGGCACCGGGCGTGAGGAGGAGCTCGATGCGCTGCGCGTCGAGGCGCTCGCGCACGTCCTTCAGCTGGATGTCCACGATCTTCTC
>CANQSI010000086.1 GCA_947626465.1 uncultured Atopobiaceae bacterium
TCGGAGAGCTTGCGCACCTCGAGCGAGTTGTAGGACTCCACGGCGTCGGCGAAGCTCACCTCGGCGGAGCCCCCGCGCGCGAGCGCGAAGGCCGCCTCGTGGGCGCCCTGGAGGTTGAGCGCGGCGCGCTCCCAGGGGGCGGCGAGGACCGATTCATAGGAGAACGTGCGGTAGGTGGCCCCGAAGGGCACGAGCGGGAACGTCTCCTCGCCGTCGGCGAGGTGGGCCACGGAATCGTAGAGCTCCTCGTCCACGAGCTCGAGCGCTACCACGGGGCGCTGGCGAAGCGCGGCGGGAAGGCGCCCCTCGAGCGCGCGGTCGGCGAGCGCGCGCTGCACGCGAAGGGCGATCGCCAGGTTCGCCGAGTCGTCCGCGAGCGTGGCCATCGCATACACGTGCGCGTCGTCGGGGAGGCGGAAGGGCAGCGTGGCGGCCACGCCGTTCTCGAGCGTGAGCGCAGCCATCTCGTCGCCCCTCAAGAGGCACTCGAGGTCGAGCGAGGCGGGGTCCGCCTCGATGAGCGAGACGGTGGGCACGCGCGCGCCTGAAGGCGTGGCGTGGCGCTCCTCCACGAGGCCGGGCGCGACGGCGGCAAGCTCCGAGAGCCGCGCGGAGGCGTCCTTGTCCACCGCGCAGATGTTGAGCTCCACGCCGGGAAGGCGGCCAAACCAAAACGCGGCCTTCACCGCCTCGAGCCCGCTTTCGGAGAGGCCAATGACGAGCACGAAGAGACGCTGCGCCGGCGGCTCTCCCTTCGAGAGGTCGATGGGGTCGAGCACCTCGGTGAGGGGGTGTTCCACGAGCGCGTCCCACACCATCTCGCGCGCCTCGAAGATGAGCCGCACCTCGAAGAGGCTGCGGATGCGTTGCTCGAGCGGCAGCACGCGCCTCGCGACCACGCTGGGCGAGCTCTGGTGGGCGTGGCCCTCGCGCGCCCTCAAGAGCCCCGCCATGATCTCCTCGGAGGGGCCGCGATAGGGAAGCGAATCGAAGATGAGGTCGTCGTCGGGGTTGTCGTGGGTGCACCACACGTGGATGTTCGCGGCAAGCCGGCGCGTACCCTCGGAGACGTCGGGGCGCTCGCCGATCTTCGCCACGTTCCAGTTCAGGCGATCGAGCTCGAGGGCGAGGAGCTCTTCGGTGAAGACGTCGGTCAAGCGGATGGTGGTGCGCACGTTCAGCGCCTCGTCGTTGGAAATCACGAGGTAGTGCGTTTGGCAGCGCTTCCTCGCCCAGGGGGCGATGTGGCTCGGGAGATCCTCGAGGACCATCGGCGTCACCACGATGTCGGCCACGCCGGCGGCGGCCTCGCGCACCTGCCCCTCATAGGATTCGCCTGAGGAGGCGCTCTCGCCGGAGACGTTCGTAAACACGAGGAGCGGCATGCGCTCGCGCGCGGGCGTATCGTGGGCGCCCACGTGCTCGAGGAGGTCGAGCGCGAGCGTGACGGTGTTGTCGGAGAGCCCGTAGAAGACGTAGATCGGGGCGCGGCGCACGGCCTTCTTCAGGCTCTTCGCGCGCACGGCGAAGCCCGAGAGGCCGTTCAACACCACGTCGATGGCCGTCATGGCGAGCGCCACGGGGCAGGCGATGGCGAAGAAGACGAGGAGCCAGAAGTACACGTGGCCCAGGAGCCCCTCGCCGATGGCGTCGAACACCTCGAGCGACCACGTGTCGAGCCCCACCTGCAGCACGAGTACCTGCGCGGTTTCGTAGATGGCCCCGGGGATCGATTCCGAGAGGGTCTGCCAGACGATGTTTCCCGAGCCGTCCATGTCGAAGGCGGCGATGGGAAACACGAGGAAGAACGTGCCGACGATGATGATGCCGAGCTTTCCCGCCATCTTCGACGACCAGCTGAACCAGCGGTTGAAGCGCTCGCTCAGGATGGCGGCGATGAGGCAGCCGAGCGAGGCGATGCCGAGCGCGAGCGCGATGAACCAGATGGCATGGAAGGCCCCGTGCATGCGCGCCCGCTCCCTCGTGTGTGGCGATCTGTTGAAGTGCCTCTCGCCGATGCGTTCGGCTCTTCGTATATACCCAGCTCAGAGCCCATGGGCCGCGAAGCCGCCGAGCGTGGGCGCGCGAGGTTTTTGCGTGGCGCGAAAAGGGCTTCCAATTGTCGTCAAACTCTGGTGGTAGGCTGCTAACGCGTTGGCGAGGCGTGGCATTGAAAGGAACGCTCGGTGGCTTTCGTACATCTCCACAACCACACGGATTACTCGATGCTCGACGGGGCGACCCGCGTAAAGGACATGGTGAAGAAGGCCGTCACCCTCGGCATGCCCGCCGTGGCCATCACCGACCACGGCTACATGTACGGCGTTCCCGAGCTCGCCTCGGAAACCGACCGCGTGAACCACGCCGAGCCCGACTGGCAGCAGTGGTTCCACGACCAGGACAACCTCGAGCACGGGCGTGCGCTCTTCGAGGTGGATCCCGACGACCCTCGCGCGCACGCGCAGTGGGAGCTCGACCAGGCGCAGATCGCCAAGGGGCTTCCGCTTGCGGACGTGAAGCCCAAGCCGCGCATCAAGCCCATCTACGGCTGCGAGGTGTACTTCACGCCGGACGACACCCTCGCGAGGGACGGCCGCAAGCCCGAGCTCTACCACCTGATCCTCCTCGCGAAGAACCAGCGGGGCTACGTGAACCTCATGAAGATCGTCTCCGACGCGGCGGTCCATGGCTTCTACTACAAGCCGCGCGTGACGCTCGCCTCGCTTCGCGCGCACGCCGAGGGGCTCATCTGCACCTCCGCCTGCGTGCAGGGCATCGTGGCCAAGCGCATCCGCGAGGACAACCCCGAGGATGCGCTCCGGTGGGCCGAGACCCTGCGCGATCTCTTCGCCCCCGGCGACTTCTACATTGAGATCCAAGAGCACGGCCTCACGTACCACCGCGACGCCAACCCCAAGACCGACCGCCAGATCTCCGAGCAGCTCGTGGCCATCGCCAAGAAGGTGGGCTGCAAGGTGGTGTGCACGAACGACTTTCACTACCTGAACCGCGAAGACGCCCTCGCGGAGGACATCCTCGCGTGCATCGGCAGCGGCAAGAGCCTCTCCGA
>CANQSI010000087.1 GCA_947626465.1 uncultured Atopobiaceae bacterium
GGCGCCGCAAAGGAGGTGCCATCTCCGCCTGCGCTCGTGTAGGGCCCGCCGATCCGGAAGATACCGGAGAGGTACGTGGGAACGGTGCTGTAGACGTTCTTGCCAGGCGCGAAGATGCTCACCTGCTCTCCGAATCCTGAGAAGTCCGTCATCGTGAAGCTGCCGTTTGAGAACTGCGCGGCGCCCACCACTACGACGCGATTGAGGACGTCGTCGATGGTGTGCTCGGTGTTTGCGAGGGGCGTGTCCTTCGTGATGGAGCAGAAGCCCAAATTGTGGATCGCATCGGCGGCCACGTTCTTCCCATTGGCCTCGAAGCCGTTGCCGGCACTTTGCACCACGACGAAGTCGTAGCCTTGGTCGAGGAGGATCGCGGTCATGAGCGCTGCGCTGGTCGCTTCCTGCTCGAGCACCTCATCGCTATAGATGGGCGTTTCCGCGGAGAGGTTGGCCTGCGATCCTTGCGAGAAGTTGATGACCTTCGCTCCCCCGGCCACGAGCTTTGCCAAGTTCGCATACATCATGGAGTTCGTCATCGAGTACCCGCTGATGAAGTCGTAGGGGTACGAGGCGACGAGCGTGGTCGCGTCCTTTGCCACTCCCGTCATCCCGAGTTCGTTGTCGCCGTGGGCGCTCGCGATGCCGGCGACACGCGTGCCATGGTCGTCATGATGCCGGGGCCCGAGGAACCAGTTTGAGATGTGGTTTTGGCTCTCGGACTCCTTGTCGATGAATTCCAGGCGTCCGGTGAGATCTTCGTGCCCCACGTCGAAGCCCGTGTCCGCGATGCCCACGGGCATGTCGGCAATCAAATCTTGATAGGCCCACGCCTTCGCCACGTCGACGGCCTCGGCCCAGTAGTTCTTGCCGTCGACGGTGTCGTCTTTCCAATCTGCGGCGTCGGTGCCGCCCCAGGGATCGTTCGGCGCATAGGCCTCGATCTGCGAGGAAGTCGCCTGGTCAACCTTGAGAATCGCGAGGTCGGGGGATGCGTAGGAGACGAAGTCGTAGGTGCTCGTAAGCGTGCTCGCGAGGGACTTCAGCTCGTCGTAGGTCTTGGGGCCGGCGACCTTCACCTGATACTGGTAGATCTCGGGCGTCGCCCCCACGATCTCTCCCTGAATGGAGGCAACGGCCTCGTCCCGCTGCGCGTCGGTGGCCTTCGCCGAGAACGTGACGAGCACGATGTCGTTCACGTAGTCGACGCCTTGGGACTCGTCGTGGGAGAGCTCGTCCTCTTCCGGCACGTAGAGGTCTTCCATCGGGTCCGTCTTCGCCGTGTTCTGCGGCTCGAGGCCCACGCGCTTCATCGCGTAGGTCACGGGCGGCACGTCCACGAGGCCGAAGTACTCGAGCGCTCCGAATCCGATCGCGAGGACGACGAGCGAGGCGAGGAGGGTGCCGAGGACGATGAGCGTGATGCGCTTCGCGCGCTGCCAGAGCGTCATGCTCGCGAGGCGCGCCTCCTTCTCCGCGGCTTTCTGCGCGCGACGCTCGGCGCGCGTGGGCTTGGGAGGCGTGCCCTTCCCACCGCGCTTCGGGCGCTTTTGCCTTGGCGGCTTCTGACTCGCGTTCTCCGAGCTCGCGGGGCGTGCGGCCGGGCGCTCGGGAGACGCCGCGTCGCAGTGGGGGCAAAGCCCGGTCTTCGGGTCCAACTTCGAGCCGCATTTGGGGCAGAAGCGTCGAGTGGTGGGCATCGTCTATCTCCGTGGGATGCGTCGAATCGTGCGAAGGGTGCGGGCGAGAAGGCGCCTCGCCTAGAACGTGCCGATGTCGAAGATGGTGAGGTGAGCGCCCACGACCTCGGGGAAGAGCGCGAGGGACGCGATGATGAGAAGCGCGCCCACGCCGAGGAGCGCGATGGGCACGAAGAGGCTCGGACGCTTGGTTGTCTTGACGTTCCCGAACCCCTCGCCGCAGCGCGGGCATGCCTCGAGGCCGTCTTCCACTTCCAAACCGCACTTTGGGCAGAACATCCCGCCACCTCCGAAGCGTCGCCGCTTATGGGGGCGCTTAACCTACCACACCCCGCGCCCACCATTTGCAGCGCAACCGCGCCATCACGGTTCGCCCGCATTCTCACGAGTATCGTGCAATCGAATTCGCAGGTGGAGCCCCTCGTTCAGAAAGTTTGTCAACTTTGGTTGACTTTCAGGTTCCACACCCTATACTGAGCGTCGAGAAGAAAAGTAAGCCTGAGTTGACTTTGAGGAGCAAGCATGGAAGCGGTTCTCTCCACCCGCGCGAACCAGAGCACGGCCCCTGCCGTCGTCCACGGCGCTTCGCTGCCCCTTTCCATGGTTCCCACTGGCAAGACCGTGCAGATCGCGCGCGTGCGCGGCAAGGAGGACTTCACGCGCCACCTCGCGAACCTCGGCTTCGTCGAGGGCGCGCAGGTGCGGGTCGTGAACCAGGTGAACGGCGACACCATCGTGAACGTGAAGGGCTCGCAGCTGGGCCTCGATCGCGATACGGCCCGTCGCATCGTCACGGCGTAAGCGCTCCAGCACCCGGGTTCTAGGCCCGGGCGTTTCATTTCCCAATTCATCCGGCAATGAGAGGGGCCCCGAAGCGGGGGTCGGCGTTCGCGTGGCCAAAGCTCGGTTGAGCGGCCTCGTGGCGCCCTGAGAGAGGAGAACCCATGGCGGAGGTTCCCGTGGAAAAGACCCTGAAGGACGTGCCTGTGGGCGCGAGCTGCGTGGTGAAGAAGCTCACCGGCACCGGCGCGGTGAAGCGCCGGATCATGGACATGGGGCTCACGAAGGGCACGCGCGTGACGGTGCGCAAGGTGGCGCCGCTCGGCGACCCCATCGAGCTCACGGTGCGCGGCTACGAGCTCTCCATCCGAAAGGACGAGGCCGCGCGCGTCGAAGTTGAGGATGCCTAGGGGGAGATCATGGCGAAGACGAAGCTCAACATCGCCCTTGCGGGCAACCCGAACTGTGGCAAGACGACGCTCTTCAACGAGCTCACGGGCTCGAACGGCTACGTGGGCAACTGGCCGGGCGTCACGGTGGAGAAGCT
>CANQSI010000088.1 GCA_947626465.1 uncultured Atopobiaceae bacterium
ACATCCGCTCCTGGGTGCAGCCCAAGCTCGACACCTACGACATCGACTACATCGACTACGCCGACTACACGAAGTAGATAAAACCGCTGGTAGCGGGGGCGCTCATGGGATGCGCGCGTGCGCGTCGCATGGGCGCCCCGGCGTGTGGCGCACGCATGTTTGGAGAAGCGAGATGGCCGAGGCAGACGGATCTCCCCAAGTGGACGAGCTCGTGCTCGAGGTGGATGCGGGGACGCTCGCACGCGAGGGCGCGCCTGGCGCGCATCCAAGCTTCGACCAGCTCGTGCGCATCATCTGGCGCCTTCGCCAGCCGGACGGCTGCCCGTGGGACCAGGCGCAGACGCACGTCTCCATCCGTCGCAACATGATCGAGGAGGCCTACGAGGCGGCCGACGCCATCGACGAGGGAAACGATGCGCACCTCGTGGAGGAGCTCGGCGATGTGCTCATGCAGGTGCTCCTCCATGCGCAGATGGGAGCCGATGCGGGCAGCTTCACGATCGATGACGTCGTGGATGGCTTGAACGAGAAGCTTGTGCGCCGCCATCCGCACGTGTTCGGCGAGGTCGATGCCCACACCGCTGGCGAAGCACTCGCCTCGTGGGAGGCCGTGAAAGACCAAGAGCGCGAGGCGGCGAATGCGGGGGAGGGCGAGGTTTCGAAGCAGGGCCTGCTCGATTCGGTGCCCCATTCGTTCCCCGCGCTCATGCAGTGCCAGAAGATCTCCAAGCGCGCGGCGCGCGTCGGCTTCGAATGGCCGAGCGTGGAGGCGGTGTGGGAGAAGGTGGCGGAGGAGAAGGCCGAGCTCGACGCGGAGGAGCCCGGAAGCGAGGCGTGGGCGGACGAGTTTGGTGACCTGCTGTTTTCCCTCGTGAACGTGGCGCGTTGGGAAGGCGTGGACGCCGAGAACGCGCTCGAGAGGGCGAACGCGAAGTTTCGCCGGCGCTGGGCGCGCGTTGAGGCGAAGCTCGCCGAGGAGGGGCTCGAGCCTAGCGACGTGTCGACCGCTCGGCTGAACGAAATCTGGGATTCGGTAAAAGACCACGAAGATGAGCTGCGGTGATGGCATACTAGGCACTGCACGAAGCGCACCACCAAAACGACGCTCAAACGAACGCGCAGAGGCAGCCTTTTGTCCAGCAATTCCGCATCAGCCGTGGGCTTCACCCGGCAAGACGCTCGGGTGTTGGGTCGTGCTCTGCATCGCGAGGACGGCTTCGAGGCGCGCGCGATGGTGAATGATCGGCTTCTTGCCGAGGTAGCGCGCGTGAGGAGCCTCGGGTCCGTGGCTCAGGCGCAGAGTGCTGAGGCCACGAGGCGTCCGAGCGCAAAGGGGGATCGCCGCTCCGCACGCGCGAGCTCGCCCAGACGCGCGAGCTCCTCGAAAGCGGCGAAGAAAGACGCGGGCGCCACGCGCAAAGGCGCCACCACGCGCTCGCGCACGTCCAAGCCCGAGGACACGCAGAGCGCGAACGGCGTGCCGGCGGTGCTCGACAAGCTCCTTGCGGCCTTCAACGGCGCCATCGACTGGCTCTTCGGATTGCACGGCGTGGCGAAGGGCGCGTTCATCGCGCTCGCCACCGTGGGCCTGCTCTTCCTCTTCTTCTACCAGCCCGCGGCGAGCCTTTGGGCTGCGTATCGCGACCACGACCAGCTCCTCGCCCAACAGCAGGCACTCACCGAGATGTCCGACGCGCTCGAAGGGCGTATCGCCGAGCTCCAGACCGAAGAGGGCATCATGGACGAGGCGCGCGTCCGCGGCTACGCGCCCGCCGGCGAGATTGCCGCTGACGCGAGCGAGCTCGTGGGCGAGGATGACGACGGTATCATTGCCGTGCTGGGTCAGGCGCCGGAAGAGACGGAGGATTCGCCCCTCACGCAGGCGCTCGACGTGTTCTTCGGCTATCAGAAGAGGGCGTAGCGCGAGCCCTCTTTTCGGAGGGCAGCATGGCGCGAATTGAAGTCATCGACATCGGCACGGTCTCGGTGCGCATGGGCATCTCCGACGTAACCCAGGGCAGGATCGAGACCTTCACCAAGAAGACGCGGGTGTGCGACCTCGGCGTCGGGCTTGATGAAACGGGCGTGCTCTCCGAGGCCGCGATCGAGCGTGTGCTGGACACGGTGCGCGGCTACCTCGGGTGTTTCACGCGAAACCGCTGCGACGCGGTGGTGTGCACGCTCACCCAGAGCGCGCGCGAGGCGGAAAACGCCGACGCACTGCTCGCCCCTCTCGCTGCGCTCGGCCTGAAACCGCAGGTGATCGATGGGCGCACGGAAGGGCTCATCGCCGCCTACGGCGTGTCGATCGACCCGCGTTTCGCGGGCGAGCAGCCTGGCGCGCCTCGCCCGCTCGTGGCCGACAGCGGGGGCGGATCCACCGAGCTCTGCGTGCTTGATGACTCCGAGAGCTGGGTCTGCTCCACGCCGGTGGGAAGCCGGCGCGTGAGCGAGCGCTTCCTTTCGGCGGGGGATCCTGCGAGCGAGGATGACGTGGCGCGGGCGCTCAAGTGGTGCCGCGATACGTTCGCCGAGGCGGCAGCCACCACCGACCTCATCGATCCCGCGGCATCGGTGGTGGTGTGTGGTGGCGCCTCGACGACGCTTGCCGCGGTCCATCACGAGCTCGAGCCCTACAACCCGGCGATCGTGCATGGCACGGTGCTCTCGAAGGACGAGATCGCGGGCATGGTGGAGCGCTTTGCGGGCATGACCGTGGCCGAGCGCGGCGAGGTGGTGGGCGTGCACCCGGATCGCGCGCCGGTGGTGCTCGGTTCCGCGGTGGTGCTCGAGGGCCTCCTCGAGGCGCTCGGCAAGGACGAGCTCGTGGTGAGCGAAGCGGACAACCTGCAGGGCATCGCGCTCCTCGCCGATGCCGAGCTCGCGGGCGCGCCCGCACCCATCGAGTGGCGCCCCGCTCTCACCCTCTCGGAGTGAGGTTCGCCGCTACACTCGTCTTCACCCGGGGGCGTGGCGCAATTGGCAGACGCAGGGGACTTAAAATCCTT
>CANQSI010000089.1 GCA_947626465.1 uncultured Atopobiaceae bacterium
CCCGAGCCCGAGATCGATGGGCAGCGCACCTATCGCCTCTACAACCCCTACAACGGCAAGCACCTGTTCGTGCAGTCCCAGACTGAGGTGGATCAGCTCGTGGCCGCCGGCTGGACCTCCGAGGGCAGCCATAAGATGCCGGCGAGCTCGCGCACGCCCGTCTATCGCCTCTACAACCAATACACCACCGAGCACCACTACACCACGGACAAGGACGAATACGACAGGTGCGTGAAGGGCGGCTGGACCGGCGAGGGCATCTCCTTCTACTCCGACGACGACAAGGCCGTGCCCGTCTATCGCCTCTACAACCGCTGGGCTCCGGTGGGCACGCACCACTACACCGAGAGCGCGACTGAGCGCGACAACTGCATCAAGGCCGGTTGGAAGCTCGAGGGCGTGGGCTGGCACTACATGGACTAGCGCCTGCGTGGACCAGCGCCCGGCTACGTGAATGCGAACCCCGACCCCCGCAGCGGCCATGCGCCCTGCGGGGGTCGCGCGTTGGCGCTACCCTCGGGGCAGGGACGCAGGGACGAAGGCACGCGCAAGGAGGCGCAATGGCTGAGCAGGGAGCGGTGAGCGCGCGGCTCGACGAGCTCGCGACGACTCTCATCGGGGAAGCGCTCGACGCGCTCGCGGACACGGGCGAGCTCGGCGTGGTGGCGAGCGTCGTGGATGCCGCCGACGAGCGCCTCACCTTCGGCTCCTCCGCCGCGCCCGCCGACGAGGGCCTCGAATGGGCGCGGAGCTGGGTGGAGGGCCTCGCCGCGGGCACGGTGGATCGCGAGGCGCTCGGCGAGCCCGTAGCCTGGGCCATCTGCTACCTCGGCGCCGTGGCGGCGCGCGAGGTGGCCGAGGATGCGCCCGAGGCCGCCTCCGCGCTTTCCGCCGGCTACCACGACGCCCTCATCTGCGAGTTCGGCGAGAAGGGCGCGCCTGCCGCCTGGAGCTCCTACCAGCTCGTTTCCGGCCTCGGCGAAGGCGACCGCTTCTCCTACACGGATCCCCTTCCCGCCGGCGAAGTCGAGCCCTTGCTCTAACCCGGTGCAACCCGCGGCGTTCCGCGCATTCGCACATTCCACTACCATTCCCGAGGACGAACGAGGGGAGATCACGTGCTTCAGGAGCAGCTCAGAAACGTCGCCATCATCGCGCATGTGGACCACGGCAAGACGACGCTCGTGGACCAGCTGCTCCGCGCGACCGGGGCCTACCGCGAAAACCAGCAGGTGACGGAGCGCGTGCTCGATTCGAACGACCAGGAGCGCGAACGCGGCATCACCATCCTCGCGAAGAACATCTCCATCACCTACGACGGCGTGAAGATCAACGTCATCGACACCCCCGGCCACGCCGACTTCGGCGGCGAGGTGGAGCGCGTGCTCAAGATGGCCGATTCCGCGCTCCTTCTGGTCGACGCCTACGAGGGCCCCATGCCGCAGACTCGCTTCGTGCTGCGCCACGCCATCGACGCCGGGCTTCAGGTGCTCCTCGTGGTGAACAAGATCGACCGCGACGGCGCCGACCCCGAGCGCGCGGTGAACGACTCGCTCGACCTCATGATGGATCTCGGCGCGAGCGACGAGCAGCTCGAGTTCGCGCTCGAGCACGTGGTGTACACCTCGGCTTCCCGCGGCTACGCGCGCCTCGAGCCCGACGACGGCAACATGGACATGCTGCCGCTCCTCGACACCATCATCGAATGGCTGCCCGCCCCCGACGCCGACCCCGCGGCACCGCTCGCGATGCAGGTGATGACGGTGGACCACTCGAGCTACGTGGGCCGCATCGGCATCGGTCGCGTCTTCTCGGGCACCGTCCACACGGGCGAGGGCGTGCTCGTGCTCAAGAACGACGGCGAGCGCAAAAGCGCCACGGTGAAGCAGCTCTCCACCTTCGACTACCTCGGACGCCAAGACGCGAGCGAGGTCGCCGCGGGCGACATCTGCGCCGTCGTGGGCATCGACGGCGTCGACATTGGCGACGTCCTCACGAGCCCCGAGGACCCCCAGGAGCTCGCCCCCATCCGCATCGATCCGCCCACCATGGCCGTGATCTTCGAGGCCTCCACCTCGCCGCTCGTGGGCCGCGAGGGATCGATCGTGGGCGGCCGCCAGCTTCGCGATCGCCTCCTTCGCGAAGCAGAGAACAACGTGACGATGGAGATAAGCGAGGTGGACAGCGAGGCGGCGGGAGGAGGCGTCGGCGGCATCGAGGTCAAGGGCCGCGGCATCCTCCACCTCTCCGTGCTCATGGAGACGCTACGCCGCGAGGGCTTCGAGTTCCAGGTGGCCCGCCCGCGCGTGCTCTTCGCGAAAGGCGAGCACGGCGAGCGCCTCGAGCCCATCGAGCAGGCCGTCATCGAGTGCCCCGACGACGTCTCCGGCAAGATGATCGAGATCCTCGGCGGCGCCGGGGGCCAGCTCGTGTCCATGGCGTCCAACGGCACCACCTGCCACCTCGAGTTCTCCATCCCCACCCGCGGCATCCTCGGCCTCAAGAACCGCATCCTGAACGCAAGCCACGGCGAGGGCGTCTTCTACCACACGTTCCTCGAATACGGCCCCTACGCAGGCGATTTCGAGAAGCGCACGAACGGCGCGATGATCTCGATGGCCACGGAGAAGGCGGTGGCCTACGCGCTCGGCACGCTCCAGGAGCGTGGCCAGCTCTTCGTGGGGCCCGGCGATGAGTGCTACGAGGGCATGATCGTGGGCGAACGCTCGCGCGCGGGCGACATGACCGTGAACGTGGCGCGCACGAAGAACCTCGGCAACCAGCGCTCCGCCACCGCCGACATCGCCGTGCAGCTCACCCCGCCGCGCACCTTCACGCTCGAGGAGGCGCTCGAGTACATCGCCGACGACGAGCTCGTGGAGATCACCCCCGAGAGCATCCGCCTCCGCAAGCGCATCCTCGACACCAACGAGCGCAAGAAGGACAACGTGAG
>CANQSI010000090.1 GCA_947626465.1 uncultured Atopobiaceae bacterium
CGATGGCCGCCTGGAGGGCCTCTTGGGCGGTGACGGCCAACTTGTCAATTCTCATGGATGCCTCCGATTGAGGTTCGTTTCATGTGGTTTCTAGGGTGCGGAGCGCGCGGCTAGGAGCGGATGCCCTCGCCGGAGCCCTCGTCGAGGAGCCCACGGAGGATCTCCGCCGGGCTCTTCCCGTCGTAGGGTGCGAGCTCCGTGATGGTGAGGCGGCTCTTGAGCTCGTGCATCTCGCGCGTCATGTCGCGAAGGCGCGCGCGAAGCCCCTCGATCTCCGCCTCCGCCTCCTCGGCCTGCTCGGCCATATCGAGGATGCGCACGACGCCCGCGAGGTTGATGCCCTCGCTCGTGAGTTGGCCAATGAGGTTCAGGCGATCGATGTCGGCCTGCGAGTAGAGCCGCGTGTTTCCGCGGGAGCGCCCGGGCTGCACGAGCCCCTTCGCCTCGTACACGCGAAGCGTTTGGGGGTGCATGCCGGTGAGCTGCGCCGCGACGCTGATCATGTAGAGCGGCCGGTGGCGGCGGTTGGCTCCGGTGCCCTCGTTCGGCTCTGGAACCTGAGAGTTCATGGACGTTCCTTTCGCTGGGCGCGAGCGCCTTCGCGCCGCTCCACTGCCTTCCCCGCCCTTTTAAGCCTGCCGTGCCTTCGCCCAGAAGTCCTCGCGCCACGCCGTGGCGTCTTTCGCCTGCGCCTTCTCGAGCGCCTCGCGCTCCTCCTTGGAGAGCTCCTTCGGAACCTGGAGACGCACCGTCACGAGAAGCGCGCCGTTTTGGCCCTTCTTCTTCACGTTCGGAGCGCCGAGGTCCTTGAAGCGGAAGGTCTTTCCCTCCTGCGTGCCGGCGGGCACGCGAAGGCGCACGGTCTGTCCCTTGGG
Organism: uncultured Atopobiaceae bacterium; assembly: GCA_947626465.1. GTDB lineage: Bacteria > Actinomycetota > Coriobacteriia > Coriobacteriales > Atopobiaceae > CANRLS01. The sequence continues at coordinate 876 of CANQSI010000090.1, forward strand.
CGTGGGGATCTCCACCGTGGTGCCGAGCGCCGCCTCAAAGATCGAGATCGGGAGATCCATCCGCACGTCCGCGCCGTCGCGGGAAAACACCGGGTGCTCGGCCACGTGGGTGGTGATCACGAGGTCGCCGCGCTCGCCGCCGTTCGCGCCGTACTCGCCGCGCTTCTTGTAGCGGAGCTTTCCGCCCTCCACCGCGCCCGCGGGGATCTTCACCGTGAGCGATTGCTCGTCGCCCGTGGAGGGGATGCGATAGGTGATCTTTCGCTGGGCGCCCTCGAGCGCCTCGGTGAAGGACACCTCGAGCGACATCGTGAGGTCGCCGCCCTTCGCGGGCCGCGCGGCGCGCCCTTGGCCGCCGAAGATGCTCGAGAAGTCGAAGCCGCCGAAGCCGCCGCCCTCGCCCGTTTGGGCGCCACCGCCGAAGCCGGAGAAGATGTCGGCCCAGTCAGCGCCGTTCACCGTCGTGGTGTAGGCGCGGCCACGGCCTCCGTTTCCGCCGAAGTCGGCTCCGGGAATGCCGCCGAACATGAGGATCTGGTCGTACTCTTTACGCTTCTCGGGGTCGGAGAGGGTGTCGTAGGCCTCGGAGATTTCCTTGAACTTCTCCTCGTCGCCGCCTGCGTCGGGGTGGTGCTTCTGCGCGAGCTTGCGGAAGGCCTTCTTGATCTCGTCGTCGGAGGCGTCTCGCTTGACGCCGAGGACGTCGTAGAAGTTCTTCGTTGCCATGGTCGAGGATGCCTCCTTTCAGTGGTTCGTCGTCAATTTCCAGTGCATTCCACGTGGTGCCGTGCGCCTATTCCTTCTCCGCGGGGCGCGTGGGGCCGCCCACCGACACCTGCACCATGGCGGGGCGAATGACCTTTCCGCCCATGGCGTAGCCGAGGCGAAGGACCGCGGTGACGGTGTCCGCAAACACCTCGGGATCCTCGAGCGTGCCCACCGCCTGGCTCTCGAGCGCATCGAAGGGCTCGCCGAGGGGATCAATCACGCTCACGCCGTGCTTCTCGAAGACGGAGAGGATCTTCGTGCGCACGGCGGACACGCCCTCGGCGAGGCCCTTGGCCGCTTCGTCGTCGGCGCCCTCGGCGTGCTCGATCGCGCGCTCGAGGTCGTCGACTGCGGGGAGGAGCGCCTCGATCACGTTCTCGGCCGCGCGCTCGCGCTCGGCCACGCGCTCGGCCGCCGTACGCTTGCGGAAGTTGTCCCAGTCGGCCTGGAGACGCTGGTAGCGGGCATCGGCCTCGTCGGCCGCGGCACGCGCGGAGAGGGCCTCATCCTGCGTTTCCGCGAGCTCGGCGAGAAGGCGGTCGCGCTCCTCCTTGAGCTTGTTCGCGTCCTTCTTCATGTCGTCGGCCGCGGCTGCCTCGCCCGCGCGAATGGCGGCTTCCACAAGCTCGGGGTCGAGGTCTTCGGGAAGCTCCACCTCGCTCGGCTCAAGGCCGTCTTCGCGGGGCTCTTCTCCCTCGGCGCTCGGACCATTTCGAAAGTTCTTCTTCATGTTTGCTCCTCAGGGGGTACCCCGGGGGTGCGACGCACCCCCGGGGCGAGAGAGAGGGCGATACGGATGCGGCGCTACTTGTCGTCGTCGACGACCTCGTAGTCGGCGTCCACCACGTCGTCGTCGCCCGAGCCGGCCTGCGAAGCGTCATCGTTCTGGACGCTCGAGTACACGACCTCGGCGAGACGGTGGCCCACCTGCTGGAGCTTCTCGGAGGCGGCGCGGATCGCGTCCACGTCGTTGCCCTCGAGGGCCTGCTTCGCCTCGGCCACCGCGGCGTCCGCCTCCGCCTTCATGTCGGCGGGCACCTTGTCGCCAAGGTCGGACACGGTCTGCTCGGTGGAGTAGGCGAGGCTGTCGAGCTGGTTCTTCGCCTCCACCTGCTCCTGGCGGCGCTTGTCCTCCTCGGCGTTGGCCTCGGCGTCCTTCACCATGCGATCGACTTCATCGTCGGAAAGCGCGGTGGAGCCGCTGATGGTGATCTGCTGCTCCTTGCCGGTGCCGAGGTCCTTCGCGGAGACCTTCACGATGCC
>CANQSI010000091.1 GCA_947626465.1 uncultured Atopobiaceae bacterium
CGCGCCGAGGTCACGCTCCCGATGAGCCTCACGGGCGAGCTCTGCGTGCTCATCGCCACGCACATCATGCTCGGCACGCCCGCGGCCGAACGCTTCGCATGGAAGCTCCTCCGCGAGCTCGCATCAGCCCCTCCCGCGCAGATGAGCCGCGTGCCGCGCGTCTTCTGGATCCACACCCTGCCGAATTGGCAGCGCTCGATGGGGGAGATCTTCGATGAGGCCACCTCAGCCGAGCTCGTGGGAAACGACATGGCCTACGACAGCCTCGCGCTCCTCGACGAGCTCGATCCCGAGCGCCCCTACGAATTCATGGCACGCCGTCTCGTGGGGTGTTCCGCGAACGGCGGCTCGATGCGGCGCATTGACGCAGCCCTCGCCGAAGCAAAGGCCGCCGATGCGGACGGCGTGGTGGTCTTCGGCCACTGGGGTTGCAAGCAAACGCAGGGGCTCGCGCAAATCGGCAAGCGCACCTTCGAGGCCCACGGCCTCCCCACGCTCGTGCTCGACGGCGACGGTTGCGACCCCCGCAACGCGAGCGACGGCCAGATGGCCACCCGCGTGGGCGCCTTCCTCGAACAGCTGAAAAGCCCCGAGCGCGAGCGTTTAGCGAGCTAGCGGTACACGCGCTCCAGCCACTGCGCACGGTTGAGCGAGTAGATGGCCTTATCCTCGGGCCCCCACGGGCTCTCCACCTGCTCGGAGCGTTGCCACTTCATGCCGAGCTTATGGAGCACGCGCAGCGAGCGGTCGTTGTCATCGAGCACCTGCGCCCAGATCTTCTTCAGCCCGAGGTCTTCGAACGCGTGGCGCCCCACACGACCCACCGCCTCGGTGGCAAGGCCATGGCCCCAGAGCTTCACGGCCACCCAGTACCCGAGCTCCACCTCGCCAGGGCCCACGAGCTTTGAGATCGCCGGGCCCTTCAAGCCCACGGAGCCGATGGGCGCGTCGGGGTGCGACGACTCCTTCAGCGTGATGGCGTAGGTCTCCGGGCGCATGAGCACGGAGTGGATGATGGCGAGCGATTCGGCCTCGTTGCGGTGGGGTTCCCAGCCGCAGGCTGGCCCGATGAGCGGATTTTGCGCGTGGATGAAGAGCGCGTGCGCATCATCCTCTCGCCACGGCCTGAGGATGAGACGCGGAGTCTCGAGCACGGTGTCGTGAGCTTCCATGGGTCCATCGCCTTCTCGCAGAACCAACCGTTGGGCCTTAATCCTACCAATCCCCGTCTTATTCTTGCGACACGACCCGCTTTGGGGTACCCAATGGAGATGAGCGTCTCGCACTCGGACGCTCCCTCAAAAGGAGCTGGTTTTGATGACGATCATGGATGCCATCGCCGAGCGCCACTCAGTGCGCGCCTTCACCCCGCGATCCCTCGACTTCGAGACGTGGGATGCGCTTGATTCCTACATTCGCGAGATCAACGAGGAGAGCCGCCTCTCGTTTAAGCTCGTGACGGATGACCCCCAAGCCTTCGACAGCGTGCTTGCCAAGTACGGCCACTTCGAGAACGTGCGGAACTTCATCATCTGCGCGGGGCCGAAGGGGCCCGACCTCGACGAGCGCATCGGCTACTTCGGCGAGGCGATCGTGCTCAAGGCCCAGATGCTCGGCCTCAACACCTGCTGGGTGGGGCTCACGTTCTCGAAGTCCAGCGTGCGCCGCATGCTGAAGAGCGGCGAGCGCCTCGTGTGCGTGATCGCCGTGGGCTACGGCCTCTCCCAGGGCGCGAGCCATCCGGTGAAGTCCGAGAGCGAGCTCTCCACCGTGAGGGGCGAGGCGCCAGAGTGGTTTGCGCAGGGCATGTGGGCCGCCACGCTCGCCCCTACCGCCCTCAACCAGCAGCGCTGGCACATCACCTACGAAAACGGCACGTGCAAGCTCACGACCGCGCCCGGCCCCTATACCGGCCTCGATTTGGGCATCGTCCGCAAGCACTTCGAAATCGGCGCCGCCAACGCCGGTCAACAACGCATCGCCTGGCTCTAAGCGGACGTTTGGTGGAGAGGGAGATCGCCTGCATTCTTTCGTGTCTAGAATGGGCGTGTTGGCGCGGCCGAAGGGAACGTGGCGATGATCAGGATCCTCGTTGATGGCGCTGCAGACTTCTCGGAAGAGGAGTGCGCCGAACGCAACATCGTCCGCGTGCCGATCCTCGTCGATCTCGATGGCGTGGACTACGGCAATCGCCCCTACGACGAGTTCTACGAGGCGCTCATCCACTCCACCGGCTTCCCCGTGACGTCGCAGGTGACGCCGCAGGGCTTCGTGGGCCCCTTCGAGGAAGCCGTCGAAGCGGGCGACGAGCTCATCTGCCTCATCCTCTCCTCCGGCCTCTCCGGCACCTACCAAAACGCGCTCATGGCGAAGGAGATCGTGGGCTCTGACGCCATCCACGTGATCGACACCCGCCACTCCACGCACGCCATCCGCATCATGGTGGACTACGCCGAGCGCCTCATCGCCGAGGGCTGCTCGGCTGGCGAGATCGAGCATCGCATCCTCCACCTCAGGCCGCGCGTACGCATCATCGCCGGGCTCGATACGCTCACCTACCTCGCGCGAAGCGGTCGCATCTCCAATCCCCTCGCCGTGGTGGGCGACATCGCGCACATCAAGCCCGTCATCACCTTCTCCTCCAAGGGCGCGGTGGAGGTGCTTGGCAAGGCGCTCGGCATCGGCAAGGCCGTGAGCCAGGTGTTTCGACTCATCAAGGATCGTGGCGTCGATGAGGACTACACGAGCTACGAGATCTACACCTACGGTGAGGCGAACACCGAGCGCCTCCACAGCCATCTCGTGCGAGCCGGCATCCACGCCACGGATCGCCTGCAAGTGGGTCCGGTGATCGGGTGCCACAACGGCCCGGAGGCGCT
>CANQSI010000092.1 GCA_947626465.1 uncultured Atopobiaceae bacterium
GCCGGTGGGCCTCACCGATCCGAGGACGGGGACGCGCCCCTGGGCCGTCGTGCAGCTCCGCGCGGAGAATGCGCAGCGAAGCGCCTACAACCTCGTGGGATTCCAGACGAACCTCACCTTCGCGGCGCAAAGGCACGTCTTCCGCATGATTCCCGGCCTCGAACACGCGGAATTCTTCCGCTATGGGGTGATGCACCGGAACTCCTTCGTGGACGCGCCCCATGTGCTCGAGAAGGGCTTCAAGGTTCCCGGCATGCCGGTCTGGCTCGCGGGGCAGATCACGGGAACCGAGGGCTACACGGAGGCGATCTCCTCCGGGCTCTATGCGGCGCTCAACGTGGTTTCGGCTTTGCGCGGCCTGCCACAACCGGAGCTTCCGGCCACGGGGGCCTTCGGATCCCTCGTGGCGTGGGCATCCGATCCCGCAACTGCGAACTACCAGCCGCAACACGTGAATTTCGGCCTCATGCCGCCGCTGGACGATCCGATACGCAACAAGCGCGAGCGCCACGCGGCATTCTGCGAGCGCGCGCTGCGCGACCTCACGAGCTGGAAGGAAGCGCATGCCGAGCTCTTTCGAGAGGGCGCTGCGTCATGAGCACGGGGAGCGCGCAGGCAGGGTCGATCCGTACGCATGTGGATGAGTGCCAGGCGCATGCGGAGGACTACCTCGCCTACCTCAGCGGCACGCGCAACGTGTCGAAGAACACGGTGAGGGGCTATCGCGCCGACATCGAGGAGTTCCTTCGATGGTGCGATCGCAAAGGCGCGGATCCGCTCACCATCACCACGCCCCAGGTGCGTGCGTGGCTGGGGGAGCTCAGGCGTGCACGCTATGCCTCCCGCACCATGAACAGGAAGCTCTCCGCGTTGCGCGGCTTCTACAGCTGGATGATCGAGCGCGACCTCGCCACGACCTCCGCCCTCGCCACGATGCCCGGCCCGAAGGTGGGGCGCCACCTTCCCAAGGTGATGGGCGACCGGGAAGTGCGCCAGATGCTCGCCGCAGTGGACGGGGAGAGCGCGTGGGACGTGTTCGACCGGGCTCTCGTGGAGTTTCTCTATGCCACGGGCGCGCGCATCCAAGAGGCCTCTAACGTGAACCTCGAGGACATCGATCTCGCACGCGGCTCTGTGAGGCTCTTCGGCAAGGGATCCAAGGAGCGCCTCGTGCCGCTCTACGCCAAGGCGCGCGCCGCCGTAAAGGCATATCTCGAGCGTGTGCGTCCCGAGCGCGCCCTCAAGACACCGGCAGGGGAGGGGGAGGACCATGAGCATGCGCTCTTCCTCTCAAAGCGGGGGCGTCGCATGAGCGCCGCGGCGCTCAGGAAGCGCTTCGAGGGCGTCGTGGACAAGGCGGGCCTTCCCCCCACCATCACCCCCCACACGATGCGCCATACCTTCGCCACCGAGCTTCTGAACGGCGATGCCGATCTTCGAAGCGTCCAGGAGCTCCTGGGCCACGCGAGCCTCTCCACCACGCAGATCTACACGAATCTCTCCATTGAGCGCCTGAGCGATGTCATGCGGCAAGCACATCCGCGTGGAGAGTGAATGAGGGCGCCCCCGCAGGGCGCTTTCCCATATACTTTTGCGATTGTGCCGGCAATCGGCACCGTGCGGGGCACCCGTCTCGCGCGAACCATTTCACACGCGTGCGGACTCGTCGGCCGCGGTGCTCGAAGATCGAATTGCTTCGGGTGGAAGGCGAGGTTGATGTGCGCGGAGGCCTAACCGATGGAGGTAACCATGGCCGTCAAGATTAACCTGAAGACCCTTCTCGATGCTGGCTGCCACTACGGCCACCAGACCCGTCGCTGGAACCCGAAGATGCGCCCCTACATCTTCGGCGAGCGCAACGGCATCTACATCCTCGACCTCAAGCAGACCATCATCGAGGCCGACCACGCCTACAGCTTCCTCAAGGACACGTGCGCCAAGGGAGGCACCGTGCTCTTCGTGGGCACGAAGAAGCAGGCCCAGGAGCAGATCAAGACCGAGGCCGAGCGCTGTGGCATGCCCTACATCAACAACCGCTGGCTCGGCGGCATGCTCACCAACTTCGTGACGATGCGTTCGCGCATCACGCGCATGGAAGAGCTCGAGAACATGGTCGAGACCGGCGTGATGGAGACGCTCCCCAAGAAGGAACAGGCGCGTCTCACCAAGGAGCACGAGAAGCTCGAGCGCAACCTCGGTGGCGTTCGCGAGCTCCGCGCCCTTCCCCAGGCCATCTTCGTGGTCGACACCAAGCGCGAGGAGATCGCCATCAAGGAGGCCAATCGCCTCCACATCCCCGTGGTGGGGCTCATCGACACGAACTCCGACCCCGACGAGGTGGAATACGGCATTCCTGCGAACGACGACGCCATCCGCTCGGTAGCCCTCATGTGCGAGCTCATCGCCGACGCCGTGCTCGCGGGCAAGGGCGAGGAGCAGATCAGCGAGGCCGAGATGGCGGCCGGTGCCACCACGCCTGCGGTGGACACGGCGTCTACGTCTGAGATGGAGCTCCAGGTGTCCGACGAGGAGCCCCCGAGGCAGGAGGCCATCACCCTCGCCGAGCTTCTTGCCGAGAGCAGGAAGGACGAGGCCGAGGTTGCCGAAGAGGGCACCGAGGAGCTCCCCACCGTCTAGCGCCGAACCTGCGTGCCCGCCGCTCGCCGGCGGGCCTCCCATGGGCGAATACCCCGCACTATCGTTGTTTCGAGAAGAAAGGCACCATCCATGCCCCAAGTGACCGCACAGCTCGTAAAGCAGCTCCGCGAGATGACCGACGCTCCGATGATGGAGTGCAAGAAGGCCCTCGTCGAGGCCGACGGCGACATCGACGCCGCAGTCGATGTCCTCCGCA
>CANQSI010000093.1 GCA_947626465.1 uncultured Atopobiaceae bacterium
GACGCCGCGCCGATGTTCACGCCGGAGCCCATCGTGGTGTCGCCGATGTAGGAGAGGTGCGGCACCTTCGAGCCCTCGCCGATGGTCGAGTTCTTGATCTCCACCGAGGTGCCCACGTGCGCGCCGGGCATGAGGTGCGTGCCGGGGCGCAGGTAGGCGCGCGGTCCGCAGGTGACGCCGTCTTCGATGACGCTCTCGATGGCCACCGTCTCCTCGAGGCGGCAATCGTCTCCAACGGTGACATCGGTGAGGCGCGTGTTCGGCCCCACGACGTCTCCCTTGCCGATCGTCGTCTCGCCGAAGAGGAAGGTGAGCGGCCAGAGCTCGGTGTCTTGTCCCACCTTCACGTCCGGCCCCACCCACACGAGGTTCGGGTCGAGCATCGTCACGCCGGCTGCCATGAGCTGGGCGTTGATGCGCAGTTGCATGGCCTTCGTGGCCTCGGCGAGCTGGGCGCGCGAGTTCACCCCGAGCATCTCGTTCGGATCCTCCACGAAGACGCGCCCCACGGCGAGGCCCTCGCTTCGCATGAGCTCCACCATGTCCGTGAGGTAGTACTCGCCCTGCGCGTTGTCGTTTTTGATCTCGCTCACGAGCCGCGCGAGCGTGGCGCCGTCGAAGGCGTAGACGCCGCTGTTGCACTCGGTGAGCGCCTCGCGCTGCTCGAGCGTGGCGTCCGCGTGCTCGATGATGGCGAGGATGTGGCCCGCATCATCGAGGACGATGCGGCCGTAGCCCGTGGGATCCTCCGGCTTCATCGTGAGCACCGCGCCCGGAAGGCCCCGCTCAGCGACCTCGCTCGCGAGCTCGTCGATGGTCTCCGCACGCACGAGCGGGGTGTCGCCGTAGAGCACCACCACGCACCCGTCATCGATTCCCGTGGCCTCGAGCGCCACGCGCACGGCATGGCCGGTGCCCAGGCGCTCCGTCTGCTCCACCACCTCTGCGCCAAGCCCCTCGCAGATGGCGGCCACCTCGCCCTTCCCTGCGCCCACGACGCACACGATGCGCTCGGCCCCTGCGGCGCGCGCCGCCTCGATGGGCCAGGCGACCAGCGGTTTTCCCAAGAGTGGGTGAACGGTCTTCGAATAGGCGGACTTCATGCGCGTGCCCTCGCCGGCCGCGAGGACAAGAGCGGTAAAGGCCATGGAAAGGACCCCTTTCGCGAGGTTCCCGCCGACGATGAGCGGCTTCTCGCGCTCGCCCCATGCGTGCGACGCCGCGCTCCCATGGTAGCGCAGGGCCCCTCCACGCGCCCTGCGTGCGCAGCCGACGGCGGGCATCCTTTGCTACACTTGGCCTCTGTTCATTGGGGCTTCGTCCAACGGCTAGGACTCTGGTTTTTGGTGCCAGCTATGGGGGTTCGAATCCCTCAGCCCCAGCCACCTTCTCCCACACCTGTCCGCACCACACCCACTTTTCAGGCGCCTCGTAGCTACGCAGCGCTTTCATGGAATCCGAGACATCTGCAGTGGCGTTCGTACGAGCGGGTAGTTTAAGATATACCAAATGAGAGGAGGAGGTATGAAATCTACCGACATCACCGCCCTCCTCAAGGCTCTCAGCAACGAGAACCGGGTCGAGATCGTCAAGCTCATCGCGAAGTCGCCGGGTATCACGGCGAACCGTCTCTTGAAGACGCTGCACGTCGCGCAATCCACGCTTTCCCACCACATGCACATCCTCGTCGAGGCAGGGGTGGTCATCGCGATTCACGAGGGCAAGTGGTCGCACTACACCGTGAGCTCCGAGGCGCTCGACAGCCTCGACCGCTTCATCAACGGGCTCCGCGCCGATCGTTCCCAGCGCGCGCGGCGCCTGCGCATGCTCATGGATCTGAAGAACGATCCGAAGCTTCCCGCCAGGCAACGCGCCGACATCGATCGCATCATCGACACGCTCACCTCCTAACGGCGCGCGCCCATCCCCTAGACTGGGCGAGATGATTCGCGAGGGGAGGGCCATGCTGCTCAGCCGAAGGGAAGCGCTGCTCTTTACCGGTGCGTGCGCCCTCGCCGCGCTCTTCGGCTGCTCAGCACAGGGCGAAGGGGGCGAGAGCGACACCGTGGTGACGGTGGGCGCCTCGCACACGCCCCACGCCCTCATCCTGAACGGCCCGGTGAAGCAGCTTCTCGAAGCGCAGGGCTATGGCCTAGACGTCGTCGAATATGAGGACTATGACGAGCCCAACGCCGCCCTCGCCGAGGGCGAGCTCGACGCCACGTTCTACCAGCACCGCCCCTTCCTCGACGCCTGGAACGCCGAGCATGGCACGAGCTTCGAGGCGCTCTCCGCCGTGCACTTCGAGCCGATGGGCGTCTACTCCGAGCGCCTCACCTCGCTCGCCGACGTGCCGGACGGGGCGACGGTGGCCATTCCCGCCGATCCCGCGAACCGCGCCCGTGCGCTCCTTCTCCTCGAGCAGGAGCGCCTCGTCACGCTCTCCGACGACGCGAGCACCGATGCCGTGCCCGCGAACATCGTGGAGAACCGCCGCGACATCAAGCTCGTGGAGGTGAGCGCCGAGGAGCTCCCCGAGCAACTCTCCGAGGCCGATCTCGTGATCATGCCGGGAAACGTCGCGATGGAAAACGGCCACTCGCTCTCGGACGCCCTCGCCGCCGAGCCGCTCACCTCGCTTCTCTCCGATGTCTACGCGAACCTCCTCGTCGTGCGCGTCGGCGAGGGAGAGACCCCGAAGCTCCAGGCCCTCGCCCAGACCCTCAACTCCCAAGAGGTCTACGACTACCTCACGACCTCCTTCGGCGACAACCTCGTCCCCACGTTCGAACCGGTTTCCGCTGAGCAGTAATGTCCTCCTGGGTCGGGGGAGTACATAGTCCCCGGAGC
>CANQSI010000094.1 GCA_947626465.1 uncultured Atopobiaceae bacterium
ATCGCGCCGCTCCAGCGCGCTCGCGTCCTTTGGCGCCGCCATCGAGAGGTGCGCGTGCGTGTCGGCCACGGGCGCGGCGGGCGGCTCGAGCATGACGGGCCTTCCCTTCGCGTTGAAGAAGAGCGTCCCCGCCTCAAGCGCCTCATCGATCCACGAGCTCATTCGCGCTCCTCCCCTTCCGGCAGCGATATGGCGCCAGCCAGTTCGACAAATTCGGTGGGTGTGAGCGCCTCGGCGCGCACGCGTGGGTCTAGGCCGAGGCGTGTGAGCGCCTCCTCGGTGGTCTCGCGCGGAATGCCCGCCTGAGCGAGGTTGTTCGCGAGGGTCTTTCTCCGCTGGGCGAACGCGGCATCCACGAGCGCGGAGACCCCCGCGAGCTCCTCCTCGCCCGCCTGCGAATCCCGCGCGAGCGAGACGACCGCGGAATCCACGTGGGGCTGGGGCCAGAAGTGCTCGCGCCCCACCTCGAAGCGATTCACCACGCGCGATCGCAGCGCGAGCTTCACCGTATAGGCGCCGTAGTCCTTGGTGGAGGGCTGTGCGGAGATGCGGTCGGCCACCTCGCGCTGCACCATCACGGTCGCGCGGGAGAGGGCCTCGAAGCGCTCGAAGGCGCGAAGGAGCACCGTCGCCGCCACCGAGTAGGGCAGGTTCGCCACGAGCTTCGTGGGCCCCTCGGGGCATCCCATCTCGCCGAGCGCGCTCGCGAGCATCGAGGGCTCGAGGCGTGCGGCGTCGCCGAGCACCACCTTGAGCTCGCCCCCCACGCCTGCGCACGTGCTGCCGAGGATCTCCGCGAACGCCGGCTCGAGCTCCACGGCCACCACGGCGCGCACGCGGGGCACGAGCTCGCGCGTGAGCACGCCGAGCCCCGGCCCCACCTCGAGCACGACATCGTCTCTGCAAAGCTCGGCGCGCGCCACGATGCGCTCGAGCACCGCACGGCTCACGAGGAAATTCTGCCCCCGGCTCTTCTTCGGGCTCAAGCCGAGCGATTCCACGAGCGCGCGCACGACCGCGGGCGAGGTGAGGTTGAGCTCCTCGCCAAGCGACCCTTCCTCGGGCATCGCGCCTCGCGCTCCTAGCCCTTTGCCTGCGCGAGGCGCGGGAAGAGCGCGGCGCCCTTCACCACCGGCACGCCCGCCTTGAGGCCGCCCCACGCGCACACGCTCGCGAGATCCGTCGTGTCGAGCTCGTCTTCCGCGGAGAGGCGACGGAGCACCTCGGCGGAGGTCTCGGGCATGAAGGGCTCGAGCAGGTGCGCAGAGATGCGGATGGCCTCGAGCACCGCGCCGATCACCTGCGCGAGCTCGCCTGCGCGCGCGGGATCCTTCGCGAGAGCCCATGGCTCGCTCGCCTCGATGAAGTGGTTCGCGGCGTGGATGAGCTCCATCACCGCGCCCGCCGCCTCGTCGTAGGCGAAGGAGCCCATGAGGAGGCTATAGCGCTCCACGAGCCCCATCGGCGAGCCATCGTCGCGCGGGTGCGCGGCGCCCTCGCCAGCAGCTCCGGAGACGATGGCCTTGAGCTCGTTCCCTTCCTCAGCCCAGCCCTCCGGAAGCGGCGGCGTGGCGCCGTCGAAGTACTTCGCGCTCATGGAGATGGCACGCGAGACGAGGTTCCCCCAGGAATTCGCGAGATCCGCGTCGTAGACCTGCTCCATGCGGCCCCAGCTGATGGAGCCGTCCGTGCCGGGACGCACGTCCGTCATGAAGTAGTAGCGGTAGCCGTCCACGCCGAGGAGCTCGCAGACGCTCTCCGGCGAGATGGCGTTGCCGAGGCTCTTCGACATCTTCACGTCCGCGCCCTCGTCCGAGCGCACCATGAGGAAGCCGTGCGCGAAGACCTCCTCGGGTACGTCGATCCCCGCGGCCATGAGCATGGCCGGCCAGATCACGCAGTGGAAGCGGATGATGTCCTTGCCCACGATGTGCACCTGCGCGGGCCAGCGGCGGCAGAAGAGCTCCTCGTCCACGCCGTAGCCCACGGCCGTGAGGTAGTTGATGAGGGCGTCGAACCACACGTACGTCACGTGCTTCTCGTCGAAGGGAAGCGGGATCCCCCAGTCGAAGCTCGTGCGCGAGATGGAGAGGTCCTTGAGGCCGCCCTCCACGAAGCTCACGACCTCGTTTCGGCGGATCTCCGGCTCCACGAAGTGGGGGTGCTCGCGATAGAGCGCAAGCAGCGGCTCCTGGAACTCGGAGAGCTTGAAGAACCAGCTCTCCTCCTGCACGCGCTTCAGGGGGCGGCCGCAGTCGGGGCAAAGCGGGGTAGCGCCGTGGTGGTGCTTCACCTCGTCGACCACCTTCTCGTGCGCGACGTCCACCATCTTCTTGTTCATCTCGAGGTTCGCGTGGCGCACCTGCGTGTCGGTGAAGTACGTCTCCTCGGGCTGGCAGTACCAGCCGTCGTAGGTGCCCTTGTAGATGAAGCCGTTGTCCTTGAGCACGTTCCACAAGTGCTGCACGCTCGCGGTTTGGCGATCCTCGGTGGTGCGGATGAAGTCGTCGTTGGTGATGTTGAGGTAGTGCCAGAGGTCCTTGAACGCGCCCACGAGGGAATCGCACCACGCCTGGGGCGTCATGCCGTGCTCCTCGGCTGCCTGCGCCACCTTCTCGCCATGCTCGTCGAGGCCGGTGAGGAACATGACGTCGTAGCCGCACTTCCGGCGAAAACGCGCCTGGACGTCGGCCATGACGGTGGAGTACGCCGTGCCGAGGTGGGGCGCGGCGTTCACGTAGTAGATGGGGGTCGTGATGTAGTAGCTGGGGCGTTCCATCGTCTGAGCTCCTCGCTCGAGGCGGCTTCTTCATAGTGGGTGCTTCGCG
>CANQSI010000095.1 GCA_947626465.1 uncultured Atopobiaceae bacterium
GAGGCCATCCCCACGTGGATCACCACCGGCCTCTCCACCGCCGGCGGCTTCATCGTCGTCGTCGGCTACGCGATGGTCATCAACATGATGGCCTCCGGCAAGGTGTGGCCGTTCTTCTTCCTGGGCTTCGCACTGGCTTCGCTCTCCGAGCTCGGCCTCGTGGCCCTCGGCATCATCGGCGTCGTCATCGCCCTCGTCTACGTGCAGCTCTCCCCTGAGTTCAACAGCGGCGGCAGCGGTGCCGGCGGAGGCGGTGGCGGTGGCGTAGACCCCGTCGACGCGATCCTCAACGACTACGAGTAGGGAAGGGAGGAAATCACCATGGCAGACGAGATCAAGAAGGATGTCGATACCTCCATCGACGCCAAGGACACCGGCGCGAAGACCATCGACAAGTCGGACATCAAAAAGGTCTGGTGGCGCTCCCAGTTCCTACTCGCCTCGTTCAACTACGAACGTATGCAGAACATGGGCGTGGCATTCTCGCTCATCCCCGCAATGCGCAAGCTCTACCACACCAAGGACGAGATCAGCGCCTTCCTGAAGCGCCACCTCGAGTTCTTCAACACGCACCCCTACTGCGCGGCCCCGATCTTCGGCGTCGAGATGGCGCTCGAGGAGAACCGCGCGAACGGCGGCGAAGTGGACGACGCGGCCATCCAGGGCGTGAAGATCGGCATGATCGGCCCGCTCGCCGGCGTGGGCGACCCCATCTTCTGGGGCACGCTGCGCCCGGTGCTCGGCGCCTTCGCGGCCTCCCTCGCCCTCACGGGCAATATCCTCGGCCCCATCCTCTTCTTCGTGATCTGGAACCTCATCCGCATGCTCTTCATCTGGTACACGCTTGAGTTTGGCTACCAGCAGGGCGCATCCATCACCAAGAACCTCACGGGTGGCCTCCTCCAGAAGATCACCCTCGGCGCCTCCATCCTGGGCATGTTCATCATGGGCGTGCTCATCCCGCGCTGGACGTCCATCGACATGAGCACGGTGGTGTTCAGCAAGGCGGACATGGGCGCCGTGGGCGACAAGTTCCCCGATGCCATCGCCATGATGGAACAGCTGAACGGCATCGTGAACGGCGAGCCCATGGCCCTCGACGTCTTCCGCAACGGCATCCAGTCGCTGCAGGGCGTGGCAAGCGGCGGCTTCACCATCGAGAACAACGTGGCGGACTACGCGGACAACCCGTATCGGCTCATGACCACCACCTCGCTCCAGAGCGTACTCGATCAGCTGCTGCCCGGCTTGCTGCCGCTGCTCCTCACGTTCCTCTGCATTTGGCTGCTCAAGAAGCATGTGAACCCGATCGCCATCATCGTCGGGCTCTTCGCCGTGGGCATCCTCGGCGCCCTCGTCGGCATCTTCTAGGCACTTTCCTCGCGAACCGCGGCGCCCACTCCCCCTTGCGGGCGCCGCGGTTTCGCGCGGGGTGGCGGCACCACCGTCTCGTTGCGTTCACACTGAAGGTTGGGGATCGAAGCGCTATGGCCTACGCGCCACCCATCACCATCACCGCCCCCATCACTCGGCTCTGCGTCGAGGTGGGCACGCTCGTGGGCTCGCTCGAGGAGCGCGTGCCACCGCGCGACGTGGGGCTTGCGCGCGAGATCCACGCGGCGCAGCTCCAGCAATTCTCCATGGCGAGTGGCTTGGGCGAAGCGCAGGGCGCGGCTGCCTTGGAGGTCGTGCGCACGGCGTGCACGAAGCTCGATTCCTACGACCCCACGTCGCTTTCCGACCTCATGCGTTTGAATACATGCATCGCCGACGCATTGGGCTCATGGGATATCTGGCGCACCGAGGACGGGGGTCGAGGGAGCGCTCCGGGAACGGAACCCGCACCCGCCGCGCGCGTCTCCCATCTCCTCGAGGGCCTTCTCGACTGGTATGCCACGACGGATCTCCATCCGCTCGTGGCGAGTTCGGTCTTCCGTTTCGAATTCGACTACATCGAGCCATTCACCTGCGCGTCGCGCTTTACGGGGATGCTCTGGCACCACCTCATGCTCGCGCGTTGGAATCCGGTCTTTCGCTGGTGCGAGCTCGAGCAGGTGCTCATGGATCGCACCGTGCAATGGCGCGAGGCCACCGAGGAATCCCGCCAGCACATCAACGACGCGCCCTACGTGGCGTTCATGCTCGATGCCCTCGTGGAGACGCTCGAGCGCCTCGAGCGTCGCTTGGACCACGGCGCCTCCTCCTCGGGAAAGCTCGACCGGCTGCTCGCCTTCTTCGCCGAGCGCCCCGAGGCCACGATCGCCGAAGCCGCGCAGGTCCTCGGCATGGCACCACGCACCTGCGCACGCCACATCGCCGAGCTCAGGCGCGCGGGAAAGCTCGAGCGCGTGGGCAGCCGCCGAAGCGGCTACTGGCGCGTGAACTAGCGTCCCCGCGCGCCGAAGCACGGGAGCATATATTCTGTGATGAGGGCGCGGAGCAGCCCCTTTTGCTTGACTCTCCCCCCACGTCCTCGCATACTTCAAAGTCCAACGCGGCGTTACCTCAGCTGGATAGAGGGCCTGACTACGAATCAGAACGTCGGGGGTTCGAATCCCTCACGCCGCACCAGCCAATGAAAGGACCCAGCAAAGCTGGGTCCTTTTTCATTGGCTCGTGCGGCGTGAGGGCTCAAGGATCCGGTGGATCCTTGAGTGTGCGAGACCACGCATGTTGCGGGGAGCACCGAAGCTGTTGACGTAGCTTGAGGAATTCGAACCCGAGAGGGCGCGAGGCGCCAGTGGCGCCTCGCGGGCCGGAGCGACCGAAGGGAGCGGAGGCCAGCGGAAATGCGAAGCATTTCCGCGTCGAATCCCTCACGCCGCAC
>CANQSI010000096.1 GCA_947626465.1 uncultured Atopobiaceae bacterium
CAGCGCTCGATCGTGCTCGCGTGGAAGATCGCGCAGGTGCGCTTCGCCGAGGCGGCGCTCAACGAGCGCCCGATCCTGCTTCTCGACGACGTGATGAGCGAGCTCGACGAGACCCGGCGGAAGAGCCTTTCGGAGCTTGCCGACGAGGGTATCCAGACGGTGATCACCACCACCCACCTCGGCTATTTCGATGACGCCATCCTTTCTCGAGGAAAGGTGGTGAGGTATGGTGATGAGCGAGCGTGAGTGGGACGAGGAGATCGACGAGGCGCTCGCGGCTGAGCTCGCCGCACGACTCGATGCGCGCGGCGGTCGCGCTTACGGCCACGGCCAGGGAAAAGTCGAGCTCAAAGACCTCCTCGGGAGCTGCACGAAAGGCGCCCTCGCGCAATCCGACGCCACCACTCGCGCAGCGGCGCTCTGGGCGCAGGCCGCAGGGGAGACGGGAAGCCGCCATACCCGCGGTATCTACCTCAAGGAGAGCGACACCGGCGGCCTTCCCACCCTCATCGTGTATTTGGATGGCCATAGCTTCGTCTACGAGTTCGCCACCGATCACCTGCTCTACGAGCAGCAGATGGCCCACCTCGGCTTTCCCGTGGAGAAGATCGAATTCAGGCTCTCGAACCGCAAGGCACCGTCGCGCCCTGCGGCCTCTGCGCGAGATGCTGCGACGCCGCGCGGTGGCGGCGCGTCTTTACGGGAGGTTCGCCCGCCCCAGCCCCTCTCCGCATCGGAGGAAGCGTGGGCCGAAGGGCTCGTGCGCGACATCCCGGGGCCGCTTGGCGACGCGATATTGGGGGCAATCAGAGCCACAAAGGAGCGCGAAGGGGAATAAGGCGCCCTTTTGAAAAGCGGGCCTCAAAACGCCGCTCAAGCGCGCTCTCGCAAAAAGTCATCTTTTTTCGCTATTCGAGTTACCCTCAGGCGGGGGATAAATCGCCCCCTCTTCATATTGCAAACACCTGTTCGGATGGCTATACTTGGAGCGGCCTGAAAACCGCCTCCGTTTTCTCGCCTCCAGCGCGCGAGCGTTTTCTTCCCTCGCGCCTCGACACCTCAAACGCAGCCAACAAAGGAGTGCTCGTGCCCAAGAAGAGCGACGCATCCTCCTACGATGCAAACAGCATCAAAATCCTCGACGGTATGGAGCACGTGCGCCACCGTCCCGGCATGTACATCGGCTCCACGAGCGCGATGGGCCTGCACCACCTCGTCTACGAGGTGGTGGACAACTCGGTCGACGAGGCGCTCGCCGGCTACTGCAAGAAGATCGAGGTCACCATCAACGCCGACGGATCCGTCACCGTCGTCGACGACGGCCGCGGCATCCCCGTCGAGCGCCACGCCAAGCGCAAGAAGATGTCCACCCTCGAGGTGGTCCTCACCGTGCTCAACGCCGGCGGGAAGTTCGACAACGATGCCTACAAGGTCTCCGGCGGCCTCCACGGCGTGGGCGTATCGGTGGTGAATGCGCTCTCCGAGAAGCTCGTCGCGCGGGTGAAGCGCGACGGTGGCATTTGGGAGATGGCCTTCTCGCGCGGAAAGACCGTCGAGAAGCTCACGAAGGTGGGCACCTCGAAGGCCACCGGCACCTCCATCACCTTCTGGCCCGATCCCCAGATCTTCGAGACCACCGACTTCGACTACGAGACCCTGCGCGTCCGCATGCAGGAGTACGCGTTCCTCAACCGCAACCTCAAGATCACCCTCACGGACGATCGCGGGCTCGTGCCCCGCCAAGACGTCTTCTGCTATGCCGGCGGCATCGTGGACTTCGTGAAGTACTTGAACGACGGCAAGGAGCTGGTGGGCGACATCAAGACCCCCATCTACATGTCCGGCACGGACGAGAGCGATAAGGACGCCAACAAAGGCGAGGTAGAAGTAGCCATGCAGTGGAACAACGGCTACTCCGAGAACGTCCTCGCCTTCGCGAACAACATCCACACCCCCGAGGGCGGCATGCACCTCGAGGGCTTCCGCACCGCCATCACGCGCGTGATCAACGAGTACGCGCGGCGCCAGAACATCCTGAAGGACAAGGACAAGAACCTCGAGGGCTCGGACGTGCGCGAGGGGCTTTGCGCGGTGATTTCCGTGAAGCTCTCGAACCCGCAGTTCGAGGGCCAGACGAAGGCCAAGCTCGGGAACGCCTTCATGCGCACGCTCGTGAACAAGGTGGTGAGCGAGCGCTTCGCCGAGTACCTCGAGGAGCATCCGAAGCAGGCACGCGCCATCGTGGCGAAGGCGCAGGGCGCGGCGAAGGCGCGCCAGGCGGCCCGCAAGGCCCGCGAGGCTACGCGAAGGAAGGGCCTGCTCGAGAGCGCGAACCTCCCCGGCAAGCTCGCCGACTGCTCCGTGAAGGATCCGGCGATGACGGAGCTCTTCATCGTCGAGGGCGATTCGGCAGGCGGCTCCGCGAAGATGGCGCGCGACCGCTCCATCCAGGCGATCCTCCCGCTCCGCGGAAAGATCTTGAACGTTGAGCGTGTGGGGCCTGCGCGTGCGCTCTCCTCCGACACGATCCAAAACCTCGTGACGGCCATCGGCACGGGGGTGGGCGAGGAGTTCAACATCGAGCGCTCGCGCTACCACAAGATCATCATCATGACGGACGCCGACGTGGACGGCGCGCACATCCGCATCCTGCTCCTCACCTTCTTCTACCGCTACATGCCGGAGATGATCGAGGCCGGCTACATCTACATCGCGCAGCCGCCGCTCTTCCAGCTGAAGCCGAAGGGTCGCCGCAAGGGCACCTACATCTACACCGACGAGGAGCTCGCGCGGCAGGTGAAGGGCCTCGACGCGAAGAGCTACAC
>CANQSI010000097.1 GCA_947626465.1 uncultured Atopobiaceae bacterium
TTCGAGCCCGCGGGCGACCAGCCCCAGGCCATCGCCAAGCTCGCCCAAGGCGTGGAGGACGGCCTTCGCTACCAGACCCTCATGGGCGTCACTGGCTCGGGCAAGACCTACGCCATGGCGAAGGTCATCGAGGCGGTGAACCGCCCCGCGCTCATCCTCGAGCCGAACAAGACCCTCGCCGCGCAGGTGGCGGCCGAGATGCGCGAGCTCTTCCCGGAGAACTCCGTCGTGTACTTCGTGTCGTACTACGACTACTACCAGCCCGAGGCCTACGTCCCCGCCTCGGACACCTACATCGAGAAGGACGCCTCCATCAACGAGGAGGTCGAGAAGCTGCGCCACCAGGCCACGACCTCGCTCCTCACGCGCCGCGACGTGATCGTGGTGGCGAGCGTCTCCTGCATCTACGGCATCGGGAGCCCGCA
Source organism: uncultured Atopobiaceae bacterium (assembly GCA_947626465.1). GTDB lineage: Bacteria > Actinomycetota > Coriobacteriia > Coriobacteriales > Atopobiaceae > CANRLS01. The sequence continues at coordinate 426 of CANQSI010000097.1, forward strand.
GGACTACGCCGGCCTCGCGCCGAACGTGGCCAAGGACACGCCGCTCGAGCGCGACGACTTCGTGCGCGACCTCCTCGCGGTGCAGTACGACCGCAACGACCTCGACCTCTCGCGCGGGACGTTTCGCGTGCGGGGCGATTCGGTGGACGTCTTCCCTCCCTACGCGGAACATCCGGTGCGCGTGGAGTTCTTTGGCGATGAGGTGGAGCGCATCGCGGAGATCGACCAGCTCGACGGCGAGATCCTGCGCGAGTTCGACGCCATCCCCATCTGGCCCGCCTCGCACTACGTGACGGAGCGCCCGAAGGTGTCGCACGCGCTCGAGACGATCAAAGCCGAGCTCGACGAGCGCGTGGCGGCGCTCGAAGCCGACAACCGCCTCCTCGAGGCGCAGCGCCTCTCGCAGCGCACGGCCTACGACCTCGACATGCTCGGCACGATGGGCTTTTGCTCCGGCATCGAGAACTACTCGCGCCACCTCGACGGGCGCGCGCCGGGCGAGCCGCCCTACACGCTCCTCGACTACTTCCCGGCGGACATGCTCTGCATCATCGACGAGAGCCACGTGACGGTGCCGCAGGTGCGCGGCATGTACGAGGGCGATCGCTCCCGCAAGGTGACGCTCGTGGAGCACGGCTTTCGCCTGCCGTCGGCGCTCGACAACCGCCCGCTTCGCTTCGACGAGTTCGAGGAGCGCATCCCCCAGTTCATCTACGTCTCCGCCACGCCCGGCGACTACGAGCTCGCGGTCTCGGAGAAGGACGTGGAGATGGTCATCCGCCCCACGGGGCTCCTCGATCCCGAGGTCTCCGTGCGGCCGGTGCGCGGGCAGATCGACGACCTCACGGAGGAGATCTCTGCGCGTGTGGCGAAGAAGGAGCGGGTGCTCGTGACCACGCTCACGAAGCGCATGGCCGAGGACCTCACCGACCACCTCCTCGACCTCGGGCTTCGCGTGAACTACATGCACTCCGACACGGCGACGCTCGATCGCGTGGACATCGTGCGCGATCTGCGCACGGGAAAGATCGACGTCCTCGTGGGGATCAACCTCCTTCGCGAGGGCCTTGACCTGCCGGAAGTCTCGCTCGTGGCCATCCTCGACGCCGACCAGGAGGGCTTCCTCAGAAACCGTCGCTCGCTCATCCAGACGATGGGGCGCGCCGCGCGCAACGCACACGGCAAGGTGATCATGTACGCGGACAGCGTGACGGATTCCATGCGCGAGGCCATCGACGAGACGAACCGACGCCGCCGCCTCCAGGAGGCGTTCAACGAGGAGCACGGCATCGTGCCCAAGACGGTGCACAAGGCCATCAACGACATCTCCGGCTTCATCGAGGACGCCGCCGACGTGCACCGGCGCGACGAGAAGCTCGCCGCCATGGAGCCCACGACGGCGGAGAAGATCGCGCAGGAGCTCTCCGAGCTGCCGAAGGAGGAGACGCAGCGCGTGCTCCAGGCGCTCTCCGACGAGATGGAGGAGGCCTCGCGCGCGATGGACTTCGAGCGCGCCGCCACCATCCGCGACCAGATCGTGGAGATCCGCGCCAAGCTCGAGGGCACGCCCGAGGACGAGGTGATGAATCGCCTCCGCGCCTCGGCGCGCGCGGGAAGCGCGCACGCCACACGCAGACGGCCGCGCAAGCGCCGTACGAAGGGCTAGGCGAGGGGCCTCGCGCGCTAGCATGGGAACGTGTCACGTTCGCATCCGCCAGCCGCTCGCCTTGGAGGAGCCATGCCTTCGCCCGATGCCTCGCTTTTCAAGCCCGAACTCGTCTTCTTCGACCTCGAGGCCGATGACGCTCCGGGACTTTTCGACGACCTCTACGAGCGGCTTTCTCCCATGGGCTACGTGAAGGAGAGCTGGCCTTCCGCCATCAAGGAACGCGAGGCGAACTACCCCACGGGGCTCCTCACGCCGGGCGCGCCGATCGCCATCCCGCACGTGGACCCGGAGCACATCGCGCGCCCCTACATCGCCGTGGTCAAGCCGCCTCGTCCCGTGGCCTTCGAGTTCATGGCCGGCATGGGCGATCCCGTGGCCGCCGAGCTCGTCATCAACCTCGGCATCACGCGCGACGGCGGCCAGGTGCAGGTGCTCCAGGCGCTGATGGATCTTTTCGGCGACGCCGAATCGGTGGCCGACATAATGGCCCAAACCACCGGAGAGGGCATGGTCTCGGCCATCGTGAGCCGATTCGGCGGGTAAGCTCTGAAACGAGAACTTCTGGCGTTTCTCATTTTCTGGGGGCGGCACGGGGCGCCGTCCCACGCACGAACCAAAGGGGGAGTCCATGGCCGCGAAGATCATCGTTGCCTGCGGGTCGG
>CANQSI010000098.1 GCA_947626465.1 uncultured Atopobiaceae bacterium
TGGATGGCGTTTTTCGCCATGCCGATGCCCTTGCCGAGGGCGAAGGAGCCCTTGTCGAGGAGCTCTCCCGCCGCGGCGCCCGCCTTCTGCGCCACCTCGGCGCCCTTCTCGCGCGCCTTCGCGAAGCCCTCGCCCGCCTTCGCGGCAAGACCGCCCGTGAGCTCGAGCTCCTCCACCTCGTCGGCCACCACCATGGTCTGGTTCACCACGCCGAGCACATGCTCGGGGGCGAGCGGAAGCGACCCCACGATGGAGGCGGCGAGGTTTCCGTCGGTGACGTAGATCTCCTCCACGGAGCCGGTGCTCCCGTCGAAGGAGAGGTCGGCCACGCGGCCGAGGACCTTGCCGCTTCGGGTGGCCACGTCCATGTCCTCCCAGATGATGCAGCGATCCCAATCGAGCCCGAGGCGCGCTCGCGCCTTGTCGTCGTAGGCGTCGCCTGACTCGGGCTGGGTGATGAGGCCGCCTTCGAACGTGCCCACGCGATCCCACGCCACGAAGAGGTCGTCGCGCTTCACCATCCCGGCCACGTCGGGGCGCTTCACGAGAAGCCCCACCATCACTCGCCCGTTCGGGGAGAACACGAGGTTATGCACCCTGCCAAGCCTGCGCGGCTTCGCGGGGGTGCCGTTCGCCTTCGCAGCCTTCTTCGGCTCACGCGGCTCGTAGACGAATGCGCGGGAAAGCGATTCGATGCTTGGCATGCGGCCCCTTCATAGCACGAGGCGAGCCCTCGCCAGGAGAGCCCGCCAATCACGGTCTCGAACGTTCGCGTGGCTCGCGCGCGCGAGCCTTAAGGCCCTTCCTACGCGCTCGGCGCGTCGGAGGGAATGGGCGCCTCGCACGCGGGCGGCTCGTCGGCTTTGGCATCGTCCTTGGCGTCGGCCTTGGCAGCCGCGATGTCCTCGCGCGTCTTGTTCACGTTCTCCTGCGTGGCGTGGATCTTCTCCGCGGCGCTGTCCATGGCGCTCTGCATGTTCTCGGTGGCCTGGTTCACGGATTCCGCGATCGTGCTGCGAAGCTGGTCCATCTTCTGGCGCGCGGCGTCCACCTTCTGCTTGAGGGCGTCGGTCTGCGCGTTCAGCGCGGGGGTCATGCTGTTGATGCGCTGGGCGAGGTTGTTCGCGCCCTGCTCATACATGTCGTTGGCCTTGTCCCACGCGTCGCCCATGGCGTCGGCGGCCATTGAGCGGGTCTCGGCGCCCGAGCGCGGGGCGAGCATGAGGCCCGCGAACACGCCAGCGCACGCGCCAAGGATCCCGCCGACGAAGAAACCAAAACCGAACTTAGGCATGCTGTTCCTCCTCAAATCGCACGTAACACCCCATGGTAAACGAGTTGCCGAGCTCTAGGCGAGCGGATCGTCCGAAAGGTCGGGAGACGAAGCATCCATGAAACCAACTGTTTCCCCGAGCTTGATAGACGATGGCGCGCTCTCGCCCGCGCCGTCCACGAGCGCGCCCTCCGCGTCGTCTTCCTCTGCGCTCGAGCCTAAGAGGTCGAGGTCGAAGCCCGCGAGGGCATCCTCCGCCCCTTCGTCGGCCTCGGCTTCGGCGTCAAGGAGGGCCTCGGCCTCAGCGAGGTCGACGTCATCGCCCTCCACCTCGGCTTCAGCGTCCGCCTCCACCTCATCGCCCGTGGCGTCTTCCACCACGACCTCGGCGTCCGCCACCGTGGTGCCGGGCATGGGCGCCTCGTTGCCCTCCATCGAATAGGAGTTCGCGGTGAGGTTCACGATGCCCGCCACGATGGCGTCGATGTTGGGCTTGTTCTCCTCGTCGGCCGCCCCGAAGGCCCATTGGATGATCCACCCCGCGCTCGAGAGCGCCGAGGCCACGAGCACGTCGTCAGGGCAAGCGAGCTCGATCTCATACACGCGATCGACCTCAGTGGCGCGCGTTCGCGCGTTCGAGAGGTCGCCCGCCATGTTGGTGCGCGCCAGGAGCTCGAGGGCGACGTGCTCCATGAGGTGCGCGATGTTCGTGTCGCCCATCACGTCGCGGAAGGTCTCGCCGCCGTCGCCCACGCACACGTGATCGGCGATCTCGGGTAAGAGCCAATACACCCTCGCCGTGGCCTCCACGTTCTCCGACGTGGAGAGGGGCACGCCCTCGGCCACGCGCACGGTCGCCGTGAAGGCGTCCGGGCCGATCACGACCTTTTGGATGTCGAGCAGCTGGGCCATGGTGCCTCCGGTCTCTTCGCGCGCCCTCGTGGGCCCCTCACCTCGAACGATATAGTAGCCGCTCAGGACGCGTCGCCTGCGGCTGGCGCCTTCTCGTCGGCCTCCTCGGAAGCGCCGCCGGGAAGGATCCTCGAGAGCAGGCCGCCCTCGCTCTCCTCCTCGTCAACTTCAGGCTCGGGCTCGGGCGCGCGCACGCGCATGAGCGCGATGCGCTGCCCACGCACCGTCTGCACGCGGAACTGCCAGCCGTCCTTCTCGATCACGTCGCCCGGCTCGGGAAGCCCGTCGGCCTCGTCGAGCACGAAGCCCGCCACCGTCTCGTATTCGTCGGAATCCTCGATCGGCCAACCAAGCTCGATGGCGTCGTCGATGGGGAAGCGTCCGTCCACGAGCCACGAGCGATCCCCGATGCGCGTGAGGAACTTGTTGTCGGGGTCGAACTCGTCCTCGATCTCGCCGACGATCTCCTCCACGATGTCCTC
>CANQSI010000099.1 GCA_947626465.1 uncultured Atopobiaceae bacterium
TGGAGTTCTAAACGACGCCCGCAAGACATTGGGGACGAGACATTGGGGACGGAGCTTTTGTCTTGCGCGCAACGCGTCTAGCAGCGAAAACGTCGCAAGACATTGGGGACGGACCTTCTGTCTTGAAAAAGGCGCTGGTAGACGGCTTGCCGCAAGACGAAAGCTCCGTCCCTACTGTCTTGCGGGGGTTTGGAGAGGGTGTGGAGCACAGCGGGGGATGGGCGGGGCTCCTATACTTCCCATGCATCGAAAGACGTTTGAAGGACAGGCATGGCCACCTATCTTTACCAGCCAAAAGGCGTGTGCTCGCGCCTCATCACGATGGACATCGCCGATGACGGCACCATCGAGGACGTCGCCTTCGAGGGCGGCTGCAACGGCAACCTCAAGGCCATCGGGCGTCTCGTGAAGGGCCACCAGGCCGAGGAGATCGCGGACATCCTCGAGGGCAACGACTGCAACGGCCGTGGAACCTCCTGCGCCGACCAGTTCTCGCACGCGTTGCGCGAGGCCATGGGAGCGGCCCGGAGCTAGCATGCCCCGTTTCGCCACACCAGAGACGAAGCCGCGCCCGCACGCGCGGCCGGTTGCGCGTGCCTCGCGCACGCAGCGCGTGACGCGTGCCGCGAGCTCGTCTCGCACGTCGCGCCCGTCGAAGCGCCCGTCGCAGCGCGGGCTCCAAGCGCCCACGCTCAGCCGCCGCACGCTCTTCAAGGGCGCCGCAGCGCTCGGCGGCGTGGCGGCGCTTGCCGGCACCATCGCGGGCACGGCCGCGACGCTCGGAGGATGCAGCCAGACGGCGGGCGACGAGGTGGCCGAGCCCACCTACGTGGAAGACGGCGCGCAGACCTCCGTCCTCGACACCTACACCTACGTGGAGAACCCGCCCGGCCTCACGGAAGCCGGCAGCTGGAGCGTGCCGCTCGGCACGGTGCTCCATCCGAGCGAGGGCGCCTGGATCGCCGCCACGGCCACCGGCGAGGCGAACCTTCCGCCGGTGAAGGCCTCGGCCTTCTCCCTCGCCTCGGGCGAGCTCGTCGACGTGGTGCCGAAGGCCGTGGGCAAGGGCTCGAACGTCATGATCGTGGACGCGCGCTGCTCGGACAGCGTGTTCGCGTGGTGTGAGAGCGACGTGGTCACGCGCGCGTGGACGCTTTTCGCGGCGCCCTTCGAGGGCGGCGCGCTCGCGTCCGACCCCACCGAGCTTTGGAGCGCCGACGCCGACTGGGACCTCCCGCTCTTCGCGGTGGCGGGCGATCGCGTGATCTACCAGGTGATGCCTTTGGCCACGGGGCAGAAGTCCACCGAGGACAGCACCTGCTACGTGTGGCACAAGGGCCAGGGCAAGGCCACCGCGGCCATCGTCTCGCACGGGCGCTTCGCCACGGAGCCGGCCGTGTCGCAGGGCACCGTCACGCTCACGCCGCGCGTGCGCGAGGACGAGGGCGTCTACTACGGCATCTACGCCTACGAGCTCTCCGACGACCTCTCGCACGTGGTGGACAGCATGGTGCTTCCGCAGTCGGTGAAGCCGATGAGCGCGGTGCGCATGGGCGAGGACTTCGTGTTCCAGGTGGAGGCAAACTACCAATCCGGCGGCCTTCTCGGAAACATGGGCACCTACCTCGGCAAAAGCGGAGGCCCGTTCGTGGCGATCTCGCGCGAGCCGTCCACGCCGGCGGCGGGGAAGTTCCCCATCGTGATTGTGAAGAGCCGCTCGTCCTACGTGGACGCCGACGTGGACACGCAGCAATACGGCGTGGTCCCTGCGCTCGACCACTCCGTGGACTACGGCGAGTACCCCGCGCGCGTGGGCACGTGCGACACGTTCGTGAGCTTCGCCACCGTGAAGGACCCCGACACCGGCTTCCCCGCGAACGTGCAGGTGCGCGCGTTTGCCGTTGGGTGATAAAGGGGCTACGTCGCACATCCGCCCCGCACTCCTTCCACGGCGCAGCCCCACCAACCTTTCCGCCGCGTAGCCCCACCTTCCTTGCGCCGCGTAGCCACTTTTTCGGTGCGGCGGTTCGGACGGAATGCCACTTGCGAGCTCGTGGCTATCTCAGGTGGCGCACCGAAAAAGTGGCTACGCGGCGTAAGTCTTTGGGAGGCCCACGCGGTGGAAGGAGAGCGGGGGGCTACGCGGCGCAATGGGTGAGTGCGGGCTACGCGGCGTAAGTCGTTGGGAGGCCCTTGGGGGGCGTGCGGCGGAAGGGGTTGGGGCGGGCCTACGCGGTGGGAGAGAGCGGAGTTTTGTAGCGCAAGGGGGATGCGGAGCGCCGCTCGGCCTGTGCGCGGGGCTCGGGGGCGGCGAGAGCGGGTATGTGTGTAACTGAGGATTGCCGAGGCGAGGAGGAACCATGGCGGCCGAGGCCAAGCGCATTTTGATGGTGGAAGACGAGAAGGCCATTCGCGACGCGGTGGCCGCGTATCTCGAGCGTGATGGATTCTGGGTGCGCAGCGTGGGCGACGGCCAGTCGGCGCTTGAGGAGTTCGAGCGCCACAGCTTCGACATGGTGATCCTCGACCTCATGCTCCCGAAGCTCTCGGGCGAGCGCGTGTG
>CANQSI010000100.1 GCA_947626465.1 uncultured Atopobiaceae bacterium
CTCCCAGTCCGTCACGGAGGCGTTGTAGCTCTCCCATTCCTGCTGCTTTTCCTCGAGCAGGAACTCGTAGATGTGGTCGCCGAGCGTCTCGCGCATGAGATCTGAGTTGCGGAAGGCGACGATAGCCTCTCCGAGGCTCTCGGGGAGGCGCTCGAAGCCCGCCTTGGCAAGCGAGCGCGCCTCGACGCCGAGGTCGGGCGTGTACTCGGGCGGAAGCTCGAGGCCCTCTTCGATGCCGCGCAGGCCCGCGGCGATCGACGCCGCGATGGCGAGGTAGGGGTTCGCCGAGGGATCGACCACGCGGAGCTCGATGCGCGAGGAGAGGTGCTTGTCGGGCTTGTGGATGGGGATGCGCACGAGCGCCGAGCGATTGCGGCGGCCCCACGTGGCAAACGTCGGCGCGTCGCCGCCGGGCACGAGGCGCTTGTAGGAGTTCACCGTCGGGTTCGTCACGAGCATGTACTCCGGCGCGTAGGCGATGAGGCCCGCGATGTAGGAGCGCGCCACGTCGGAGATGTGGTAGACGGGGTCGCTTCCCCAGAAGACGTTCTCGCCGTCGTGGTCGAAGAGCGACTGGTGGAGCGGCATGGCGCTGCCCGCGCTCTCGGGCAGGGGCTTCGGCATGAAGGACGCGTAGTAGCCGTGTTGGAGCGCGATCTGCTTCACCACGAAGCGCGCCGTCATGAGGTTGTCGGCGCAGGAAGGCGCCTCGGCGTAGCGCAAGGAGATCCCGTGTTGCGAGGGGCCCATCGCGTGGAACGAGTACTCGATGGGGATGGACACCTGCTCGAGCGTGAGCACCGTCTCGCGGCGGAGCTCGCGCGCGTCGTCGGTGGGCGTGAGGTCGAAGTAGCCGGCCATGTCGAGGGGCTTGGGGTCTTGGTCGCTCTCGAAGTAGAAGTACTCGAGGTCGGGGCCCACGTTCGGCACGAAGCCCGCGGCGTCGGCGCGCATGAACACGCGGCGGAGCGCCTCGCGGGGATCTCCCTCGAAGGGCTCGCGGGAGGGCGTTTGGATGTCGCAGAAGATGCGCGCGACGGCGTGCTTCGTGGGGCGCCAGGGAAGGATCTGGAACGTCTCGGGGTCGGGCACGGCGAGCATGTCGGACTCCACGACCGACACGAAGCCATCCACCGACGAGCCGTCGAAGCCCACTCCCTCGATGAACGCCTGCTCGAGGTCCTCGGGCGAGATTGCGAATGACTTCAAGTTGCCGAGTACGTCGGTGAACCACAGGCGAATGAAGCGGATGTCGCGCTCTTCGACGGTCCGCAGCACGTAATCGATGTTGCGCTCGTTGAGTGGCATGGCCCCTCGCACTCCTCAAAATCGCACGATCGGCACGGTCGGGGCCATGATAGCCGAGCGCGCCACGCGGGCGAAAGGAGCGGAAACGGGCTCGAAAACCTCGGGTTACGAGCTCTTACGCAGGGCCTTGGCCACGTTCCTCGAGAGCTCGTCGGCGTCCACGTGCGCGGCGCAGCAGGCTCCCTGCGCGCCCGCCGCCGAGCAGCTGCCGCCCTTCGCGCAGCCCGCGCACGATCCCTTGGAGAAATTCCTCGCAATCGAGCGCACCGCGAGGCAAACACCCGCGACCACAAAGGCGATAATGAGTGCGTCAACCACGTGCGCGTCCTTCTTCCGAACGTTCGTAGGCCAAGGTCCAAAATGTTAGCCGAGGCTTACTATACCCCGGAGGCGGCGCGATTCGCAATGTTCCACGAAAGGAGCACCATGTCCGGATCCGACATCCAAACCCCCGAGACCATGACGCTGGTCCTCATCCGCCACGGCGAGAGCGAGTGGAACAAGGCGAACCTCTTCACCGGCTGGGCCGACGTCGACCTCTCCGACCTCGGCAAGGACGAGGCCTATAACGGCGGCCGCGCCCTGAAGGACGCCGGCTACGACTTCGACCTCTGCTACACCTCCGTCTTGAAGCGCGCCATCCACACCCTCGACCTCGTGCTCGACGCCATGGATCGCGTGTGGCTGCCCGTGAAGAAGAACTGGCACTTGAACGAGCGCCACTACGGCGCCCTCCAGGGCCTGAACAAGGCCGAGACCGCCGCGAAGTACGGCGACGAGCAGGTGAAGATCTGGCGCCGCAGCTTCGACGTGCGCCCGCCCGCGCTCGAGCCCGGCGACGAGCGCGACGCCCACAGCTGGCCCGCGTATCGCAACGTCGATCCCGAGAACATCCCCTACTGCGAGTGCCTCGCCGACACCATCGAGCGCGTGTGGCCGTGGTTCTGCAAGCACGTCGAGCCGCGCATGCGCAAGGGCAAGAGGATCCTCATCGCCGCGCACGGCAACTCGCTCCGCGCGCTCGTGAAGCAGTTCGACAAGCTCACCGACGACGAGATCCTCGAGGTGAACATCCCCACCGCCGTGCCGCTGGTCTACACCTTCGACAAGGACATGAACGTCCTCAAGAAGGAGTACATCGGCGACCCCGAGTGGATCGCCGCCAAGATCGACGCCGTCGCCAATCAAGGCAAGGCCAAGAAATAGCTCGACGCTGCGGC
>CANQSI010000101.1 GCA_947626465.1 uncultured Atopobiaceae bacterium
AAGGTCGACAACATCAAGCGCCTCGAGGCCAAGATCGTCGAGGGCCCCTACATCCACCACTGCACCGCCATCCACGGAAACGTCGTGCCGATCCTCTACGAAGCGTGTGGGAAGTACCTCGGGATTGCGCCCGATCTCTACGACCCCATCGAAGAAGAGGTCAAGGCCTACCTGAGGGGAGAGTAATGCGCTCTATCGAAGAACTCGAGAAGCTCCGCTGGCCGCTTCGCCAGCAGGCGCTCGACATGGTCTACAACGGAAAGACCGGCCACCTCGGCGGGGACTTCTCCGTGATCGATGCCCTGCTCGTGCTCTACTTCCGGCATCTCAACATGAGCCCGGAGCAGCAGGATGACGCCAATCGCGACCGCTTCCTGCTCTCGAAGGGCCACGCGGTGGAGGCCTTCTACGCGGTGCTCGGCGCTGCGGGCTTCATCGACGTGAAGGACGTGATCAAGACCTACGCCAAGAACGGGAGCCCCTACATCGGCCACCCGAACCGCGGCATCCCGGGCATTGAGATGAACACCGGCTCGCTCGGCCACGGCCTCCCCATCGCCTGCGTGACAAGGAAGAGAAGAGCCTCTGCTGGGGCTACCTCGTGGCTGCGGTCCTCGGTGGCGTCTCCGAGCCTGGCCTCTTCGGCGTCATCCTCCGCTACCGCCGCACCATGTTCGGCATGTTCGCCGGCGGTGCCGCGGGCGCCGTGCTCTCCGGCCTCCTCGGCGTGGTCGTCTATCCCGGCGGCGGCGCGACCAACTTCCTCATCGCCCTCCAGTACATGCAGGGTGGCACGCAGAACCTCATCTGCATGCTCATCGGCGCCGCCTGCGCCATCGTGGTTGCCTGCGTCGTGACCATGATGTTCGGCTTCACGAAGGAGGAGCTTGGCGAGACCGAAGCCCAAGCCGAGGTCGATGCCGTGGTGCCCGGCACGATGGACTACTAATAGCTGCGGCTTCTTGACGCAGTGATACCTCGCGAGTTGCGTGAGGTAGCGAGTTGACCAACGTGGGGCAGTTGCCAAAGGAGCAGCCGCCCCACGTCTCATTCCGCCGCGTAGCCACGTCCCACCCTTTCCGCCACGCCCATCCTTTTGCGCCGCGTAGCCACTTTTTCGGTGCGGCGGTTCGGATGGAATACTCACTTGCAAGCTCGTGGCTATCTCAGGTGGCGCACCGAAAAAGTGGCTACGCGGCGTAAGTCTTTGGGAGTCCCTTTGGGACTACGCGGCGTAAGTCTTTGGGGGGCCCTCGCGAAGGAGTTTCGTTATGGCTGAGCTGCAGATTATGGCCACCTGCTGGATGCCGGAGACCTTGAGCTTCGAGGCCTCACGCGCGCCGGAGAACCCGCTTGAGGACGTGCGGTGCTGGGCGCGTTTCGAGGGGCCGTCGGGGCGCGTGGTCCGCCGCGAGGCGTACTGGGACGGCGGGCGCATGTTCCGCGTGAGCTTCGCGCCCACGGAGCCGGGCGCGTGGCGCTGGGAGACCTCCTGCGAAGACGATGCGGCGCTCGACGGCCACGGAGGCACGCTCGAGGCTGAGCCCTATACGGGAGACCTCGCGCTCTATCGCCACGGCTTCATCCGCGTGGGAAGCGACCATCGCCATCTCGCCTACGCCGACGGCACCCCCTTCTTTTGGCTCGGCGACACGCACTGGGAGTTCGCCTACGGCGAGCGCTGGGACGAGTCGAACCACCCGGCCATGGACTCGATGTTTCGCGGCATGGTCGATCGCCGTGTGGCGCAGGGCTTCACGGTCTACCAGACGAACCTCCGAAGCGACTTCCACGGCGCACGCCGCTACTGGGTGGACGGCGACCTCGAGCGCCTCGTGCCGAACGTGGCCTTCTACCAGCAAGAACTCGACCGGCGCGTGGCCTACGTGGCCGATGCCGGGCTTGTGGACGCGCTCGGCATCGCGTGGAACGATTCGATCCTCGCCCCCGAGGGGCCGCGCGCGATGGCGGCCCTCGCGCGCTACATCGTGGCGCGCTACGGCGCCTACCCCATGGTCTGGACGCTTGCGGGCGAGATTGCGGGCTACAACCCCGAGGTCCGCGAGGCGCTCATCAACCGCTGGCGCGAGGTGGCGAAGGTCTTCGAGGCGCTCGACGGCTACGGCCACCTCCAGACGGCGCACTCCACCAACGAGCGCCCCTTCGCGAGCTACTACCACGGCGAGGACTGGTTCGACTTCACGCTGAACCAAGCCGGCCACGGCGACTTCGTCATCGCCGAGGCGGACTACCGCGAGTTCTTCGCCGCGCACGGCGACAAGCCCTTCGTCGAGGGCGAGGCGATGTATGAGCTCTGCTCGTCGCTCGAGGTAAACGGCCCGAGGGAGATCACGCCGGCGATGCTTCGCCGCGTGGCCTACACGGCGATCCAGCTCGGCGCCGCCGGCTACACCTACGGCGCGCAGGGCATCTGGGACAACATCTGGGACGCGGCGCAGTTCGAGCGCGACCCCATGGCCACCTACCTCGCGAATACGTTCAACCGAGGCCGCGTGACGTGGGTGGA
>CANQSI010000102.1 GCA_947626465.1 uncultured Atopobiaceae bacterium
GACTTCCTCACGAAGACCGCGCGCCAGGCGATCGTGGATCGCAAGAAGCGCGCGACCTCGGCAGCCGAGCGCAGGGCGCTCGCCGAGGCGGTGCGCATCGTGGAGACGCTCTTGCGCGATGCCCTCGCCCTCGATGCCGGCGCTTCCGAGCAACCGCTCAACGCCGATGTGGGCGATCTCGTGGCGTCTCTTGCCGCACGCGGGCGGGAAGCGCTCCTTGAGGCGCTCGAAGCCTGCGCCAAGGCGTCGCGCCACCTGAATCGCTCGACCACGCCTGTGCTCGTCTTGCAGGTGCTCTTCCTCTCCTTGAAGGAGTTCTTATGGCAACCGTCTGTTCGGTGAAGTTTCCCTTCGTGGCGCGAGATCTCTGGTTCGATGCCTTCGACTTCGAAATCCAGCGCGGCGACGCGGTGATCTGCTCGACGGCGCGCGGCACGGAGCGAGGCATCGCCACCGGCGCTCCGCAAGAGTGGGATGACGAGCGGCTCGATCGCGAGCTCGGTGGCGAGGCGCTCGCGCCGATCCTTCGCCTCTCCACGCCCGAAGACGATGCCGTGGCAGACGAGCGAGATGAGCAGGGAAGAAACGCATTCCCCATCTTCCAGGAAGCTGTGCTTGCCCACGAGCTCCCGATGAAGCCCGTGGGCGTGGAGTATCTCTTCGGGCTCGAGCGAGTAGTGTGCTATTTCATGAGCGAGGGACGCGTGGACTTCCGCTCCCTCGCCCGCGATCTCTCGCAACGCCTCGACCAGCGCGTGGACATGCACCAGCTCGGGGCGCGCGAGCAGTCCGCCATCATGGGCGGCATCGCGCACTGCGGGCAGGAGTTCTGCTGCACGAGGCTCGGCCAGGGCTTCGGCACCGTCACCATCCGCATGGCCAAGGACCAAGACCTCCCGCTCTCGTCTCCGAAGATCAGCGGGGCATGCGGGCGCCTCATGTGCTGCCTCCGCTACGAGAACGACGTGTATCGCGACTTCAAGAGCCGTGCCCCGAAGAAGAACGCCCGCGTGCAAACCCCGATGGGCGAGGCGCGCGTAGTGGAACTCGATACGCCGCGCGAGGCCGTGACGCTGCGCCTCGAGAACGACAAGTCTCTCAAGGTGCCCATCGCCTGCATGGAGACGAGCGAGGGAGCGCGCGAGCAGGCCGAACGCAACCACGCCGTCTGCCGGCCCGATTGCGTCACCCGCGCCGCGCTCGAGGCGCTCGATTCGGCGCAGGTGCGCCTCGCGCTCGCCCAGCTCGAGGCCGAGGAGGAGCTCGAGAACGAGGAATACCTCGCGCCCGAGGACATGCTCCTCGACGAGGGTGAGCAGAAGGCAAGGAGGCGCCGCCGCCCGGCTTCAGAGGGCGACGCCTCCTCGGAAGGCCCTGGCGTGAAGCGCCGGCATCGTCGAGCGGGGCAAGCCCCCTCGGCGCAGTCCGAGAAGGGCGCCGAGGAAAAGGATGCGGGAGACGAAGCCGCATCCGGCAAGAACCGCCGTTCGCGCCGTCGCACGCGACGCAGCCGTGGCAAGGCGGCGGAGAAGGCGCAGGTGGCCGCCGAAGCACCGAAGGCGGACGAGCCCGCCGCCACCGAGGCGCCGAAGAAGCGCTCGCGCCGCCGTCGGAGAAAACCCTCCGGAGAGAAGGCCCAGGCGCAGGCCAATACGCAGGCGCACAAGGACGCGCCGCAGGACGGGGCCAAGGACGGCCAGCCGAAGCGCCCACGTCGGCGCAGGGGCAGGGGAAAGCCCAAACCCCAAGACGGCGCGCAGCCGCGAAGCGAAGGCCCGCGTCCCGCCAATCCCGAGGCGAGCGCGAAGCCGCAATCGGGCGAGGGCGACAAGAAGCCCGGACGCGCGCGGCGCAGGCATCGTCGCCGCCCCGCGGCAACCGGGCAAGCAAGCGAGGGCTAGCACCTCTTCCCGCGATCATCCCTTGCGCCCCATGCCCCGCGCATGGCGTGCCACCTGCGGCTCGCGCGCGTGCGCATGCTGCACGGCTCACTAGAATGGGCCTCGCGGGCTGCCGTTTTTAAGGCAGTGCCGCCGAGCGTTGCAAAGGAGATCGCATATGCCCAGCTCACGATTGGCGTTTGACGAGTTCGAGGACTTCTATGCCACGCGGCTCGAATCGCTTCGGCGAAGCGCCGTGCGCGACCTCTTCGCCGCCATCTCGCGCCCCGGCGTGATCGGCCTTTCCGGTGGCATGCCGGACATCTCCTCGCTTCCACTCGACGAGGTGGCGGAGTGTGCGAAGCGCGCCATCCTCGAAGAGGGCTTGAAGGCGCTCCAGTACGGCGGCTCCGACGGGCGACAGGAGATGCGCGAGACCGTCTGCGAGCTCGTGAGCGACTTCGACATCCACGTGGATCCCGATGAGGTGTTCATCACCGCGGGCTCCCAGCAGGCGCTCGACTTCATTGGCCGCGTGTTCATCAACCCCGGCGACCACATCATCGTCGAGGGCCCGAGCTACCTCGGCGCGCTCCAGGCGTTTTCGGCCTACGAGCCCACCTTCGAGGTCGTGGACCTCGACGA